>NZ_JAGXJM010000017.1:0-229965 GCF_019091445.1 Streptomyces sp. GbtcB7
CCGACTCTATCAGATCCTTTCGGGCCTGATTCCCAGTCAGCGGGGCTTGTCTTCCCGGCCCTTGGGCCGTTCCGACGAGTGAGACTTTAGCGGATTCCTGGCTCCCGAGCTAATCGGGGTGGCGCTCTTTCGAACGCGGATTCCTCATTTCGCAAACACGCATGAAAACGAGCCGACGACGAGTCGCCGTTCGCTGAGTGCTTGTTGCGGAATGGCTGTCCGGGGACCGACCGGGGTCGGCGCTCACGTCGGACAACTCGGAGAACACTACGTACGGGGTAGGGGCGTGTCAAATCCGCCCCGGGATGCCCTCCGGAGGCGTAACCTCGGGGCCATGACTACACGTACGTGCACCCAGCAGTGGTGGGCCGCCTGACGGCGGCCGTACTCACGTATGTACTCAACGGCCGCCGCCTCGGCGGCCGTTTTTGTGTCTCCCTCCTGGGGAGCCGGCCGGCGGGTGCGGCGGCCTCGACCAGGAGGTGGAGAGATGACGCGGGTCTTCAGTGGGGTCAAGCCGACCGGGCATCTGACGCTGGGGAACTATCTCGGGGCCATGCGACGGTGGGCCCATGTCGATCAGCACCAGGCCGACGCCCTGTTCTGCGTCGTCGACCTGCACGCGCTGACCGTGGACCACGATCCGGGGCGGGTGCGCAGGCTCAGTAGGCAGGCGGCGACGTTGTTGCTGGCCTCGGGGCTCGATCCGGAGCTGTGCACCGTCTTCGTGCAGAGTCATGTGGACGAGCACGCGCGGCTGTCCTATCTGCTGGAGTGCGTCGCGACCGACGGGGAGATGCGACGGATGATCCAGTACAAGGAGAAGGCCGCGCGCGAGCGGGAGCGGGGCGGGAGTGTGCGGCTGTCCCTGCTGACGTATCCCGTGCTGATGGCGGCGGACATCCTGGCGTACGGGACCGACGAGGTGCCGGTCGGGGACGACCAGACGCAGCACGTGGAGCTGACCCGGGATCTCGCGGTGCGGTTCAACCAGCGCTACGGGCACACCTTCGTGGTGCCACGAGCCACGCGGCCGCAGGTCGCGGCGCGGGTCATGAATCTGCAGGAGCCGACGTCGAAGATGGGCAAGAGCGATGACGTGGGGCCGGGCGTCGTCTATCTGCTCGATGAGCCGGATGCCGTACGGAAGAAGATCATGCGGGCCATGACCGACAGCGGGCAGGACGTCGTGTACGACCCCGAGGCGCGGCCGGGGGTCTCGAACCTGCTGGAGATTCTGGCCGCCTGTGAGGGTGGGGATCCGGAAACCCTGGGCGGCGCCTATGAGTCGTACGGCGCATTGAAGAAGGACACCGCCGAGGCCGTGATCGAACTCCTCAGGTCCGTGCAGGAGAGGCACAAGCGGTTGTGCGCGGATCCCTCCTATGTGGAGGCGGTTTTGCGCGACGGCGCCGCAAAGGCCCGGGAGATGGCGCGTCCTCGGGTGGACGCGGCGTATCGGGCGATCGGGCTGCTGGCCGCCGGCTGAAGTCCCGGAGGGGGAGGGGTTGAGCGAGCGGCGGGCCGGGGCGGTGGCTCCGGCCCCGCTGTCTCTAGCTGTTGCCGGAGGCCAGTTCGCGGCTACGGTCGCGGGCTGCCTCCAGTGCGGCGATGAGGGCCGCGCGGACGCCGTGGTTCTCGAGTTCGCGGATCGCGTTGATCGTGGTGCCCGCGGGAGAGGTGACGGCCTCGCGGAGTTTCACGGGGTGCTCCCCGCTGTCGCGGAGCATCACGGCGGCGCCGATCGCGGACTGGACGATCAGGTCGTGGGCCTTGTCGCGGGGCAGGCCGAGCAGGATGCCCGCGTCCGTCATGGCCTCGACCAGGTAGAAGAAGTACGCCGGTCCCGAGCCGGAGAGCGCGGTGCAGGCGTCCTGCTGGGACTCGGGGACGCGGAGCGTCTTGCCGACGGCGCCGAAGATCTCCTCGGCGTGGGCGAGGTGCGCTTCGGTGGCGTGGCTGCCGGCGGAGATGACGGACATCGCCTCGTCGACGAGGGCGGGGGTGTTCGTCATGACCCGGACGACCGGGGTGCCCGCGGCCAGGCGCTCCTCGAAGAAAGAGGTGGGGATGCCGGCCGCGCCGCTGATCACCAGGCGGTCGGCGGGGACGTGCGGGGCGAGTTCGTCGAGGAGGGTGCCCATGTCCTGCGGCTTGACCGTGAGGATCAGGGTGTCGGCGTTCTTGGCGGCCTCGGCGTTGGTGACGGCGGTGACGCCGTAGCGCTCCTGGAGTTCCCTGGCGCGCTCGGGGCGGCGGGCCGTGACCAGCAGGTCGGTGGGGGCCCAGCCGGATCGGATCACTCCGCTGAGCAGGGCTTCGCCGATCTTGCCGGTGCCGAGGACTGCGACTTTCTGGGTCATGGTGCGGGTGCCCTCCGGGGGTGCGTCGTCCTGGGGTCATCCTCGCACTTGGGGGGTTGGGCGGGGTGGGGTGTCCGTTGGGCGGACGGGGGTGGGTTTGCTGCCGTGAGGGCCCGGACCTCCGGGTGGGTTCTTCGGCTGCGGGACGGTGGGGGCTTGGCGCGCAGTTCCCCGCGCCCCTGGGGCACGGGGCTGCGCCCCGGCGCCCCATCACCATCGATTCGTCATGCGGTGCGGCGCCTCAGGGTTGCTGCGCCCAGGGTCAGTACCAGGAGGGCGCAGCCCGCCACGATGAACGCGTCGCGGACGAAGTTGGTCGTCATGTCGGTGTGCTTGAGCACTTCGTTCATGCCGTCGACGGCGTAGGACATGGGGAGGACGTCGGAGAGGGCTTCGAGGACGGGGTGCATGGTGGAGCGGGCCGTGAAGAGGCCGCAGAGGAGGAGCTGGGGGAAGATCACCGCCGGCATGAACTGGACCGCCTGGAATTCCGAGGCCGCGAAGGCCGAGACGAAGAGGCCGAGCGCCGTGCCGAGCAGGGCGTCGAGGAGGGCCACGAGCAGCAGGAGCCAGGGGGAGCCCGTGACGTCGAGGCCGAGGAACCAGACCGCGAGGCCCGTGGCCAGGGCCGACTGGACGACGGCGACGGCGCCGAAGGCCAGGGCGTAGCCGGCGATCAGGTCGCCCTTGCCGAGGGGCATGGCGAGGAGGCGTTCCAGGGTGCCCGAGGTGCGTTCGCGCAGGGTGGCGATGGAGGTGACCAGGAACATCGTGATCAGCGGGAAGATCCCGAGGAGGGAGGCCCCGATGGAGTCGAAGGTACGCGCGCTGCCGTCGAAGACGTAGCGGAGCAGGACGAGCATCAGGCACGGGATGAGGATCATCAGCGCGATGGTGCGCGGGTCGTGGCGGAGCTGGCGCAGGACGCGGGTCGCGGTGGCGGTCGTACGGGAGTAGTTGATCGCGCTCGGGCGGGCGGGGGCCGTCGTGCCCGCGTGCAGGGTCGCGTTCGCGGGCGTGGTCATCGGACGGTCTCCTTGCGGGTGTCGGCGGTCGCGGTGGCCTCGTCGACCAGGTGGAGGAAGGCGGCTTCGACGGTGTCGCGGCCGGTGCGTTCGCGCAGGGCGTCGGGCGTGTCGTCGGCGAGGATCTCGCCCTCGCGCATCAGGAGCAGGCGGTGGCAGCGCTCGGCCTCGTCCATGACGTGGGAGGAGACCAGCAGCGTCGCCTTCCGTTCCGTGGCGATGGCGTGGAAGAGGTTCCACAGGTCGCGGCGCAGGACCGGGTCGAGGCCGACGGTGGGCTCGTCGAGGACCAGGAGTTCGGGGGTGCCGAGCAGCGCGACGGCGAGGGAGACGCGGTTGCGCTGGCCGCCGGAGAGGTTGCCGGCGAGGGAGTCGGCGTGGGTGGTGAGGTCGACGTCGGCGATGGCCTGGGTGACATGGGCGTCGCGGCGGTCGGCGGCGGCGCGGCCGGGGTCGAGGATCGCGGCGAAGTAGTCGAGGTTCTGGCGGATGGTCAGGTCGTCGTAGACCGAGGGGGCCTGGGTGACGTATCCGATGCGGGAGCGGAGTGCGGCGTCGCCGGCGGGGCGGCCGAGGACTTCGAGGGTGCCGGTGACTTTGGCCTGGGTGCCGACGATGGTGCGCATGAGGGTGGACTTGCCGCAGCCCGAGGGGCCGAGGAGTCCGGTGATCTGGCCGCGGGGTACGGCGAAGTCGAGGCCACGCAGGACGGTGCGGGGGCCGCGTACGACGGTAAGGCCTGCGGCGTGGATGGCGGTGGCCGGGGACTGAAGGGACTGGGGGGACTGGGGGGTGGTGGTGGTCGTGGCGGTGGCGCGGTCGGGGGGCCGAGGAGCAATATTCATCATGTGATGAATATTGCTCGGGAGTGGTGGCGGCGTCAAGCCCGGTCGCACTCGACGGCGCAGGCGCGCGGCGGCGTGATCGGAAGGGGGCGCTCCGGCGTGCGGCGGGGTGGTGCGCTTCCGTGTTCACTCAGCGGTTACGCGGAAGGGCTGCGCGATCAACTCCCGTTACCGACAATGGATTTCAGTGCGCGGTCATATGCCCACCGGCCTTGGTGCCGCGCCGTTGGATCCGCCGCGCCCTCCCCCGGCTCGGCACCCACGCATCTTCCGCTCTCAACCGGAGGTGCCGTTGCCATGCGTAAAGCCGATCTGCGTCGAGCCGATCTGTTCGCGTCTCTCGTCGTGTTTCTCGTCGCGTTGCCGTTGTGTGTAGGGGTCGCCATCGCCTCGGGCGTGCCGGCCGAGTTGGGGCTGGTGACCGGGATAGTCGGCGGGCTGGTCGCCGGGGTGCTGCCCGGGAGCAGCCTTCAGGTGAGCGGGCCCGCGGCCGGGCTGACCGTGCTGGTGTACGAGGCGGTGCAGACGTACGGGCTGCGGGCCCTGGGTGTGCTGGTGCTCGGCGCCGGGCTGGTGCAGCTCACGCTCGGGGCGCTGCGGCTCGGGCGGTGGTTCCGGGCCGTGTCCGTGGCGGTGGTGCAGGGGATGCTCGCCGGAATCGGGCTCGTGCTGATCGCGGGCCAGGTCTACGCGATGGGTGACGCGTCCGCGCCCGCGAGCGGGCTCGGGAAGATCGCCGGGCTGGTGTCGCTCCCCGGGGACACGGACCCGGTGGCCCTCGCGGTCGGGGGCGCCACCGTGGTCGTACTGCTGCTGTGGCCGCGTTGGCGGCGGGGGGCGCGGGTGGTGCCGGCGCCGTTGCTGGCGGTGGCGCTCGCGGCGGGTGTGACCGGGGTGTTCGATCTGTCCGTGCGGCGGGTCGAGGTGCGCGGGCTGCTCGATGCCGTGCAGCCGCCGTCCTTGGCGGACCTGGGACGGCTCACGGAAGTGGGCATGCTCGGGACGGTGGTCGCCTTCGCGCTGATCGCCTCCGCCGAGTCGCTGTTCAGCGCGGCGGCGGTGGACCGTCTGCACCGGGGGCCGCGGACCGACTACGACCGTGAACTCATGGCGCAGGGTGCCGGGAACGCCGTGTGCGGGGCGCTCGGGGCGCTGCCGATGACCGCGGTGATCGTGCGGAGCGCGGCGAATGTGCGGGCCGGGGCGGAGACCAAGGTCTCGCGCGTACTGCACGGGGTGTGGCTGCTGGTCTTCACGGTGGTGGTGCCCGGGGTCCTCGGGATCATTCCGGTGGCGGCGCTGGCGGGGTTGTTGGTGCACGCGGGCTGCAAGTTGGTGCCCGTGCGGGAGGTGCGGGTGTTGTGGCGCGGGCATCGCGGGGAGGTGGTCGTGCTGGGTGTGACGGCGGTGGCGATCGTGGTGGGGAATCTGTTTGAAGGGGTGCTGGTCGGGCTTGCGCTCGCCGTCGCCAAGACCGCGTGGGACATCAGCCATGTGCATGTGGAGACGGAGGACCGGGGGGCCGCGGGGATGGTCGTACGGGTGATGGGGAACGCCACGTTCCTACGGCTGCCGAAGCTGCTGGACGCCTTGGAGGCGTTGCCGCACGACCGTGACGTACGGCTGGAGTTGGGCGGGTTGCGGCATGTGGACCACGCGTGTGCGGCGGCCCTGGAGCGATGGGCCGCCGCGCGGGATCACGAGCGGGTGGCCACGATCACCAGTACGTCGTAGACCTCCTCGACCGTGCCGTCCGGGAAGGTCTCCAGGAGGCGGGTGCGCTCCTCGGCGAGGAAGGCGTCGGTGTCTTCCTTGTCGAGGATCAGGAAGGCCGAGTGGCTGCCGATGTTGGCGAGGTGGGTGTCCACGGGGACGTGGCGGCTCCAGCGGACGACGCGGTGGGTGTGGGGCGGGGGTTCGGGGGCGCCTTTGAAGGCGCGTTCGGTGAGGAAGTCTGGGGTTCGCCGGCGGGATTCGGTGTCTTTTGGGGTCTTGGTGGCGACGATTCCTTCTTCGGTTTTCGTGGCGGTGCCTTCTTCGGTGGGGTGGGCGTCCTCGAAGTACTGATCGATGCGCTGGGCCTGGGCGGCGATCCAGGGGACGTCGAGGGCGGACGTGTTCCACCAGAGCGCGAGGGCGCCGCCGGGGCGCAGGACGCGGAAGGCCTCCGGGAGGGAGTGGGCCGGGTTCGTCCAGTGCCACGACTGGGCGTAGGTGAGGAAGTCGGCGGAGGCGGTGGCGAGGGGGAGGGCGTCGCCGGTGCCCCGGACCAGGGGGATGTCGGGGTGGGCGCGGCGGAACTCGGCTGCCATGCCCTCGCCGGGTTCCACGGCGATGACGTCCGCGCCTCGGGCGTGCAGGAGGGTGGTGGAGATGCCGGTGCCCGCGCCCACGTCGATGACCTGCGCGCCCTTGAGGGGGCGGGCGGCCAGGTCTTCGAGGGTGGTGAAGAGGGCGGGTGGGTAGGAGGGGCGGTTCGCGGCGTACTGGGCTGCGGCCGTGTTGAAGGAGTGGGCTCGGGTGGTGTGGGAGAAGCGCGGGTGGGTCGTCATAAGGGAATGGTGGTGCGGGTTGGGGGTGGGGAACAGCGGTTTTCGCCCCCGCCGCCCCTACCCGACCCATCCCGAACCTGGGACTCCGCCCCCAGACCCCCGGGCGGGTTTGTCGGCTGCGGGACGGTGGGTGCTTGGCGCGCAGTTCCCCGCGCCCCTGAAAGGCACGGGGCTGCGCCCCTGCCTTCAGGGGCGGCGGCGTTTTTTGGAGGGGTTGCGGGAGCGGCGCTCGTACTGGCGGCGTGCCTCCTCGTACTCCTCGCGGGCGAGCTTCTCGCCCGGGGCCTCGGTGAGGGTGCGGAAGGCGTAGGCGAGGAGGGAGCCGATGAAGCCGATGGCCAGGAGGCCGCGGAGGGAGGCCTGGCGGTCGGGGTCGGGGCGCTTGGAGAAGGCGTCCCAGGTGTGGCGGAACGCGAGCGCGCTGCACACCGCGAACATCACCACGACCAGGAGGATCACCGGTTTGCCGACGTCCGCGATCGCCAGGCCCTGGTAGGCGAAGCGGAGCACGAAACAGGCGGCGACCGCGGCGGCGAGCGAGCCGACGGCCACGGCGATGCGGCGGGCCGTGTAGCCGCCGTCCTGGGCCACCCAGGTCGTCCCGAAGAAGCGGAGGGGGTCGGGCTGGGGTCCCGCGGGGGTACCGGACTGGTTCTCGTCACTCACTCGACGATTATCGCTCCGGCCGGCCGCGGGGCCCCAGGCCTCGTTCGGACCCAGGCCTAGTTCGGTCAGGCGCAGCGCGGTGCGACGTAGCCGTCGCTGCCCGTCTTCACGTAGACGTCGGCCACGAACTGTCCGTTGGCGATGTTGTCCCAGATGTTGGAGGTCCCGTAGGGGCCGGTGACCGTCTCTCCCGGGGCCTGGCAGTAGATGGGCACGGACGAGCCCGGCACCAGCGTCCGCACGACGCTGAAGTGAATGCCGGGGCCGGAGCGCACGTTCACCGAGTACCCAGGGGCTATGGGGTAGGTCCTGGTGGCCGCGGAAGCCTCGGAAGCGGCTCCCACCACCAGCATGACGGTGGCGGCGAGCCCTCCGGCCAGCATGCTCCGTCTGCGCAAGGGGGTCATGATGTCGTCTGTCTCCTTCTTCTCAGGAGCAGCGCGGCGCGATGTAGCCGTCGCTGCCGGTCTTCACGTAGGCGTCGGAGATGTACTCGCCGTTGGCGATGTTGTCCCAGATGCTGGTGGTGCCGTACGGGCCGCTCACGGAGTCGCCCGGGCGCTGGCAGGAGATCGACACGCGTGAGCCCTCGGGCAGGACCCGCACGATGCGGTAGCTGGTGCCGGGGCCGCTGCGGACGTTCACCGCGTAGCCGGGTGCGATGGGGTAGGTGACTTGCGCTGCGGTTGCGCTCGCGGTCGCCGTCGTCGACACCGCTTCCTCGTCACTGCTTTCCACGTTTTCAATTCGCTCAACAGCCATTGAGGCCTCCCCCGTTGAATCAGATGGAACCGATCCAGCAGATCGAGCACATCGAGCTGATGGATCGGTGGACCGATGGATTCAGGCAGTGCACATGTGTACGCCTGTCGCACGCGGAGGCTAGCAAGCCGCCTCGGTCTCGTACGAGGAATCGACTAGGCTCCGTGCGTCGCGCGTGCGGACGAACAGCACGGGGGTGGGTCCATGGCGCCACAGCGGAACTCCGGAGCGGATCCGGAAGCGGAACTTCCCGAGTACGCGGGGCAGTACCGCCTTGACGAGCGCCTCGGATCCGGTGGCATGGGCGTGGTCCATCTGGCCCGCAGCGGCTCGGGGCTGCGGCTCGCGGTGAAGGTCGTGCATGCCGCGTTTGCCATGGATCCCGAGTTCAGGGGGCGTTTCCGGCAGGAGATCGCCGCGGCGCGGCGGGTGAGCGGTGCGTTCACCGCCCCCGTGGTCGACGCCGACCCGGAGGCCGAGCGCCCCTGGATGGCCACCCTGTTCATACCGGGCCCGACCCTCGCCGAGCAGGTGAAACGGAACGGACCCATGCCCGCCTCCCAGCTGCGGCGGCTGATGGCCGGGTTGGCCGAGGCGCTGCGCGACATCCATCGGGTGGGCGTCGTACACCGGGATCTCAAGCCCAGCAACGTCCTGCTGGCCGAGGACGGCCCGAAGGTCATCGACTTCGGTATTTCACGGCCGTCGGACAGTGAACTGCGCACCGAGACGGGCAAATTGATCGGAACGCCGCCGTTCATGGCACCCGAGCAGTTCCGCCGTCCGCGGGAGGTGGGACCGGCCGCCGACATCTTCGCCCTGGGCTCGGTGATGGTGCACGCGGCGACAGGCCGTGGCCCCTTCGACTCCGACAGCCCCTACGTCGTCGCCTACCAAGTCGTCCACGACGAGCCGGACCTGACCGATGTGCCCGACAACCTCGCACCGCTCATCACCCGCTGCCTCGCCAAAGAGCCCGAGGACCGGCCGACGCCCGACGAGCTGATGCGGGAGCTGCGCTCGTTGGCGGCTTCGTACGACACGCAGGCGTTCATTCCGGCTCAGCGCACCAACCAGGCCGACGCCCCGGCCGCCCCGGCCGCTCCCGCCGACGCGCAGTCTCCGCCGCTCGCGCGAAGGTTCAAGGGCCGAGCGCTCAGGCGCGTCGCCCTTGCCGTCGGCGCTCTCGTCCTTGTCGCGGGCGGGACGTTGGCCACGACCCGGCTGCTCGGACAGGACGGCACCAGCACCGCTCCGCCGGACCATCAGCAGCGGTCCGCACCGGCCGCCTTCAGCGGGTGGAACACGAAGCCCGCGGCCCGAGCCGACGGGGCGCCCCAATGCTCGTACGGCGGCGGGAAGTTGTTCTGTGCCCAGCCGGGACTGGTCTCCGCCCTCGACCCGGTCGACGGCAAGGTGCTGTGGCGTCACGCCTCGACCGAGCGGAGCCTCCCGGGCGAGGCGCCCGCGATTTCGGGCGGCCTGGTACATGCCGTGACTCACGCCGGTCGCCTCCTGGAGGCACTCGATCCCGCCTCGGGCAAGGTGCGCTGGAAGATGGACCTTGCGGCGTACGGCCGATGGCAGCATGTGGGGGGCTTGGTGCTCCTCACCCGTGCCGACGGGACGGTCAGCGGGGTGGACGGCGCCACGGGTGAGGGCCGTTGGAGCCGCCGGTTGCCGGAACAGACCGCGCCGAACGTCGCCGCGTTTGCCGGGGACGAACTCGCCTACGCCACGAGCACGACGGGCGACGGAACGCGTACGCAGGTGACCGCGGTGGACCCGGAGACCGGCGACGTGCGGTGGAACACCGGTCTGAAGGGGACGCTGTATCCGGTCGGCGCATGGCGGGGCACCGTGTTCTTCACGTCGGTCGACAAGAGCACCCAGACCGTCGCCCTGGTCCAGTACGACCCGAAGAGCAGGGCGTCGCACCGGGTGGGGCTCGATGTGGCGCTGCCGCAGGCTCAGACCACCGTCCGCGGGAGCACCGTCTACATGATGAGCACCCTCGGCGCGCTGGTGGCCGTCGATATGGACGCCCGGGAGCAGCTCTGGCGCCTGGAGACCTCCGTGAGCCGGGGCTCGGCACCGGCCGCCGACGCCAAGCACGTGTACTTCACCGCGTCCGACGGGCGGCTGCTCGCCGTGGACACCGTCCGGGGCAAGCTCGTGGGCCAGACCCGGACAAGACTCGGAACGGAGTCGGACCGGATCGCGGCGGGACTGCAGAAGCCGATGATCGCCGATGGCCACGTCTACACGAGCGCGCCCGACGGGACCGTGTTCGGCGTGGCGGGGGACGATCCGGCGGCCTGGTGAGCCAAAGGGGCAGAACAACAAGGGGGCAGAACAAAGGAGCCGCTTCGAAGAAGCGGCCCCTTCATGAGCTTCTGGGGTCTGGTCAGCCCAGCTTGGAGACGTCTCGTACCGCGCCCTTGTCGGCGCTCGTTGCCATCGCGGCGTAGGCGCGGAGGGCGGCGGAGACCTTGCGGTCGCGGTTCGCGGGGGCGTAGACGCCGTTCAGGGCGTCGCGGCGGGTGGCGAGTTCCTCGTCGGAGACCAGGAGTTCGACCGAGCGGTTCGGGATGTCGATGCGGATGCGGTCGCCGTCCTGGACCAGGGCGATGGTGCCGCCGGAGGCCGCCTCGGGGGACGCGTGGCCGATGGACAGGCCCGAGGTGCCGCCGGAGAAGCGGCCGTCGGTGATCAGGGCGCAGGTCTTGCCGAGGCCGCGGCCCTTGAGGAAGGACGTCGGGTAGAGCATCTCCTGCATGCCGGGGCCGCCCTTGGGGCCCTCGTAGCGGATGACGACGACGTCGCCGTGCGTGATCTCCTTGCGGAGGATCTTGTCGACGGCCTCTTCCTGCGACTCGCAGACGACCGCGGGGCCCTCGAAGGTCCAGATGGACTCGTCGACGCCCGCCGTCTTCACGACGCAGCCGTCGACCGCCAGGTTGCCCTTGAGGACCGCCAGGCCGCCGTCCTTGGAGTAGGCGTGCTCGGCGGAGCGGATGCAGCCGCCCTCGGCGTCCTCGTCCAGGGCCTCCCAGCGCTCGGACTGGGAGAAGGCCTCGGAGGAGCGGACGCAGCCGGGGGCCGCGTGCCACAGTTCGATCGCCTCGGGGGACGGGGATCCGGCGCGCACGTCCCAGGTCTTCAGCCAGTCGGAGAGGGACGGGCTGTGGACCGAGTGGACGTCCTCGTTCAGGAGGCCCGCGCGGTGCAGTTCGCCCAGCAGGGCGGGGATGCCACCGGCGCGGTGCACGTCCTCCATGTAGTACGTGCGGTCCTTGGCGACGTTCGGGGCGACCTTGGCGAGGCACGGCACGCGGCGCGAGACCTCGTTGATCTCGTCCAGGCCGAAGGGGACGCCCGCCTCCTGGGCGGCGGCCAGCAGGTGCAGGATCGTGTTGGTGGAGCCGCCCATGGCGATGTCGAGGGCCATGGCGTTCTCGAACGCGGCGTGCGTGGCGATGTTGCGGGGCAGGACCGACTCGTCGTCCTGGTCGTAGTAGCGGCGCGTGATGTCGACCACCGTGCGGGCCGCGTCCTCGTACAGGCCCTTGCGGGCCGTGTGGGTGGCGAGCACCGAGCCGTTGCCGGGGAGGGACAGACCGATGGCCTCGGTCAGGCAGTTCATCGAGTTGGCCGTGAACATGCCGGAGCAGGAGCCGCAGGTCGGACAGGCGTTCTCCTCGATACGGAGGATGTCCTCGTCCGAGATCTTGTCGTTCACGGCGTCGGAGATCGCGTCGACCAGGTCGAGCGTACGGACCGTGCCGTCGACCAGGGTGGCGCGGCCGGACTCCATGGGGCCGCCGGAGACGAAGACCGTCGGGATGTTCAGGCGCAGGGCCGCCATGAGCATGCCGGGGGTGATCTTGTCGCAGTTCGAGATGCAGATCAGGGCGTCGGCGCAGTGCGCCTCGACCATGTACTCGACCGAGTCCGCGATCAGGTCGCGGGAGGGCAGCGAGTACAGCATGCCGCCGTGGCCCATCGCGATGCCGTCGTCGACCGCGATGGTGTTGAACTCGCGCGCGATGCCCCCGGCCGCGGTGATCGCCTCGCTGACGATGCGGCCGACGGGCTGGAGGTGGGTGTGGCCCGGCACGAACTCCGTGAAGGAGTTGGCGACCGCGATGATCGGCTTCCGTCCGATGTCCGCGCCCGGTACACCGGAGGCACGCATAAGGGCGCGTGCGCCCGCCATATTGCGGCCGTGGGTGACTGTGCGGGACCTCAGCTCGGGCATCGTCGCTCGCTCCTTCGGAGAGTAATGACTGAGGTCGAGCCTACGCCGGTGCGCCAGGATTCGGACGGGGCGTCCGGAATGCGGGATGCGCGTCTCGGTGGGCGAGTGCCAGGGGGCGAGTGCCGGGGGTTGTTCTCAGTGGGTGGGTGGGTGGGTGGGTGCGGGTCCGATGTGGCTGAGCGCGCCCACGCGGCGGAGCCGCACAATGTCACAGCCCCGCGTCCCTTCGGGGGCGCTCAGCTCACGGGGCTGTCAAGTGGCCCTGTACCACCGGCGCCACTCGCTCGACGATGCGCTCCACGTCCGCCGATGCCAGCGGCTCGACCTTGATGACGTAGCGGAGCATCGCCACCCCCACCAGCTGGGCCGCCGCCAGTTCGGCGCGCAGTTCCGCGTCGGGCAGGTCGAGGCGGCCCGCGATGCGGCGCAGCAGCTGGGCGGCGACGAGGCGGCGGAAGACGGCGGCCGCGCTCTCGTTGTTCACGGCGGAACGGACGATGGCAAGCAGCGGGGTCCGGGTGGTCGGGTTCTCCCAGATACCGAGGAGGAAGCGGGTCAGGCGCTCACCGACCGTGTCGAGCGGGCCGTCCTCGACCGCGGTCGGCGCGGCCAGGGCGGGCGCGAACGCGACCTCGATGGCCGCCTCGAAGACCTGCTCCTTGGTGCCGAAGTAGTGGTGCACGAGGGCGGAGTCCACCCCAGCGGCCTTGGCGATGCCGCGCACCGACGTCTTCTCGTAGCCGCGCTCGGAGAACTCCTCGCGGGCCGCGTCCAGGATGCGGTCGCGGGTGGCGGGGGCCGCCTCCGTCTCCGTACGGGAAGGCCGTCCCCTACGACGGGGGGTGGCGGCGTCCGTCACCGGCGGGGCACCTTCACCGCGGAGGCCAGGTGCAGACGGGTGAAGGCCAGCGCCTCCGCCAGGTCCGCCTCGCGTTCGGCGCTGGACATGGCACGGCGGGTGTTGACCTCGATGACGACGTGGCCGTCGAAGCCGGAGAGGGCGAGGCGCTCCAGCAGTTCGGCGCAGGGCTGGGTGCCGCGGCCCGGAACGAGGTGCTCGTCCTTGTTGGAGCCGTTGCCGTCGGCGAGGTGGACGTGGCCGAGGCGGTCGCCCATGCGGTCGATCATCTGCAGGGCGTCGCTGCGGGCCGTCGAGGTGTGGCTGAGGTCGATCGTGAAGTGGCGGTAGTCGTCCTTCGTCACGTCCCAGGCGGGGGCGTACGCGAGCATCTCGCGGTCGCGGTAGCGCCAGGGGTACATGTTTTCGACGGCGAACCGTACGTCCGTCTCGTTCGCCATGCGCCACATCCCCGTGACGAAGTCGCGCGCGTACTGGCGCTGCCAGCGGAAGGGGGGGTGTACGACGACCGTCGACGCGCCCAGCTTCTCCGCCGCCGCCTGGGCCCGCTGGAGCTTGACCCAGGGGTCGGTGGACCAGACGCGCTGGGTGATCAGCAAGCAGGGGGCGTGCACGGCGAGGATCGGGATCTGGTGGTAGTCGCTGAGGCGGCGGAGGGCTTCGATGTCCTGGCTGACCGGGTCGGTCCAGACCATCACCTCTACACCGTCGTAACCGAGGCGCGCGGCGATCTCGAAGGCCGTCGCCGTCGACTCCGGATACACGGACGCCGTGGACAGCGCGACCTTCGCATCCGGGATGCGCACGACTGGTTCTGCCACGAGGGACAGCGTAAGCCTCCGGCGGTTGGGCGGGGGGTGGTGGGGGTTGGGTGGGGGGGCGGCGTTGGATGGGGGTCAGGTGGGCATTGGGTGACCGTTGGGTGGGGTGCCCTGTCGCCGTTGTGGGGTTCACCGTGGGCGGGTGCGGGTGGTTTGTGGCTGGGCGCGCCGTTCCCCGCGCCCCTGGTGGGGCGCGCCATGGCGCAGCCCCGCCGCGTCGGCTACTCGGTCACTCTGATGCCATCTGGTCCAGGCGGCGGAGGATGACGCCCTCTCGTAGGGCCCAGGGGCAGATTTCCAGGGTTTCCACGGCGAAGAGGTCCATGGCGCCCTCGGCGACGAGAGCGCCGGCGAGGAGTTGGCCGGAGCGGCCGGGGGAGACGCCGGGGAGTTCGGCGCGTTCGTCGGCGGTCATGGAGGCCAGGCGGGGGACCCAGTCCTCCAGGGAGCGGCGCTTGAGTTCGCGCTGGACGTAGAGGCCGTCCGTGGAGCGGGCGGCACCGGCCAGGCGGGCGAGCTGCTTGAAGGTCTTGGAGGTGGCGACCACGTGGTCGGGGGCGCCGAGGCGGCTGAATTCACCGACGGTACGGGCGATCTCGGTCCGGACGTGGCGGCGCAGGGCCTTGATGTCCGCCGGGTCGGCGGGGTCGGTGGGCAGCCAGCCCGCGGTCAGCCGTCCGGCTCCGAGTGGCAGCGACGCCGCCGCGTCCGGCTCCTCGTCCATGCCGTACGCGATCTCCAGCGAGCCGCCGCCGATGTCGAGGACCAGCAGCTTCCCCGACGACCAGCCGAACCAGCGGCGGGCGGCCAGGAAGGTCAGCCGGGCCTCTTCCGCCCCGGTCAGGACCTGGAGCTCGACACCGGTCTCGGCCTGCACCCGGGCCAGTACGTCGTCGGCGTTGCTGGCCTCGCGCACGGCGGAGGTCGCGAACGGCAGCAGGGCCTCGACGCCCTTGTCCTCGGCGGCCTCCAGCGCGTCGCGGACCGTCGCGATCAGTTTTTCGACGCCGTCGAGGCCGATCGCCCCGCTCTCGTCATGCAGTTGAGCGAGCCGCAATTCGGCCTTGTGCGAGTGCGCGGGCAGCGGGCGCGCGCCGGGGTGTGCATCCACCACCAGCAGGTGCACCGTGTTCGAACCCACGTCGAGGACACCGAGTCTCATGTACGGAACGCTACTGCGAGTACGGCGGTCGACCGTCCCCGGAGCGGGCTGAAGCGACTTACCCTGGACGGGTGCCAAAGACGAAAAAGGCGAAGCCCGACAAATCGACCAAGGGTTCTTCGCAGGCGAAGGCCTCCGCGTCCAAGAAGTCCCCGACGAAGTCCCCGAAGAAGGCCACCGTGTCCGACGAGAAGGGGCTCGACTTCGCTCGGGCATGGGTGGAGTTTCCGGATCCCGCCGACGACGAGCAGGTCTTCCGGTGCGATCTGACATGGCTGACCTCTCGCTGGAACTGCATCTTCGGAAGCGGCTGTCAGGGCATCCAGGCCGGTCGCGCCGACGACGGCTGCTGCACCCTCGGGGCCCACTTCTCCGACGAGGACGACGAGAAGCGGGTGGCCGGGCACGTGGCACGGCTCACACCGGACATCTGGCAGCACCATGACGTGGGGCTGAAGACCGGCTGGGTCTCCGAGGACGAGGACGGCGACCGCCAGACCCGCCCCTACCAGGGCTCGTGCATCTTCCAGAACCGGCCCGGCTTCGCCGGCGGCGCGGGCTGCTCGTTGCACATCCTGGCGATCAAGGAGGGGCGCGAGCCCCTGGAGACCAAGCCGGACGTCTGCTGGCAGCTGCCCGTGCGCCGGACGTACGAGTGGATCGACCGGCCCGACGACACGCGCGTGCTCCAGGTCTCCATCGGCGAGTACGACCGCCGGGGCTGGGGTCCGGGCGGCCACGACCTGCACTGGTGGTGCACGTCGGCGACCTCGGCACACGGCGCGGGCGACCCGGTGTACGTCTCGTACCGCCCGGAACTGATCGAGCTGATGGGCAAGGCGGGGTACGACCGGCTGGTCGAGCTCTGCGAGGAGCGGCTGGCCTCGCAGCTGCCGTTGCTGGCGCCACATCCCGCGGATCCGGTCGCCTGAGACCCCCCGGTCCATCGCCTTCCCGCCCCTTCCCGCCCCGCGGGCGTTACGAGGACGGGGTCGGGGCGGAGCTGTCGCCGGGCGGCGGCGTCGAACCGCCCGGGTCCGACGGGTCGGACGGGCCCGACGGGTCCGACGAAGGGGGCGGGGACGACGTGTCCGTGGGCGTCGGCCGGGGGTCGCTGGGCGTCGGTGGCGGGTCCGAGGCGGGCGGGGTCGGGCCGGGGGCGGACGGGGTGGGACGGCCGGGCGTCGGGCCGGAGCCGGCCGGGGCGGACGGACCCGCTGTTCCGTACCCGCCGATCGTGACCACCGCTCCCGCCGGTGCGATCGCCACCCGCGCGCCCCAGGGGCCCACCGGCTCGCGAAGATGATCGACGTACACCTTGATCGTGAACGTTTCTCCGGGGGCCAGCGTTCCCGACGACTGGCTGAAGTAGAGCCAGGACGCTCCCGTCTCGGCGGACCAGTGGACCGGTGAGTTCCCGGAGGCGGCGAGCGTGACAAGGGTCGTGTCGCCGCTGCCCGAGGCCCGGACCGAGAGGTGTCCGGCGCCGCTGCCCGCGCTGGGGGCGCTGATGACCTCCACGGAGACGTCGGGCGAGCGGTTCCCCTTGGCGAAACGGGCGTCGGCTCTGGCGCTGGCGTTGCCGGCGTTCTCGTAGCCGCCCGCCTCCTCGCCGGTGATGCCGTCGGGCCCGTGCGCCTCGCTCGCGGTGATCGAGCGGCCGTCGGCGCCCTCGCCGGTGGGGGGCGCGCCACGGTAGGCCGCCCAGAGGGCCAGGACTGGTGCGGCGACGACGGTGGCGACGACGGTCGTCGTGACGGCACGCGCGCGAAGACGGTCCCGGCGGGCGGCGTGGTCCTTGGGATCGACGGGGAAACCGCGCCGGTCGAAGCGTGGAGCGGCACCCCGCGCGCGCGGGACGTGTGCCATCGCGATGTGCAGGGCCGCGCGCGGGGCCTCGAGGACGGGGAGCGCGGCGGGCGTGACGGTGGTGCCGGGCCAGGCGCCGGGCGCGGCGCGCTCGGCGGTGCGGCGACAGCGCGGACAGTCGTCGACGTGCCGGACCAGTTCCCGGCGCAGGGTGGTACTCAGGACGAGCTGGTTGTCGCCGGTGAGGCGGCCGACGCTCGGACAGGTGCCGGTCTCCACGACGGCGAGGGCGGCGCGGGTGCGTTCGACCTCGCAGGCGGCGGTGGCGAGCAGTTCGCGCGCCTTGACGAGGTCCAGGCCGAGGACGGCGGCGACCTCGGCGGCGGCGAGCTGGTGGCGCACCGCGAGTTCGAGCGCCTCGCGCTGCTCGGGGGTGGTGCCGGCCGCCTCCGGCCAGGCCAGCAGGGCGAGTTCGTGCCGACGCCGGTCCTGCGCCTCCTCGGAGACCGGGGCGCTCAGCGCCTCGGCCGCATGCCGGTCGGCGGCTTCCTTGTGCCCCTTGGAGAGGGCCTTGTGCCCCTTGGCGGGCGCACGCCGACCGGAGGCGTGGGCCGCCTGACGCCTGCGCCGGGCCTCGGTCAGCTTGCGCAGACAGGACCAGCGGGCGAGGGCGTACAGCCAGGCCCTGCGGTCGTCCGCGGACACCGGGCCACGGTGGCCACGGCGCTCGGCCAGCGCGAGGGCGTCCCCGAGGGCGGCGGTGGCCTCGTCGTGGTCGCACAGCACGGACAGGCAGTAGGTGAAAAGGCCGTCCAAGTAGGGCTCGTAGCGCGCGGGAGGGCGCTGAGCCAGGGTGCGGGTGTGCGCGCCACGGGGCGCGGTCACCCGCTTGCGCGCATCTCCGTGCGCCCGGTGTGCACCGGTGGTGTGCGTGGAGGTCTCCGGACTGCTGCTCATCACCCGTGCGACCGTAGGTGCCCCGGGGTGGCCCCTTCTTCCCCCTTGAGCACATTTAATCCGTACGGGTGAAACGATCCCTCAAAAGGGGACAGGACCCTCCGATTCCGTGGCCCACACCGTCACAGGCGGCAACGGCAGGCCATGGCAGATGCCTCACCGAGCGGGCCCGCCCGTGCTGTCAGTCCTCTCGGCTACGGTTCCGTCATGGCTGCCCGTACGAAAACCGCGAAGGACCGGCCGTCCTACCGCTGCACCGAGTGCGGATGGCAGACGGCCAAATGGCTGGGCCGCTGCCCCGAGTGCCAGGCGTGGGGCACGGTCGAGGAGTACGGCGCGCCCGCGGTCCGTACGACGACACCGGGCCGCGTCACCACCTCCGCGGTGCCGATCGGGCAGGTCGACGGCCGCCAGGCCACGGCCCGCTCCACCGGCGTACCCGAGCTGGACCGCGTCCTCGGCGGCGGTCTCGTGCCCGGCGCGGTCGTCCTGATCGCGGGCGAGCCCGGTGTGGGCAAGTCCACGCTCCTCCTGGACGTGGCGGCGAAGGCGGCGAGCGACGAGCACCGCACGCTGTACGTGACGGGTGAGGAGTCGGCCAGCCAGGTCCGTCTGCGCGCCGACCGCATCAAGGCGATCGACGACCACCTGTATCTGGCGGCGGAGACCGACCTGGCCGCCGTGCTCGGCCACTTGGACGCCGTGAAGCCCTCGCTCCTCATCCTGGACTCGGTCCAGACCGTCGCCTCTCCGGAGATCGACGGGGCGCCCGGCGGCATGGCCCAGGTCCGCGAGGTCGCCGGGGCGCTCATCCGCGCCTCCAAGGAGCGCGGCATGTCCACGCTCCTTGTGGGCCATGTCACCAAGGACGGCGCGATCGCGGGCCCCCGCCTGCTCGAACACCTCGTGGACGTCGTCCTGAGCTTCGAGGGCGACCGCCACGCGCGCCTGCGTCTCGTCCGAGGGGTCAAGAACCGGTACGGGACGACGGACGAGGTCGGCTGCTTCGAGCTGCACGACGAAGGCATCACGGGCCTCGCGGACCCCTCCGGTCTCTTCCTCACCCGCCGTGCCGAGCCCGTCCCCGGCACCTGCCTGACCGTCACCCTGGAGGGCCGCCGCCCGTTGGTGGCCGAGGTGCAGGCCCTCACCGTCGACTCCCAGATCCCCTCCCCCCGTCGTACGACGTCCGGCCTGGAGACCTCCCGGGTCTCGATGATGCTGGCGGTCCTGGAGCAGCGGGGCCGGATCAGCGCCCTCGGGAAGCGGGACATCTACTCGGCGACGGTGGGCGGCGTGAAGCTCTCCGAGCCCGCCGCGGACCTCGCGATCGCCCTCGCGCTCGCGTCGGCGGCGAGTGACACCCCTCTCCCCAAGAACCTCGTGGCGATCGGGGAAGTAGGGCTCGCGGGCGAGGTCAGACGGGTCACGGGAGTGCAGCGGAGGCTCGCCGAGGCCCACCGTCTGGGCTTCACACACGCCCTCGTTCCCAGCGATCCGGGCAAGATCCCCGCCGGTATGAAGGTCCTGGAAGTCGCCGACATGGGCGAGGCGCTGCGGGTCCTTCCACGCTCCCGTCACAGAGAGGCCCCACGGGACGAGGAGCAGCGCCGGTAGACTTTGCCCTGGTCTTGCCCGTCCGTACGAACCCTGGACGAATCTTGGGCGACCGGAAACCCGCGACCGGAGGAGTGCAGTGGCAGCCAACGACCGGGCAGCAGCTCCCGGAAAGTCCGGTGGGAGCTCCGGTGCCGATGGCCTGATGCGCGCCTCATTGAGCGCCGTGGCACCTGGCACGGCCCTGCGCGACGGGCTCGAGCGGATCCTCCGCGGGAACACCGGCGGACTCATCGTGCTCGGCTGGGACAAGACCGTCGAGTCGATGTGCACGGGCGGCTTCGTCCTGGACGTCGATTTCACGGCGACCCGGTTGCGCGAGCTGTGCAAGCTCGACGGCGGCATCGTCGTCGACAAGGACATCACCAAGATCCTGCGGGCGGGCGTCCAGCTCGTGCCCGACCCGACGATCCCGACGGAGGAGACCGGCACCCGGCACCGCACGGCGGACCGGGTGAGCAAGCAGGTCGGCTTCCCCGTCGTCTCGGTCTCCCAGTCCATGCGTCTGATCGCGCTGTACGTCGACGGTCAGCGCCGCGTCCTGGAGGACTCCGCCGCGATCCTCTCCCGCGCCAACCAGGCCCTCGCGACCCTGGAGCGCTACAAGCTCCGCCTCGACGAGGTCGCGGGCACGCTCTCCGCGCTGGAGATCGAGGACCTGGTCACCGTCCGGGACGTGTCGGCGGTGGCGCAGCGCCTGGAGATGGTGCGGCGCATCGCCACGGAGATCGCCGAGTACGTGGTGGAGTTGGGCACGGACGGGCGGCTGCTCGCCCTCCAGCTGGACGAGTTGATCGCGGGCGTGGAGCCCGAGCGGGAGCTGGTGGTCCGGGACTACGTGCCGGAGCCGACCGCGAAGCGCTCCCGCACGGTCGACGAGGCCCTCTCCGACCTGAACGCCCTGCCCCACTCCGAGCTGCTCGAACTGCCCACGGTGGCGAGAGCCTTGGGCTACACCGGCTCCCCCGAGGCGCTCGACTCGGCGGTCTCTCCGCGCGGCTTCCGCCTCCTCGCCAAGGTCCCGCGTCTGCCCGGCGCGATCATCGACCGCCTCGTGGAGCACTTCGGCGGTCTGCAGAAGCTCCTCGCCGCGAGCGTCGACGACCTTCAGGCGGTCGACGGGGTGGGCGAGGCGCGGGCGCGCAGCGTCCGTGAGGGGCTGTCGCGACTGGCGGAGTCGTCGATCCTGGAGCGCTACGTCTGACGCGCTACGTCTGACGCGCTACGTCTTGCGCGCTACGTCTTGCGCGCCGCTTCTTACGGGGCCGGGCGCGTTTCAAGGGCGGTGCGGGCCGTGCGGGCGTGGCCGCCGACCTCGGCCCTCGGGGGCCCCACGCCCCTCCGCTAGGGGGCTCCTTGACCTCCGAGGGCTCTCGCCCCCGCGCTCAGTCCTGGGACAGCACGAACGACGTCGTCGCCTTCGCCAGGCCCGGTGACGTCGCCTCCACCAGATAGGTGCCCGCGGTCGCCGAACCCGCCGGAGGTGTGGCGCACTGGGCGGCGCTGGCCGTGCGGTCCCAGTCGACCGTGTAGGTCACCTGGTCGCCGGCCGGAACGCGGAAGAAGAGACTGGCCGCGTCCTTGGGGCAGTCGCTCGAGGACCAGAAGCTCTTGTCGCCGCCTGCCTGAGTGATCGTCAGGACCGCGCTCTTCGGGCCGAGATCGACCTTGCAGTCACTGGCGGAGGAGTTCTTCGCGATCAGCTCGATCGAGGGCTTGTCGCCGGGGGCGTACGTGTTGTGCACGCTGCGCAGGGTCAACTTGACGGCGCCCGCAGTGCAGTTGGGGAGGGTGGAGCCGGCCGGGACCTGATCCCCGGAGCTGGTGCCACCGCTGGAACCGCCTTCCGAGCCACCGCCGCCCGCGCTGCCGGTCCCACCGGAGCCGTCCCCACTGCCACTGCCACTACCGCTGCCACTGCCGCCGCCGCTTGCCGTGCCGGCACTCGCGCCGGGGCTGGACTCGTCGCGGCCGCCCGGGTGTTGGCTGATCGCGGGTCCGGAACCGGAGGGGCCCGGGGTGATCGTCTGCACGGGGTTCTTCCCGTTGGACCCGTCCGCGTTCTTCTTGCCGCCTCCGCCGCCGCTGCTGACCACCCAGGCGATCAGCAGCGCCAACAGCGCTACCAGGGACAGCAGAACGACCCTCCGACGCCAGTAGATGGTGGAGGGAAGTGGCCCGACCGGATTGCGCATAGATCCCACGGCGCAAACTGTACGAGAGATCCACGCCGGCGCTCGCCCCACCCGCCGCCCTGAGCGTCAACTTTTCCGGATCATCATTCCGGCACACCGGTCGAGTTGCCCCCACACCGCCCCTTCCCGTCTTCCGGGGCTGCCGGGCCCGGCCCTCCGGCCGACCGGAGCACCCCTCCAGGGGCGCGGGGCTGTGACATTGTGCGGCTCCGCCGCGTGGGCGCGACCAGCCCCCGCCGCCCCGCAGGCGAAGGAGCCCGTGTGGGGCCGGGGCGAAAAGCCACTCCTCCGCGCCTCGGAGGAAACCGCGTAGTCCCACCCCCGCATGGCAGGATCGGAACCGCCATGACTGCACCCACCATGCCCACACCCAGCCCCCAGCCCGACGCCCCCGGCAAGACCCTGCACGAACCGGTGATCACCTGGTTCGACGAGCACGCCCGCGACCTCCCCTGGCGCCGACCCGACGCCGGCCCCTGGGGCGTGATGGTCAGTGAGTTCATGTTGCAGCAGACCCCGGTGAGCCGTGTCCTGCCCGTGTACGAGCAGTGGGTCGCCCGCTGGCCCCGCCCCGCCGACCTGGCCAAGGAGGCTCCCGGCGAAGCCGTCCGCTCCTGGGGCCGGCTCGGCTACCCCCGCCGTGCGCTCCGGCTGCACGGCGCCGCGGTCGCCATAACGGAACGGCACGGCGGCGACGTACCCACGGAGCACGCCCAGCTGCTCGCGCTGCCCGGTATCGGGGAGTACACGGCCGCCGCCGTCGCCTCGTTCGCGTACGGGCAGCGGCATGCCGTGCTGGACACGAATGTCCGAAGGGTGTTCGCACGGGCCGTCAGCGGCGTGCAGTACCCGCCGAACGCCACCACCGCCGCCGAACGCAAGCTCGCCCGTGCCCTGCTGCCCGAGAACGAGGGCACCGCCTCCCACTGGGCCGCCGCCTCCATGGAGCTCGGCGCACTGATCTGCACGGCGAAGAACGAGGCCTGCCACCGCTGCCCGATCGCCGCGCAGTGCGCCTGGCGGCTGGCGGGCAAGCCGGCGCACGACGGCCCGCCGCGGCGCGGCCAGACGTACGCGGGCACGGACCGCCAGGTGCGCGGCAAACTCCTCGCCGTACTGAGGGAGGCCGTCGAGGGCCCGGTCCCGCAGTCCGTACTCGATCGCGTGTGGGACGAGCCCGTGCAGCGGGCCCGCGCCCTCGACGGACTCGTCGCCGACGGACTCGTGGAGCCGCTCCCGGGTGGTTTGTATCGGCTGCCCTTGACCTAGTCACCGCCCCCAGGACACCGGTCACACCCGCAAAACCACCCCAACCGGGACTTGTAACCACACCGCCTTACCCACCTCATACATCCGTTACACAACCGACGTACAGCCGAGCGCTCACCGAAGGCTGCCTCGGACAACCCCGTGACAACGCCTCCGTAGCTTCATTTCCGTACCGCACACAGCAGAACGACAGCGGGACACAGGAAACGGACAACCGGCAGCAGGCGCGAGCCAGGCACGTCGGAAACGGGGATGGAGGCGGTTGATCATGGCGCACGGCGAGGTGCTCGAATTCGAGGAGTACGTCCGCACTCGGCAGGACGCGCTGCTGCGCAGTGCCCGTCGCCTGGTCCCCGACCCCGTCGACGCCCAGGACCTCCTGCAGACCGCGCTCGTACGGACGTACGGCCGCTGGGACGGCATCGCGGACAAGCGGCTCGCGGACGCCTATCTGCGCCGCGTGATGATCAATACACGGACCGAGTGGTGGCGGGCGCGGAAACTCGAAGAGGTGCCCACCGAGCAGCTCCCGGACGCCTGCGTCGACGACTCGACCGAGCAGCACGCGGACCGGGCGCTCCTTATGGACATCATGAAGGTTCTCGCTCCCAAGCAACGCAGCGTCGTGGTGCTGCGACACTGGGAGCAGATGTCCACGGAGGAGACGGCCGCCGCCCTCGGCATGTCGGCCGGAACGGTCAAGAGCACGCTGCACCGGGCGCTCGCCCGGCTCCGCGAGGAGCTGGAGAGCCGCGACCTGGACGCACGCGCGCTCGAACGTGAGGAGCGGGAGCGTTGCGCGGCCTAGGAACTCGGGCCAGGCAGGTCCTGAAGGCGGGGAGCGCGGTGACGGCCGCGCTCGCCGCCCTCGGCCTTTTCCTGACCGCCTGCGCCACGGGTGGCACGGGCGCCCGCGACGAGGGCCCGGCGAGCAGTGAGGCGGTGGCGAAGGGGGCCCCGAGCCCCGCGGCCTCAGCCCCCCCGTCCAAGACACCCAAGCGCGTGGACGCGGTCAAGCTCGTCAAGGACGACCCGAAGGTCAGCGACTCGGTCAAGAACGCGCTGACGAAACCGTGCGTCGCCGACGAGTACCCGGTCGACGTGTCGTACGGGGATCTGACCGGAGGAACCACCGACGACGTCGTGGTCAACGTCATGACCTGCGGGGATGCCGTGGGTATCGGCTCGTACGTCTACCGCGAGGAAAGCGGCAGGTACGAGAATGTCTTCAAGACCGAGGAGCCGCCGGTCTACGCGGAGATCGACCGGGGCGACCTGGTGATCACCCAGCAGTTGTACAAGAAGGGCGATCCGGTGGAATACCCCTCCAGCGAAGAAGTGATCACCTACGGGTGGACCGCGACCCGCTTCACCGAGAGGTCCCGGACGCACAACGACTACAGCAACGCGGTGGGCGGCGTCGACACGCCCGCTCCCGCGAACTGAGCGCAGACGGAGCAGCCGGATGGCAGAGCAGACCCACGTCCTGTTCGTCGAGGACGACGACGTCATCCGCGAGGCCACGCAGCTCGCTCTCGAGCGCGACGGCTTCGCGGTGACGGCCATGCCCGACGGGCTGTCGGGCCTGGAGGCGTTCCGCGCCGACCGTCCCGACATCGCCCTGCTGGACGTGATGGTCCCCGGACTCGACGGTGTCTCGCTGTGCCGCCGCATCCGTGACGAGTCCACCGTCCCCGTGATCATGCTGTCCGCGCGTGCCGACTCGATCGACGTCGTGCTGGGCCTGGAGGCGGGCGCCGACGACTACGTGACCAAGCCCTTCGACGGGGCCGTGCTGGTCGCCCGGATCCGCGCCGTGCTGCGCCGTTTCGGACACGCGAGCGGTCCGAACGGAACCCCCGAAGAGGCCTCGTCCGTCGACGGCGGGGTGCTCTCCTTCGGTGACCTGGAGATCGACACCGAGGGCATGGAAGTCCACAAGGGCGGTACGCCGGTGGCTCTGACGCCCACCGAGATGCGGCTGCTGCTGGAGTTCTCCTCCGCGCCGGGTACGGTGCTGAGCCGCGACAAGCTGCTCGAACGCGTGTGGGACTACGGCTGGGGCGGGGACACCCGTGTCGTCGACGTCCACGTGCAGCGGCTGCGGACGAAGATCGGCCAGGACCGGATCGAGACGGTCCGCGGCTTCGGCTACAAGTTGAAGGCCTGAGCAGGGGTATGCGGGGGATATTTCGGCGCCGGACTCCGGCGGGCGGCGACGGCCCGACCGGCCGCAACAGACCGGCCGACGGGCACGACGGGGGCGCCGGGCGCGGGCCGGTCAACGGGTACGGGCCCGTCAACGGGTATGGCCCGGCCGACGGGTACGGCTCGGTGACGGGAAACAGTCCGATGACGGGGAACAGTCCGGTGACCGGGAGCGGTCGGACCGGCTGGAACGCACCTGCCGACGGCCGGGGCACACCCGTCGGCCGGGGCACGCCCGTTCGTCGCGGCACGCCCGTCGGCCGGGGCCCATCGGCACGCCGCGGCGCGCCTGTGGGCATGCGCATGGCGGCCGCCGCCGGGAACTCCGGCATTCGCACGGGTATCCGGTGGAAGCTCAGCGCGGCGATCGCCATGGTCGGCGCGCTGGTCGCGGTCGCCCTCAGCCTCGTCGTGCACAACGCGGCGCGCGTCTCGATGCTCGACAACTCGCGCGACCTGGCGGACGAGCGCATCACGGTCGCCGAGCGCATGTACGAGTCCGGGCGGACCCAGGCCTTCGGGGTCAAGGTCGACGACCCGGCCATCCCGAAGGACCTGCTGGCGAAGGTCATGCAGGGCCGGCGAGCCACCTTTGTGGCCGACCGTCCGAACGGGGTTCCGGACATCTGGGCGGCCGTACCCCTCAAGGACGGCCGCGTCCTCTCGCTCCACACCGGTTTCACGGACCGCAACACCGACGTCATGAAGGACCTCGACCAGGCGCTGATCATCGGCTCGATCGCGGTCGTCTTCGGCGGCAGCGCGCTCGGCGTGCTGATCGGCGGCCAGCTCTCGCGCCGGCTGCGCAAGGCCGCCGCCGCGGCAAACCAGGTCGCCAAGGGTGAGACCGACGTACGGGTACGGGAAGCGATCGGCGGGGTCGTACGGGACGAGACCGACGACCTCGCGCGCGCGGTGGACGCCATGGCGGACGCGCTCCAGCAGCGCATCGAGGCCGAGCGCCGGGTGACCGCCGACATCGCTCACGAACTGCGCACGCCGGTGACCGGCCTGCTGACGGCGGCGGAGCTCCTTCCCCCCGGCCGCCCCACGGAACTCGTCCGCGACCGGGCCCAGGCGATGCGGACCCTCGTCGAGGACGTCCTCGAGGTGGCGCGGCTGGACGGCGCCTCCGAGCGGGCCGAACTCCAGGACATCCTGCTCGGCGAGTTCGTGTCGCGGCGGGTGGCCGCCAAGGACGCGGACGTCGACGTACGCGTGATCCACGAGTCGGAGGTCACGACGGATCCGCGTCGCCTGGAGCGCGTGCTGTTCAATCTGCTGGCCAATGCGGCACGGCACGGCAAGCCGCCGATCGAGGTCTCGGTCGAGGGCCGGGTCATCCGGGTCCGCGACCACGGTCCCGGCTTCCCCGAGGAGCTTCTCGCCGAGGGCCCCAGCCGTTTCCGCACCGGCAGCAGCGACCGCTCGGGCCACGGTCACGGCCTCGGCCTCACCATCGCGGCCGGTCAGGCCCGGGTGCTCGGTGCCCGGCTGACCTTCCGCAATGTCCGGCCCGCGGGAGCCCCGGAGCACGTGCCTGCGGAGGGTGCGGTCGCGGTGCTGTGGCTGCCGGAACACGCGCCGACGAACACCGGCAGCTATCCGATGCTGCCGACCTGATGCCGGTGGGCGAGTACCGGTTGCTGTTGCCGTTGCTGTTGCCGTAGTCGTCGTGGGGGCCGTCACCGTCGGCCGGGCCCGGCTCGGCCCGTTCCCCCACCCGCCCACCCGATTCGTTCGGCTGCGGGCCGGTGGGGGCTGGGCGCGCAGTTCCCCGCGCCCCTAAAAACCTCGGCTCGCCCGGCGCTGCGAACACAAGGCCGAACACCGACCCGCATCAGAGCCCGACACCCCACCCACCGCCCACACGCTTCAACCCGTCCAGCGATCGAGGACGAGGCCGGAAGCCGACACCCCACCCACCCCGACCCACATCACTCAATCCACCCAACACTTGAGGACAAGGCCGCAGGACGGTGGCCCACCCACCCCGGCGCGCATCACTCAGCCCGTCCGGCGATTGAGGACAAGACCGGAAGGCCGACACCCCACCCACCCCGGCCCGCCTCTTTCAGCCCATCCGGCGATTGAGGACAAGGCCGAAGGCCGACACCCCACCCACCCCGACCCACACCACTCAACCCACCCGACGCCTGAGGACAAGGCCGGAAGGCGTTGTCCCACCCACCCCGGCCCGCATCTTCAGCCCGTCCGGCGATTGAGGACGAGGCCGTTCAGGCCGATGGCGGGGGTCCGGGGGCGGAGCTCCCGGGGATGGGACGGGTAGGGGCGGCGGGGGCGAGGAGGCTCGGGGGGCCAGGTGCGTACAGGAGAAGACCCCCGGGGCGGACACTCCGGGGGTCTTCGGATCAAGCGCGGTTGGATCGGGCGAGGTCGGGTCAGGTGATGCGGGTCGGGCGACTCAGACGGTCTCGACGACGGTCGGCTTCGGCGCCGAGTCGCTCACCGCATCCTCGGCCGAACCCTCCGGCGACGGCGCCCCCGCCCCCCGAAGCGGAACCTCCTTCACGAACACCGCGGCCACCAGCGCCCCCACCGACACCACCGCACCCAACAGGAACGCGGAGTGCGTTCCGGAGGACACCGCGTACTGGTACGCCTCCCGCGCCGCGGCCGGCAGCTTGGCCAGGCTCGCCGCGTCCAGCTGCGCCGACTGCTCGGTGACCTTGGACCCCAGCGCCCCGGCCCGCTCGGTCATCACGTCCTGGACCCGCTGGTTGAACAGCGCACCCATGATCGCGACGCCGAAGGACGAGCCGAGCGTACGGAAGAGGGTGGTGGACGAGGACGCGACGCCCATGTCCTTCATCTCGACGCTGTTCTGCGCGACCAGCATGGTGATCTGCATCAGGCAGCCCATGCCGAGGCCGAGTACGGCCATGTACAGCCCGGAGGTGAACCGGGTCGTACCGGTGTCCATCTGAGAAAGCAGGAACAGGCCGACCGCCATGAGAACGCCGCCGACGATCGGGAAGGCCTTGTAGCGCCCGGTGCCGGTGGTGACCCGACCGGCGACCATCGAGGTCACCAGCATCGCGCCGAGCATCGGCAGCAGGAGCAGCCCGGAGTTGGTCGCGGACGCGCCCTGCACGGACTGCTGGTACAGCGGCAGGAAGAGCGTGGCGCCGAACATCACGAAGCCGGTGATGAAGCCGATGATCGACATCAGCGTGAAGTTGCGGCTGCGGAAGATGTGCAGCGGCATGATCGGCGCGGCGGCCTTGGTCTGTACGAAGACGAAGCCGACCAGCGCGGCGACACCGATGCCGATGAGCTCCATGATCCTGGCCGAGCCCCAGGCGTACTCGCTGCCGCCCCAGGTGGTGACCAGCACGATGGACGAGATACCGAGGGCCAGCAGTCCGGCACCGAGGTAGTCGATCTTCGCCTGGACGCGCTTCTTCGGCAGGTGCAGTACGGCACTGATGGCGAGGAGCGCGACGATGCCGAGCGGCAGGTTGATGTAGAAGGACCAGCGCCAGCCCCAGTGGTCGGTGATGGTGCCACCGATGAGCGGTCCGCCGATCATCGCGAGCGCCATGATGCCGGCCATCATGCCCTGGTACTTGCCGCGCTCCCGCGGCGGAATCAGGTCACCGATGATGGCCATGACGCCGACCATCAGACCACCGGCGCCCAGGCCCTGAACGGCACGGAAGCCGATGAGCTGCCCCATGTCCTGGGCCATACCGCTGAGCGCGGAGCCGACCAGGAAGATCACGATCGAGGTCATGAAGGCGCCCTTGCGCCCGTACATGTCGCCGAGCTTGCCCCAGATGGGGGTGGAGGCGGCGGTCGCGAGGGTGTACGCGGTGACGACCCATGACAGGTGCTGGAGGCCGCCCAGCTCGCCCACGATCGTCGGCATCGCCGTGCCCACGATCATGTTGTCGAGCATGGCCAGCATCATGGTGATCATGAGCGCGAGCAGCACGACGCGTACGCTGCGCGGTTGTTTCTCGGTCTCTATGACCGCTTCCTTGTTGTCCGCCACGGTTCCACTCCCCTGGGTACTTACTTGCCGCCCGGCAAGTTGACTACACTGAGGGAAGTTAGGCCGGTAACTAGCCGGGCGTCAAGTAAGTTTTCCTGGATTTGCCAGTCGGACGACGCGTACGTTTCAAGGAGTGCGAGGAGTACAGGGATGGGCGGCGACACCATGGACGGCACCAAGCGACAGCGCCGCGGGGACACCCGCCAGCGCATCCAGGACGTCGCCCTCGAACTCTTCTCCGAGCACGGCTACGAGAAGACCTCGCTGCGCGAGATCGCCGAGCACCTCGACGTCACGAAGGCGGCGCTCTACTACCACTTCAAGACCAAGGAAGACATCCTCATCAGTCTCTTCCAGGACCTGTCCCGGCCCATGGACGAGCTGATCGAGTGGGCGCGGCAGCAGCCTCGCACGCTGGAGACGAAGCAGGAGATCCTGCGCCGTTACAGCAACGCGCTCGCCGACGCGGCCCCGCTCTTCCGCTTCATGCAGGAGAACCAGGCGGCCGTCCGCGAGCTGCGCACGGGCGAGGACTTCAAGGACCGCATGATCCGGATGGTCGGCCTGCTCAAGGAGCCGGACGCCGATCTGACGGACCAGGTGCGCTGTATCAGCGCGCTGTTCTCGATGCACGCCGGGATGTTTTTGCTCAAGGACGTCGAAGGCGACCCCGAGGAGAAGCGCAAGGCTGTCCTGGAGGTCGCGATCGACTTGGTGACGCAGGCGCACGGCGGCGCCGTCGTCACCCCTGAAGCGTCTTAGACGGTCACGCCCTGGGCGCGCAGGAAGGCGACCGGGTTGACCGCGGAGCCGTAGTTCGGGGTCGTACGGATCTCGAAGTGCAGGTGCGGGCCGGTGGAGTTGCCGGTGCTGCCGGAGAGCGCGATGTGCTGGCCGGTCGCGACGACCTGCCCGATCCGCACGTCTATCCGGGACAGGTGGGCGTACTGCGAGTAGGTCCCGTTGCCGTGCTTGATGACGATGGCGTTGCCGTACGCGGGACCGTCACCGGCGCCGTTGCCGCCGGCCTTGACGACGGTGCCGCCGTGCGCGGCGACGACCTCGGTGCCGGTGGGCACGGCGAAGTCCTGGCCGGAGTGGTTGTGCTGCCACAGGTTGCCGGCCTGGTTGAAGCCCGCGGAGAGCGTGTACTTCTTCACCGGGTCGACCCAGGAGGCGGCCGGCTTGGTGGCGACCGTCTTCACGGCGGCCTGCGGGGCCGCCTCGGTGGCGGCGGCCGCGACCCCGGCGCCCAGTACGGCCGTGGCACCCACGCCGACGGCCAGGACGGCCGCCCTGGAGCGGAGCAGGGACATACGGGAGTGGCGGGACGTGACGCGCTTCGACATTCGGAACCTCGTGGGAACGGAGACGGGGGTCAGGTCCACCCGACGGACAGGTTGTCGCCGAGTGGGCCATCCCTTGGTAACCCGAGTCCTGGCCGTCCCACAAAGTCCCCATCTACGACGCCGGGTCGTAGTTCACTCTAAAATTTCCTGCTTCTTGACAGACGTCCCACTCCGTATCGAATACGCCCGATTTTTCAGAGTAGAGACGTTTAACCCCACATACGGGCGTTGCATTTCGGCGCAATACAGCCCTCGCCGCACCGCCGACCACGGCACCGCACACCCCATGGGGGTTGTGTACCGTTGTGTCCGTTTTGCACGTTGCCGGTTGCCTACTACCCACGCTAGTAAGGGAAAAATCGCCTGTGCGTCATGTCACCGCGAGGGCGTGTCGCAAGGCTTTGCGGGACCCTCGCCCCCCGACCGCACTCCCCACCTGCGAGAGGCCCTAGTGTGATCTGCGCAGCCGTCACCGTGCCGTCCGGGGGAGCGTCATGGAACCAGCAGCCATAGGTGCCAAACTGGCCTCGAGCGTGGTCGCGCCGCTCGTCAGGAAGCTGTTCGTGGCGGACGGGCCGGGCGCCGGTCTCGTCGAGAAGCCACTGCGGATCTCCGGGTTCGTCTCCTTCAGGGGAGAGAAGCGGACCCTCGGGGAGAGAGAGCTGACCACGCTGGCCGCCGAGCTGGTCGCACGAGCCCTGCGCACCGGGGAACGCCCGCTGGCCCCCGACGAGGAGCAGGCCGTCGTCCACGCCCTCGCCGACACCCTGCACGCCCTCGGCGACCTCGCCATGACCGACGTACAGGCCGTGGAACTCGGTCACGAGGCGCTCGCCCTGCGGCTGCGCGCCGCGAGCGGCAACCCCGAGCGGGACCTCTCCTTCGACGCGACCCTGTTCTACGAGCGGATCCTGAGCGCGGCCTGCCTGCACATCCTGCACTTCTTCACCCAGCGCTCGGCCTTCGTGGCCCGCACGCTGGTGGAGCAGAGCCGCAGGCAGAGCGAGCTCATCGCCAAGATCGACGAGCTGATCGCGCGGACTCCGCCGCCCGGCGGCACGGATCCCGCCTTCGAACAGCGGTACCTCGCGTACGTCGCGACCAAGCACAGCCGGCTCACCATCTACGGCATCGACCTCGTCAACTCCCCCGAGCGCTGGCCCCTCGACGCCGCCTACCTCAGCCTGCGGGCCGTACGGGCCACCGAGGACGCGGAGGCGACCGGCCCGGGCGGGACACACATCGCGGCCGCCGGCAGCACCCTCCCCGCCGAACAGGCCCTCGCCGAACAGGACCTGGTGCTGCTGCGCGGAGTGGCCGGCTCAGGCAAGACCACCCTCGTGCAGTGGCTGGCCGTGACCGCGGCCCGGGGCGAGCGCGGCGACCGGATCCCGTTCGTCCTGCCCCTGCGCACCCTCGTACGCCGCCCCGACGGACTCCCGGCACCCGACGGTTTCCTCGCCGCCGCCCGCGTGCCCTTCCACGCCACCCAGCCGGACGGCTGGAGCGACCGCGTCCTCGGCGCCGGGCGCGGGCTGCTCCTCGTCGACGGCATCGACGAGATCCCCGAACGCGACCGCGAGCGGACCCGCCGCTGGCTGCGCGAACTGCTGGACGTCTATCCCGGCAACCAGTGGCTGGTGACCTCCCGCCCCTCGGCCGTCCGCGAGGACTGGCTCACCCCCGACGGCTTCACCGAGCTCGCCCTCACCCCCATGAGCCGCGACGACGTCACCGCCTTCATCCGCCGCTGGCACACGGCGGCCCGGCTCGACGCCCCGGACACCGACCGCCTCGACGACTACGAACACTCCCTCCTCACCGCCGTCGGCACCAAGCCCGACCTCGGCCGGCTCGCCACCAACCCGCTGATGTGCGGGCTGATCTGCGCGCTGCACCGCGACCGGCGAGGCTATCTGCCGCACGGCCGCCAGGAGCTGTACGACGCCGCCCTGTCCATGCTGCTGTCGCGCCGTGACGAGGAGCGCGACATGTTCGCGCCCGAACGCACCGGCGGCATCCACCTCACGGAACTCCCGCAGGTCCAGCTCCTCCAGCGCCTGGCCTACTGGCTCATCCGCAACAACCAGTCCGAGATGGACCGCGACCGTGCCGAACGCATCGTCGCCGACGTCCTGCCGTCCCTCCCGTCCGCCGCCGCGCAGGGCGACGCCCCGGCGATCCTGCGCCACCTTCTCGTCCGCAGCGGCCTGCTCCGCGAACCCACCCTCGGCACCGTCGAGTTCGTCCACCGCACCTTCCAGGACTACCTGGGCGCGCGGGCGGCGGTGGAGGACGGGGACTTCGGGCTGCTGGCGCGCAACGCCTTCGACTCCCAGTGGTCGGACGTCATCCGGATGGCGGTCGCCCATGCCCGCCCCCGCGAACGGGCCACCCTCCTGGCCGACTTGACCAAGTCCGCCGAGGAGACGTCCGGAGCGGCGGGTACGCGTATACGACTTCTCGCCCTGGCCGCGCTGGAACACGCCACGGAACTCGACCCTCACGTCCGCGCGGCCGTGGAGCGGAACGCCGCCTCGCTCATCCCGCCCCGTACGACCGAGGAGGCCCGCACCCTCGCCGACGCGGGCCCGCTCGTCCTGGAGCTGCTGCCCGGCCCCGAGGGGCTCACCGACGACGAGGCCAGGGCCGTGGTCATCACCGCGTCACTCATCGGCACGGACGCGGCGCTCCCGGTCCTCGCCCGCTTCCGGTCGCATCGGTCGCTGCTCGTACGGGCCCAACTCACCTGGACCGCCCACCGGTTCGACACCCGGCGCTACACGGCCGACGTCGTCGCCCATCTGCCACCGGACGACCTGTACTTCTGCGCGCACACCGCCGACCAGCTGCGCGCCCTGCGCGACCTCGGCGGCCGCCCCATGCTGCAGGTCGTCGGGGACATCGACGCGGACGACATACGCGAGGGGCTGCTGCCGGACCAGCTGTCCAAACTCGTCGTACGCGACAACCGCGTCCTGCGTGATCTGAGCTTCCTGTCGGATCAGGCACGGCTCGTACATCTGGACGTCAGCGGCGGCAGCCCGTACGTCGACGACCTCACTCCGCTCGCCGGGCTGCCCCTGAAATGGCTTTTGCTCGCCGGGTTGCCCGGACTCGAGAATCCGGAAGCGTTGGCACCGCTCTCGGCATCCCGCACTCTGCGCCTGCTCGACATCGGCATCCCGTTGCACGGGGACTCCCTCGATGAGGTACTCCCCCGGAATCTGCCACTGACGTATCTGCGGTTCACCAGGAACGCTCTGCGGTACACCGGATTGCGCGGCCTGAGTCATATGCACTCGCTGAAGCAGCTGAGTCTGGCCACACTCCCCGAAAACCTCACCCCCGAGGACTTCGAAGAGATCACCCGGCTTCCCGCTCTACAAGAACTTCGTGTGAACTGGAATGCCGTCGGGTGGAGCGCGGGTCCGGTACTGCCGAACGTGACGAGACTGCGGCTCAACAAGTTCACAGGAAACGAAGACCTCTCAAATGTCCCGGCCCTCTTTCCCGGCCTGCGCAGGGTCACGTTCCATCTCGCCCAGGACGTGACCGACGTACCGGAACATCTCCTGGCGTTCCTCCCGGACACCGTGGCCGTCACCGTCGAGAAAACGGACAGCGTGGTGTGAAAAAAAAGGGGCTGCCCCGGGACCGAGGTCCCGGGGCAGCCCCTTCGTTCAGGCGAGCGTCGAGCGCTACGCCTCCTTGCTCAGGTTGGGTCCTGCCCCACCCGCGGCCTGCTCGATCGGCGGGACGTCGGGCAGCGCCGACTTCTCCTCACCGCGGAAGGTGAAGGTCTTGGTGTCGCCCTCGCCCTCCGTGTCGACGACCACGATGTGACCGGGGCGCAGCTCGCCGAAGAGGATCTTCTCCGAGAGCGTGTCCTCGATCTCGCGCTGGATCGTGCGACGCAGCGGCCGCGCGCCCAGGACGGGGTCGTAACCCTTCTTGGACAGCAGTTCCTTGGCGGACTGGGAGAGCTCGATGCCCATGTCCCGGTCCTTGAGGCGCTCGTCCACCTTGCCGACCATCAGGTCGACGATCTTGAGGATGTCCTCCTGCGTCAGCTGCGGGAAGACGACCACGTCGTCGACGCGGTTGAGGAACTCGGGACGGAAGTGCTGCTTGAGCTCGTCCGAGACCTTGTTCTTCATGCGCTCGTAGTTCGACTTCGTGTCACCCGTGGCCGCGAAGCCCAGGTTGAAGCCCTTCGAGATGTCCCGCGTGCCGAGGTTGGTCGTCATGATGATGACCGTGTTCTTGAAGTCCACGACCCGGCCCTGGGAGTCGGTCAGGCGACCGTCCTCCAGGATCTGCAGCAGCGAGTTGAAGATGTCCGGGTGAGCCTTCTCGACCTCGTCGAAGAGGACCACCGAGAACGGCTTGCGGCGCACCTTCTCCGTCAGCTGACCGCCCTCTTCGTAGCCCACGTATCCGGGGGGCGAACCGAAGAGACGCGACACCGTGTGCTTCTCGCTGAACTCCGACATGTCGAGGGAGATCAGCGCGTCCTCGTCACCGAAGAGGAACTCGGCGAGGGCCTTGGACAGCTCGGTCTTACCGACACCGGACGGGCCCGCGAAGATGAACGAACCACCCGGACGCTTCGGGTCCTTCAGACCGGCCCGCGTACGACGGATCGCCTTCGAGAGCGCCTTGACGGCGTCCTTCTGGCCGATGACCCGCTTGTGGAGCTCGTCCTCCATGCGCAGCAGACGCGAGGACTCCTCCTCGGTCAGCTTGAAGACGGGGATGCCGGTCGCGGTCGCGAGGACCTCGGCGATCAGCTCGCCGTCGACCTCGGCGACGACGTCCATGTCGCCGGCCTTCCACTCCTTCTCGCGCTTGGCCTTCGCCGCCAGCAGCTGCTTCTCCTTGTCGCGGAGAGAGGCCGCCTTCTCGAAGTCCTGGGAGTCGATGGCCGACTCCTTGTCGCGGCGGACGCCCGCGATCTTCTCGTCGAACTCGCGGAGGTCCGGCGGCGCGGTCATCCGGCGGATGCGCATCCGGGAACCGGCCTCGTCGATGAGGTCGATCGCCTTGTCCGGCAGGAAGCGGTCCGAGATGTACCGGTCGGCCAGGGTGGCGGCCTGGACCAGCGCCTCGTCCGTGATGGAGACCCGGTGGTGCGCCTCGTAGCGGTCGCGCAGGCCCTTGAGGATCTCGATCGTGTGGGGGAGGGAAGGCTCCGCCACCTGGATCGGCTGGAAGCGGCGCTCGAGGGCCGCGTCCTTCTCGAGGTGCTTGCGGTACTCGTCCAGGGTCGTCGCACCGATGGTCTGGAGCTCACCGCGCGCCAGCATCGGCTTCAGGATCGACGCCGCGTCGATGGCGCCCTCGGCGGCACCCGCACCCACGAGCGTGTGCAGCTCGTCGATGAACAGGATGATGTCGCCGCGGGTGCGGATCTCCTTGAGGACCTTCTTCAGCCGCTCCTCGAAGTCACCGCGGTAGCGGGAACCGGCGACCAGCGCGCCCAGGTCGAGGGTGTAGAGGTGCTTGTCCTTGAGGGTCTCGGGCACCTCGCCCTTGACGATGGCCTGCGCCAGGCCCTCGACGACGGCGGTCTTGCCGACGCCGGGCTCGCCGATGAGGACCGGGTTGTTCTTGGTCCGGCGGGACAGCACCTGCATGACCCGCTCGATCTCCTTCTCGCGCCCGATGACCGGGTCGAGCTTGGACTCACGAGCGGCCTGGGTGAGGTTCCGGCCGAACTGATCGAGGACCAGGGACGTGGAGGGGGTGCCCTCGGCAGGACCGCCTGCGGTGGCGGTCTCCTTGCCCTGGTAGCCGGAGAGCAGCTGGATGACCTGCTGCCGCACCCGGTTGAGGTCTGCGCCCAGCTTGACCAGGACCTGGGCGGCGACGCCCTCGCCCTCTCGGATCAGGCCGAGCAGGATGTGCTCCGTGCCGATGTAGTTGTGGCCCAGCTGAAGGGCCTCGCGGAGCGAGAGCTCCAGGACCTTCTTGGCACGGGGGGTGAAGGGGATGTGCCCGGACGGGGCCTGCTGCCCCTGCCCGATGATCTCCTCCACCTGCTGGCGGACCGCCTCGAGCGAAATCCCGAGGCTCTCCAGGGCCTTAGCGGCGACACCCTCACCCTCGTGGATCAGGCCCAGGAGGATGTGCTCGGTGCCGATGTAGTTGTGGTTGAGCATCCGGGCTTCTTCCTGAGCCAGGACGACAACCCGCCGCGCGCGGTCGGTGAACCTCTCGAACATCGTTAATCGCTCCTCAGAGCGGTCAGGCAGTAAGGGGACGCTCCCCTCCCTGTCCTTCCGCAGCTTAGTCCCGCAAGCGGGGACCGCTCATTCCAACTGCCGACACCGTCCTTGGCCTCCTGACCCCGAACGCCGACATCCTGTCCAACCTGATGGTGCGAGACGATGTTCCCGCAGGCCAGGCAGATACCCTCACCAGCTGTACGCCGATGGCGAACGTGAGATGCCCGAGCCATGCGTGTCGCCCCTCTCACTAGGGATGTCTTACCCGTACGCACTGACACTCCATGCCCCGCGCACCGGTTCCCTCCGCTATGGGCGAACATCCTTGCGCCACCGATCGCCCCCACGCGCTCCTTCTTTCGATACTCAGCGCACATGATGAAACACCCAGCGTAACTCTGGAGCCCTTCTGCCGGTTGCTCCTGACATGCTTCCCACTGTCCCCCTCCCCCGCCGCCCGCTCCACCCGAGCGACTCGGTGCGGCAGTGGTACGAGAACGAACTCGGCTGGGCGACAGTGCCCGGTTCGCCGCTACGACTGGCCGCCGGCCTGCGCTTCGACGTCCTGGACGTCCCTGCGGAGGCGGGTGTCAGGGCCCTGCGACACCTGGGACCGGCCTCTCCGGTGGCACTGCACGCAAGCAGATCGGCACCGTGCGGGGATCCGGCGGCTCGGCATGAGAAGTGGCCGGCTCGGCACGGGAAACGGATGTGGCTGCTGGTGGCCGCGGGAAGCGCGGAGGAGCTACCGGGGCTGCTCGACTGGCTGGAGTGGGGCGCTCTGGCGCTCGATCTCACGGCGATCGGCGCGGGCGGGAGCATCGAGGCTCCGCTGCCGCCGGGGGTGCCCGAAGGGGTGCCCGAGAGGCCACTCACCACGGACGGGGCGGGGACGGACGGGCCCGGCGGGTCCGGTCCACAGGGGGCCGCCGTCTGGCTGCGGCCCCCCGAGCCGGGGTGCGAGGTGGAACCCTCGCTGCCGACCCTGTCGGCCGTGGGGGGCGGTGGGGGCGCCCCCGATCTCGTACGACTCGTGGACACGGTGGCGACACAGTGCCACCGGGTCCGGCTGCGACGCGCGTGCGCCCAGCCGCCGGCCTACTCGTAGACCTTGGCTGGGCAACTGGGCCATGGACCTCGACTCAGCCGTTGGCCTTCTCGTAGGCCTCGCGAATGGACGCCGGAACGCGGCCACGGTCGTTGACCTCGTAACCGTTCTCCTTCGCCCACGCGCGGATCTGTGCGGTGTCCTGGCTGCCACCGGAAGCGACACGCGCCTTTCCACGCCCCCCCGCAGCGCGGCCTCCGGTACGACGACCACCCTTCACGTAGGCCTCGAGAAGGCCACGGAGCTTGTCCGCATTGGCGGTCGTGAGATCGATTTCGTACGTCTTGCCGTCCAGCGCGAACGTCACGGTCTCGTCCGCCTCGCCACCGTCGAGGTCGTCGACAAGAAGGACCTGAACCTTCTGTGCCACCGGATTTCCTTTCATCGATAACTTGAGGGTCGAGGGCCTGCGGCGTGTGCCGCTGTTTCACGTCCCCTGTTATATGCAGTACTGCAGTACGTCGGAAAGCAAACCGCTTTTGCTGGAAAAACACAAACCCCTGGGTGAGACTCGGGGGCCGCTGGAAGACCGGAAACGTGCGCGTTTCGGACATAGGGAACGCGGGCAAGGCGGTCGGACGGAATAGTCGCCGGCGATCACAGATGCAGAAGCATCCGGCTGTTGCCCAAGGTGTTCGGTTTCACTCGTTCGAGACCGAGGAACTCCGCGACGCCCTCGTCATAGGAACGCAGCAGCTCGGCGTAGACATCCCTGTCGACGGGCGTCTCGCCGATCTCCACGAAGCCGTGCTTCGCGAAGAAGTCGACTTCGAAGGTCAGACAGAAAACCCGGCGAACGCCGAGCCAGCGGGCGGTCTGCAGCAACTTCTCCAGCAACTGATGACCGACGCCGACGCCCTTGACCGCGGGGTTCACCGCGAGAGTGCGGACTTCCGCGAGGTCTTCCCACATGACGTGCAGCGCACCACAGCCGACCACCTCGGCGTTGTCGTCGCGTTCCGCGACCCAGAACTCCTGGATGTCCTCGTAAAGCGTCACCGTCGCTTTGTCGAGCAGGATGCCACGGCGGACGTTCGCGTCGAGGAGGCGGCGCACGGCCGGGACATCACTGGTCCTGGCCCGCCGGACGGTGACGGCTTTTGCGGTGTCTTCGGGACGCGGTGCTGGATGCTCTGCTGGCATGGGCGGACGCTATCGCCCGGTGCCGCCCGGGCCGGAGTCGGGGTTCTCGCCCGGCTTCTCACCCTGCTTCTCACCGGACGCCTCGACGGGCTTCTCGTCGGGCTTCTCGTCGGGCTTCTCGACCCGCTTCTCGTCGGCGGCGTCAGGGGTTACACGTGTTTCGCCACCGTCCGCGCCTTGTTCGGGGTCTTCTTCAGGCCCTTGCACGATGTGTACGGCATCCCGCAGCGCGCGCCGCTGTTCCTCGCTCATCATGCCGAAGAAGGCGACGAGAGCGGCGGCGGGGTTGTCGCTCTGGGACCACGCGTCGTTCATCAGTGCGGCCGAGTAGGCGGCACGCGTGGAGACCGCCTCATATCGATAGGCCCGGCCTTCCGCCTCCCTGCGCACCCAGCCCTTCTGATGGAGATTGTCCAAAACGGTCATCACCGTGGTGTACGCGATGGACCGTTCCTGCTGAAGGTCTTCCAGGACTTCTCGAACGGTCACCGGGCGGTTCCACTTCCACACCCGCGTCATGACCGCGTCTTCGAGTTCTCCCAATGGGCGAGGCACAGCTCAGAACAATAGTGGGAGATCACCAACAAAAAGGGCGTACGACTCGAAAAACGTATGAGAACGTATGAGTCGTACGCCGATGAGTGCCCCGGCGGGGACGCGGACCGCGTCGGCCGGGGCATGTGACCTTGGTGTCGCCTCAGGCCTTGGCGTCGGGAGAGGCCTGGCGGGCGCTCTCCGCGCGCGCGAGGGCGGCGTCGACGACCGCGTCCTCCTTGGACTTGTTGGCCCCGCCCTGGGTCTTCACGATCGTCACGATCAACCCGATGAAGAACACGGCCATCACTACGGGGGGCACCAGCGCGGAGACATAGTCCATGCCCCCAGAGTAGCTAGCCCGCGGCGAGCTGCTGCGGCGGGTTCGCCGGTGGCGGCGTGGGTTTGCGCTTCGGCGGGAAGACCTCGCCCGGGGTCGGGATCGGACGGTCCGGGCGCGGGCCCTTGGCCGGGGACTGCGGCCGCGGCTCGGCGGCGGGGCTGCCCGCGGGCTTCTTCACGGGTTCCTCCGCGGCCGAGAGCGCGGCCAGGCCGCCGGGCAGGGCCGTCAGGCGGGTACGGGAGGCGGGGACCGTGGGTGTGGTGCCGCAGCCCGCGAGGCGGGTGCGGACGTGCTGCTCGGCGAGGGTCGCGCAGCGGTCCAGGAGGGCGGCGGCGGTGGGATTGCCGCGCAGCGCCCGGAGCGCGGCGAGGTCGTCCGCGTCGGGACGGTAGCCCGAGCCGAGCGCCTCCTCCAGGAGGACGAGATAGCCCGCGGCGGTGCCGGGCAGGGCGGCCCGGTAGCGGGCGAGGTCGGCCAGCAGGAAGGCCCTGAGCCTGGCTCCCTCGCGGGCCGCCTCGTCGACGGACTCGGCGAGACGGAGGCAGTCCTGGACGTCTTCGGCCGAGGCGGGGGTGGGGTGGAGGGCGAGGGCGAGAGCGCGACGGAGCACACGCAGCTCCTGTGCTCCGAACGCCATGCCGCCGCGGGATCCGTAGGGCGTGGGCATGCGGCGACGATACGCGCTAATCAGACAAAATCCGCATAGCGTCTGCGCGTGTCCCTCCGGGGGGTCGGCGGGGGGTTCGATCCGGGGTCGGGGAGAGGTTCGACCGCGGGTGAGTGTCCCCGACGGCGCGCCCTGCCGGGGCTCCGCCCCGAACCCCGTCCGCCCGACCCCTTCGCCTGCGGGACGGCGGGGGTTGCCCGCGCGGTTCCCCCGCCCCCCAGGGCGGGGGCTTCGCCCCGCATTCCCCGCCCGCGCGAGTTCGTTCGGCTGACGGCCGGTGGGGGCTTGGCGCGCAGTTCCCCGCGCCCCTGACGGGGCGCTGCCCACGCGGCTTTTGCGGCTGCGGGACGGTGGGGGCTGGGCGCGCAGTTCCCCGCGCCCCTAAGAACCTCGGCTCGACCGGTGTTTGAAGGCGAGGCCGAAGGTCGCATCGCGCCCCCAGCCCACATCCATCCAGCCCGTCCGACGTTCGAGTACGAGAACTCGCAGACCGATCCCCGGCCCGCGCCCCTCAGCCCGTCCAGCGCCTGAGGACAAGGCCGAGGGCCGAAGGCCGAACCCCACCCACCCCGGCAATCCACCCGCCCCGGCCCGTGTCTTGGGCCCGTCCGGCGGTTGAGGACGAGGTCGGAGACCGATGCCCCACCCACCCCCGTCAACCCACCCAACCCGGCCCGCATCACTCAGCCCGTCCGGCGTTTGAGGACGAGGCCGGAGACCGATGCCCCACCCACCCCCGTCAACCCACCCAACCCGGCCCGCATCACTCAGCCCGTCCAGCGACTGAGGACAAGGCCGCAGGCCGACGCCCCACCTACCCCCAGGTCCACCCACCCACCCCGGCCCGCATCACTCAGCCCGTCCGGCGTTTGAGGACGAGGCCGTTCAGGCCGATGCGGGGGTCCAGGGGGCGCAGCGCCCCTGGCGGGGCGAAGGGGCGGAGCCCCTGGGACGGGACGGGTAGGGGCGGCGGGGGCGAAGGAAGTCAGGTGCGGGACACGTTGCGTTCGTAGACCAGGCGCAGGCCGATCAGCGTGAGCCACGGCTCGTGCTCGTCGATGACGGAGGACTCGCCGAGAACCATCGGCGCCAGCCCACCCGTAGCGATGACGGTGACGTCGTCGGGATCCTCCGCCAGCTCGCGCACCATCCGGTTGACGACCCCGTCGACCTGCCCCGCGAACCCGTAGATGATCCCGGACTGCATCGCCTCGACGGTGTTCTTGCCGATGACCGCCCGCGGCCGAACCACCTCGATCTTGCGCAGCTGAGCCCCCTTGACCCCGAGCGCGTCCACGGAGATCTCGATACCGGGCGCGATGACACCGCCGACGTACTCACCCCGCGCACTCACCGCGTCGAAAGTGGTCGCCGTACCGAAGTCGACGACGATCGCCGGCCCCCCGTAGAGCTCGACGGCGGCGACCGAGTTGATGATGCGGTCCGCGCCGACCTCCTTGGGGTTGTCCGTGAGGATCGGCACGCCGGTCTTGACGCCGGGCTCGACCAGCACGGCGGGCACGTCGCCGTAGTAGCGGCGGGTCACCTCGCGCAGTTCGTGCAGTACGGACGGGACGGTGGCGCAGATCGCGATGCCGTCGATGCCGTCGCCCAGTTCCTCGCCGAGCAGCGGATGCATGCCCATCAGGCCCTGGAGGAGCACGGCGAGCTCGTCGGCGGTGCGGCGGGCGTCCGTGGAGATGCGCCAGTGCTCGACGATCTCCTCGCCGTCGAAGAGACCGAGGACGGTGTGCGTGTTGCCGACATCGATGGTGAGCAGCATGGGTCCTACTCCGCCTCGTCCGTCGAGGCCTGGTCCGTCGATGCCTGGTCCGTCGACGCCTCGCGCAGGTCGAGGCCGATGTCCAGGATCGGCGAGGAGTGGGTCAGCGCGCCCACGGCCAGGAAGTCGACGCCGGTCTTCGCGTACACCCCGGCGTCGGCGAGCGTGAGCCGCCCCGAGGCTTCGAGGAGCGCCCGGCCCTCCACGATGGCCACCGCCTCCTCGCACTCGACGGGCGTGAAGTTGTCGAGAAGGATCAGGTCGGCGCCCGCGTCCACGACCTCGCGCAGCTGGTGCAGAGTGTCGACCTCGACCTCGATCGGCACCTCCGGGAAGGCCTCGCGGACGGCCTCGAAGGCCTGGGCGACGCCGCCGGCGGCGACCACGTGGTTGTCCTTGACCAGCGCCGCGTCCGACAACGACATGCGGTGGTTGACGCCGCCGCCCATGCGCACCGCGAACTTCTCCAGGGCGCGCAGGCCCGGCGTCGTCTTGCGGGTGTCGCGCACGCGGGTGCTGGTGCCCTCCAGGGCGTCCGCCCACGCGCGTGTGGCGGTCGCGATGCCGGACAGCCGGCACAGCAGGTTCAGCGCGCTGCGCTCGGCGGTGAGGAGGTCGCGGGTGCGGGTGGTGACGCTGAGGAGCTTCTGGCCCTCCTCGACCCGGTCGCCGTCCTCGACGTGCCGCTCCACCTCGAACTCGTCGGTGCAGACCACGGAGATGACGGCCTCGGCCACCCGCAGGCCCGCGACGACGCCCGCGTCACGGGCGACGAAGTCGGCGGTGGAGACGGAGTCCTCGGGGATGGTCGCGACGGTCGTCACGTCCACGCCGTGGTCGAGGTCCTCCTGGATGGCGACGTTCGCGATGTCCTCGACCTCCAGCGGGTCGAGCCCGGCGTCGGCGAGGAGCTGGGCGAGCGCGGGGTCGAGGCCGCACTCCATGTACGCGTCGTCGTCCGCTTCGGCGCCGCAGCCGCAGCCGTCGCCGCAGCCGCCGCTCTGGGCGAGGGGAAGGTCGGGGGTGCTCACTGCTGTCACTGCTCCTGAAGGCGCTGGGGCACGGGGGTCCCCCCTGGTCGGGGGGAGCCGGGGGTTTGCTGGAGGGTCGGGGGGAAGTCTGCGGTGTCCGTGGTGTGTACGGCCAGCGTGCGGTCGGGATTCAGCCGTACGACGATGTGGCGGCGCCAGTCGGCGTCGTCGCGGTCGGCGTGGTCCTCGCGCCAGTGGCAGCCACGAGTCTCCTCGCGCAGGCGCGCGGCCGCGACCAGGACCCGGGCCACGCACAGGAGGTTGGTGGCCTCCCAGGTGTCGACGCCGGGCTCGGAGGTCTTGCCGTTCTCGTCGAGGGCGTCGCGGGCGTCGGTGTGGAGCTGCTGGAGCCGGCCGGTGGCGGTCTCGAGGGACTCGGCGGAGCGCAGCACACCGGCGCCCTCCGTCATGATCCGCTGGATCGCGAACCGGGCCTCGGGGGCGAGCAGGGGGTGGGCGGGCTTCTCGGGGTGCGGGACCGGTACGGGCACGCGCGCGTGGAGGCCGTTTTCCGAGCGGCTCCGCGCGATGTCCGCGGCGATGCGCTCGGCGTAGACGAGGCCTTCCAGGAGGGAGTTGGAGGCGAGCCGGTTGGCGCCGTGGACGCCGGTGCAGGCGACCTCGCCGCACGCGTAGAGGCCGGGCACCGTGGTGCGGCCGCGGGCGTCCGTGCGGACGCCTCCGGAGGCGTAGTGGGCGGCCGGGGCGACCGGGACGGGCTCGGTGACCGGGTCGATGCCGTGGGCGCGGCAGGCGGCGAGGATGGTCGGGAAGCGGTGCTCCCACATGTCGGCGCCGAAGTGCCGGGCGTCGAGGTACATGTGCTCGGCGTCCTGCTCCTGCATGCGCCGCATGATGCCCTTGGCGACGATGTCCCGGGGCGCCAGTTCGGCCAGCTCGTGCTGGCCGACCATGAAGCGCACGCCGTCCGCGTCGACCAGGTGGGCGCCCTCGCCGCGTACCGCCTCCGACACCAGCGGCTGCTGGCCCTCGGCGTCCGGGCCGAGGAAGAGCACGGTCGGGTGGAACTGGACGAATTCGAGGTCGGAGACCTCGGCGCCCGCGCGCAGGGCGAGTGCCACGCCGTCGCCCGTGGAGACCGACGGGTTGGTGGTCGCGGAGAACACCTGGCCCATGCCGCCGGTGGCGAGGACCACGTTGGGGGCGTGGACGGCTCCCACGCCGTCGTGCTGGCCCTCTCCCATGACGTGGAGGGTCACACCCGCGGTGCGCCCGTCGGAGTCCGTGAGGAGGTCCAGGACGAGCGCGTTCTCGACCGTGCGCAGGCCACGCGCGCGTACCGCCTCGACGAGGGCCCGGGAGATCTCGGCGCCGGTCGCGTCGCCGCCCGCGTGCGCGATGCGGCGGCGGTGGTGGCCGCCCTCACGGGTGAGGGCCAGCTCGCCTTCGGTGGACTCGTCGAAGTGGGCGCCGGTCTCGATCAGGCGGCGTACGGCGTCGGGGCCCTCGGTGACGAGGATGCGCACGGCGTCCTCGTCGCACAGGCCCGCGCCCGCGACGAGGGTGTCCTCGAGGTGCTGTTCCGGGGTGTCGCCCTCGCCGAGGGCCGCGGCGATGCCGCCCTGTGCCCAGCGCGTGGAGCCGTCGTCGAGGCGGGCCTTGGTGACGACGACGGTCCGCAGGCCCGCGGCCTCGCAGCGCAGCGCCGCGGTGAGGCCCGCGACGCCGGAGCCGACGACCACCACGTCCGCGGTGAGGGCCCAGCCGGGGGCGGGTGCGTGCAGTCGTATGCCAGTACCCGTAGGTGTACCTGTGCCTGTGGCGGTCACGAGGCGGCTCCGAAGGTGAGGGGGAGGTTGTCGATCAGGCGGGTCGTCCCGACCCGGGCGGCGACGGCGAGGACCGCCTCGCCGGTGAAGTCGTCCTCGATCTCGGTGAAGTCGGACGGATCGACCAGCGCCAGGTAGTCCAGGACCAGCGGCGGCTGGAGGCGGGCGGCCTCGTCCAGGACGAGGCGGGCGGCGGCGCGGACGGCGGCGGGGGCGCCGGGTACGGCCTTGGCGACCGCGTGCGCGTCGGCGGCGGCGCGGGATTCGCCGATCGCGCTCAGCGCCTCGGCACGCGCGCGTGTGGCGGGCACTTCGCGGGCCCGGGCGCGCAGGGCCTCCTGGGCGGCGTGCCGGTCGCGGCCCGCGAAGAGGGCCTGCGAGAGGGCGAGCGCGGTGCGCCGCTCCTCGGGCGCGAGGTAGCGGTTGCGGCTGGAGAGGGCGAGCCCGTCCTCCTCGCGCACGGTGGGCACGCCGACGATCTCCACGCCGAAGTTCAGGTCGCGCACCATGCGGCGGATCAGGGCGAGCTGCTGGGCGTCCTTCTGCCCGAACAGCGCCGCGTCGGGCCGGGTGAGGTGCAGCAGCTTGGCGACGACGGTGAGCATGCCGTCGAAGTGACCGGGGCGCACGGCACCCTCCAGGCGCTCGCCCATGGGGCCCGCGGAGAGGCGGACCTGGGGGTCGCCGCCGGGGTAGACCTCGTCCACGGAGGGGGCGAACACGGCGTCCGCGCCCGCCTCCTCGGCGATCTTGAGGTCGGCGTCGAGGGTGCGCGGGTAGCGGTCGAGGTCCTCGCCCGCGCCGAACTGGAGCGGGTTCACGAAGACCGTGACGACGACCTCGCCCTCGGGCCCGGCGATCTCGCGGGCGGCGCGGATCAGCGTGGCGTGGCCCTCGTGCAGGGCGCCCATGGTCATCACGACGGCCCGGCTGCCGCGCCGTACGCGCGCGTGCAGCTCGTCGGCGGTGCGCAGCAGGGTGGTGGTCATCGGTCGCTCCCGTCGTCGGGCAGGGTCGCGCCGTCGGCGAGTACCCCGAGGAGGTCCTCGGCGAGTTCCGGCTTCAGCAGGCCGTGGGCCAGCGCCCGGTCGGCGGTCGCGCGGGCCATCGCGAGATAGCCGGCGACGGTCCCCGGGGCGTGCTTGCGCAGTTCGGCGACGTGCGCGGCGACCGTGCCTGCGTCTCCGCGCGCGACGGGCCCCGTGAGGGCGGCGTCGCCCGACCTGAGGGCGTTGTCGAGGGCGGCGCCGAGCAGTGGGCCGAGCATCCGGTCCGGGGCCTCGACGCCGGCGGTGCGCAGCAGTTCCATGGACTCGGCGACCAGGGTCACCAGGTGGTTGGCGCCGAGCGCGAGGGCCGCGTGGTAGAGCGGGCGGGACTCCTCGGCGATCCACTCGGGCTCGCCGCCCATCTCGATCACCAGGGCCTCGGCGGCCAGGCGCAGCTGTTCGGGCGCGGTGACCCCGAAGGAGCATCCGGCGAGCCGCTGCACGTCCACGGGGGTGCCGGTGAACGTCATGGCGGGGTGCAGCGCGAGCGGCAGGGCGCCCGCCCTGAGCGCCGGGTCGAGCACCCGCGCGCCGTACCGCCCGGAGGTGTGCACGAGCAGTTGTCCGGGCCGGATGGCGCCCGTCTCGGCGAGCCCCTCGACGAGCCCGGGCAGGGCGTCGTCCGGGACGGTCAGCAGGACCAGGTCGGAGCGCTCCAGGACCTGCGCCGGGGAGAGCAGCGGCACGTCGGGCAGGAGCAGCGCGGCCCGCCGCCTGGAGGCGTCGGAGACCCCGGAGACGGCCACCGGGCGGTGCCCGGCGAGCTGGAGCGCCGCGGCGAGGGCGGGGCCGACCCGCCCCGCGCCCACAACGCCGACGGTGAGCCGCGCGGGGCGGTCCTTGGGGTCTGGCTGGGGGAATGTACTCACTCGACGGCGGCCTTCCGTTCCAGTCCGCTCGGGGTACCGGACGATTTCTCGTCATGTTAACGCGATTGGTTCGAGCGTCGTTTTCGTTGTCCACAGGCTGTGGGTTTCCGCAGGTCGCGGGGGGTGCGGAAAACGAGGATGCCGAGGCGGGGCCGCGCGCGACATCATCCGGGGATGAGCGATACGGCGGAAGCGACGGCGGGACAGGACCCGATGACGGTGGCGCAGGATCCGGAGACGGCGGGGCAGGACCCGGAGAGTGCGGGCCAGGATCAGGAAGAGGCGGCCGAGCGGCTGCGGGAGCGGCGGAGTGCCGCGCTGCGGGCGGCCCGGCGCGTGCTGTGGCAGCCCAGCCACCAGCACACGGTCCGGGAACGGCTGGCCTGGCTGAACGACGGCGCCGAGGGCGTGTACGACCTCGACCGGCCCGTCGACATGTATGGCGGCCAGATCGTGGAGACCCTGGAGGAGCGGGTCGCGGGCCTGCTCGGCAAGGAGGCGGCCGCCTTCTTCCCCACCGGCACCATGGCCCAGCAGGTCGCCCTGCGCTGCTGGGCGGGCCGTACCGGGAACCCGACCGTCGCGCTCCATGCGCTCGGCCACCCCGAGGTCCATGAACGGCAGGCGTTCAGCCAGGTCAGCGGCTTGCGCCCGGTGCGGGTGACCGACGAGCCCCGGCTGCCCACGGCCCAGGAGATACGGGACTTCGAGGAGCCCTTCGGGGCGCTGCTGCTCGAACTGCCGCTCAGGGACGCCGGTTTTGTGCTGCCCTCCTGGGAGGAACTCTCCGAGGTCGTGGAGGCCGCCCGGGATCGTGACGCGGTGGTCCACTTCGACGGGGCCCGCCTGTGGGAGTGCACCTCGCACTTCGGCCGCCCGCTGGACGAGATCGCGGGCCTCGCGGACAGCGTCTACGTGTCGTTCTACAAGTCGCTCGGAGGCTTCGGCGGGGCGGCGATCGCGGGCCCGAAGACGCTGATCGACGAGGCGAAGACCTGGCGGCACCGGTACGGCGGCATGATCCTCCAGCAGTTCCCCACGGTGCTCGCCGCGCTCATCGGCCTGGACCAGGAGCTGCCCCGGCTGCCGGAGTACGTGGCCCACGCGCGCGTGGTCGCCGCCGCCCTGCGCGAGGGTTTCACGGAGGCCAAGGTCCCCTGGGCGCGCGTCCACCCGGAAGAGCCGCACACCCACCAGTTCCAGGTCTGGCTGCCGTACGACCCGGACGTCCTCACGGACGCGGCGTTGCGGCAGACCGAGGAGACGAAGACCTCGCTCTTCTCCCAGAGCTGGATGCGGGGCGGTCCGGGGCTCGCGCTCACCGAGGTCACGGTGGCGGCGCCCGCTCTGGAGTGGACGGCGCAGGACGTACGGGCGGCCGTCCGGGAGTTCGTCGAGCGACTGCCCGGCTGACCGCACACGGCGACCGGCGACCGGCGCCCGGCCGGCGCCGCACGGAAACCCGCGCGACCCGCACGGAGGTCAGCAGCCCGGGTGCGGCCGCCGTCCGCGCAGCCACCGGCCCAGGGCCTGGCGTATCCGGCCGTCGGCCGGGCGGCCCGCCACGACCGCCCGGAACCGCCGGAGGTCGCGCAGCTCGCGCGCGACCTGCCAGTCGTGCGCGCCGGGCGCCGGAGGGCCCGGCTCGCCGTGCCGACGGGCCCGGTAGGTGTCGAGAAAGTACTGCTGGGTGATGCTCATGGCTCATCGCCTCTCCGGACGGGAAACGCGCGACGGGAGGGAAATCCGAAGGCCCGCGGTTGCCCCGGTCGTCCCAGATTGCTGCCCGTCCTCGGCGGCTGTCGCCCCGATTGACGGTCGCCGTCAATCGACGACGGCGTTGTCAGTGGCGGGGTGCACCATGAGGTCATGAGCGTGCACATCGACGTCACCGGGCTGCGGCAGGAGCGGATCTCCGTCGTGCCGTCGCCCCTGGCCGAGCTCTGCATGGCGCTGCACGCGCTGTCCGAGCCGGGTCACCACCCCGGGCTGCAGGGCTGGGCGACCGGCGTGACCGCCCGGCTCGACTCGCATCTCGCGGACCGGATGTGCGAGGCCGACTTCCTGTGGCGGACGACGTTCTCGGACCTGTTCCTGCCGTACGCGGGGATTCCCGGCAGGACCACGCTCCCGGGCGCCACGCTCGCCGAGGAGCTGGATCTGCTGGACAAACTGACCGACGAGCAGTTCGTGGACGCCGCCCTGGAGTTCACCTGCGCGCTTCCGTACGCGGCGCCGGGCCGGGACACGCTCTCCGACCCCGAGCTGCAGCAGCGCGCGCTGGAGCTGGCCGCCGCGCGCGGACCCCAGCAGGTGCGGTTCAGCAAGCGGCTGCTGGACGATCCGCCACAGATCCGGGCATGGCTGCGGCAGTTCCTGGAGGACTGCGACGAGGCCTTCTTCGCCGAGACCTGGTCCCGGCTGCGCCACCAGCTCGCGGCGGACGCCCGCCACAAGACGGACCTCCTGCGGCACAAGGGCCTGGCCGAGGCCATGGCCTCGGTGTCCCCGGCGGTGACGCTCGACGAGACCGGCCGGACGATCACGGTCGACAAGCTGGGCCAGGGCCAGACGGCCACCGGGGAGGGCGGGCTCCTCCTCGTGCCGACCAGTCTCGGCTGGCCGCACCTGATGGTGCTGCATCGCTACGGCTGGCAGCCGGTGCTGCACTATCCGGTCGGCTCCCCGGAGCTCGCGGCACCGTTCTCGCTGGAGCAGCTGACCCTGCGGATGACCGCCCTGTCCCATCCGGTCCGGATGCGGATCTGCCGCAGCCTGGCCCGCAGCGCGTTCACCACGGGCGAGCTGGCGCAGGTGAACGGGATGACGGCCCCGGAGATATCCCGGCACCTGGGCGTGCTCAAGAAGGCGGGCCTGATCACCACGAGACGCCGCGGGCGGTATGTGCTGCATCAGCTGGACGTCAGCGTCGTGGCCCGGCTGGGCAGCGACTTCCTGGAGGGCATCCTGCGCTGAGCCCGGCGGACCCATGCCGAACCCGGCGGACCCACGTCGAGCTCGACAACCCCGTGTCCGGCGCTCCGGAGGCTCAGTCGAACCGGATGTGCTTGGCGCCGGTCCACGCCCGCCGCAGCCGTCCCCGCACCGCCCCGTCCTTGTTCGGCGTCAGCGTCAGTCCCGCGAGCACGGCGATCCGGTCGGCCGTCTTGGCGACCGTCGTGTGATCGGTCCACAGGTGCTCCGCGAACTCCGGCTCGCGCAGCCGCTCCAGGCAGTCGTCGAGCTGCCGCACGGCCCAACTCTCGTGCCGCAGCGGGGCGTCCTTCCCGGCGACGTACTGAAGGAGGTGTCCGAAGCCGCGCTCGCGCAGCCGCTTCAGTACGGTCTCGCGCTCGGCGAGGAGGGCGAAGTGCCGTACGTCGTGGCCCAGTTCGGTCAGTCGCCCGACCGTCTCCTCGAAGTAGCGGGCGTTGGTGACCGTCATGGGGACGATGACCACACCCTCGTGCTTGCCGAGGGCGAGGTCGAGCACCTCGACCACACCCTGTCGCCAGGACGCCAAGTCCTGGAAGTCCCCGCGCAGTTCGGGCGGCAGCATGCGGCGCAGACCGAAGCCGGCGTGTTCCGGGTCGCAGACGACGCTGCCGGGCAGCCGTCGCTGGATCTCGTGTGCGGTCTGTGTCTTGCCGCCCCCGAAGGGGCCGTTGATCCACAGGAGCATGCGCAGACCCTAGTGGGCCCCGGTTACGCCCCGGTCACGCACCCACGATCGCCCCGTCGGCCCGTCGGTCCGGATCAGCGGTGCCCGCCCCGGATCAACGCTGCCCGCCCGCCCGTACGAGCCCCGTCTCATACGCGAGAACCACCACCTGCACCCGGTCCCGCAGCCCCAGCTTGGTCAGGATGCGCCCCACATGCGTCTTCACGGTGGCCTCGGACAGCACGAGACGGGCCGCGATCTCGCCGTTCGACAGACCCTGCGCGACCAGCACCATCACCTCGCGCTCACGGTCCGTGAGCCGCTCCAGCTCCTTGTGCTGGGGCTCCTTGCCGGCGTGGGGCAGCATCGGCGCGAACCGGTCGAGCAGGCGCCGGGTGGTGGAGGGCGCGACCACGGCGTCACCGCTGTGCACGGAGCGGATGGCGGTGAGCAGCTCGCCGGGCGGCACGTCCTTGAGCATGAAGCCGGAGGCGCCCGCCTTCAGTCCGGAGAAGGCGTACTCGTCGAGGTCGAAGGTGGTGAGTATCAGCACCTTCGGAGGGTTGGGGTCCGAGCAGATGCGGCGGGTGGTCTCCACACCGTCCAGCTTCGGCATGCGTACGTCCATCAGCACCACGTCGACCGCGGTCGACCGCAGGACCTGGAGGGCCTCGACGCCGTCGCCCGCCTCGGCCACGACCTCCATGTCCGGCTGGGCATCGAGCACCATCCGGAAGCCGGTGCGCAGCAGCACCTGGTCGTCGACGAGCATCACGCGGATCGCCATCGGGGTCTCTTCCCTCTCCATCAACGGTCAAAAAGCTTTTGGAACCGACCAAAAGGTGTCGTTACAGGTGTCAGTGAGCCGACTTGAGCGGCAGCAGGGCACTGATGCGGAAGCCTCCACCGGGGCGCGGCCCCGCGTCCAGAGTGCCTCCGACCATACCGACGCGCTCGCGCATCCCGATCAGGCCGTGCCCCTGGCCGTCGGCGCCGCCCTCCTCGTACAGCTCGTGGGGCGCGCCCTTGCCGTCGTCCTCGACGAGCAGCCCGAGCCCGTCGTCGAAGTAGACCAGGCGCACGCTCGCGCCCGCGTTCGGGCCACCGTGCTTGCGCGTGTTGGTGAGCGCCTCCTGGACGATGCGGTACGCCGTGAGCTCCACCCCGCTGGGCAGCGGGCGCGGGGTGCCCTCGACCTTGAAGTCGACGGGCAGGCCCGAGGTGCGGCACTGCTCGATGAGGTCGTCGAGCTGCTCGACGTCGGGCTGCGGCACGTACTCGCCGCTCTCCTGGTGCTCGCCGGTGCGCAGCACGCCGAGCAGACGGCGCATCTCGGCGAGGGCCTGGCGACCGGTCCCGGAGATGGTCTCGAGGGCCTTCCTGGCCTGCTCGGGGGCGGCGTCCATGACGTAGGCGGCACCGTCTGCCTGGACCACCATCACCGAGACGTTGTGCGCGACCACGTCGTGCAGTTCGCGGGCGATCCGGGCGCGCTCGGCTGCGACGGCCACCTTGGCCTGCGCCTCGCGCTCCTTCTCCAGGCGGGCGGCGCGCTCCTCCAACTGGGCGAGGTAGGCGCGGCGGGTGCGGATGGAGTCGCCGAGCACCCAGGCGAGCGCGAACGGAACCGTCTGGAAGATCACTATCAGGACGGCGCCCAGCGGGCCCTGATCCCGCAGCGGCCAGCGGAGCTGCCCGACGGTCGCCGCACAGAGGCCGCCGATCAGCCCGAGGCGCGAAGCCCAGCGGGCACCGTCCGCGGCGACGGTATAGATGATCACCAGCATCGCGAAGTCCCCGGGCGCCGGCGGGACATCCAGGACGACCTGCGCGATACCGACCACTGCGGCCAGGACCAGCATCTTCTCGGGCATGAGGCGGCGCAGCGCGACGACCGCACTCAGTACGACGGCGATCGGGAGCGCCGCGGCGAGCGACCCGCGCTGATCGGCGGCGCCGTTGACGTTGGTCAGGCTCACGCCGGAGATCCCGAGCAGGACGACGGCCCAGAAGCTGTCGACCCACGTCGGGTGCCTGCGGAGAAAGTCATAGAGGCGCTGCACGTAACCCAGCGTAGGGAAGCATGCAGTGTGCAGGGGTCAACCGGAGGGTCGATCCGCAAGGGGCTCTCGTACTCCCCAAGGTGGATGCTCCCCCGCCCGATACGGCTAGGGCCTGTCCGGCGGATCAGGTCGCAGAGCAGCAACGGCGCCTCTTGAACGCCGGTGAGCGGGGTCTGGTGCGTGCAGCTGCAAGGCGGAGGAGGGAGTCATGGCGGAGCCATGGCGACCGACGACAACGCCGCAGATGTGCGTGCCAGACCCCGCGTCTGCGACATGATCCGCCGGGCAGGTCCTAGGGGCCCGTCTTCCAGGGGGGCCTAGCCTGGTCCGGTGAGGCATGCGGGGTCAGGTGAGTGGCGAGGTTGGCGCGAGGCGACGGAGGAGGCCCTGTACGGGCCCTCCGGCTTCTATCGCGGGCCCGAGGGGCCGGCCGGCCACTTCCGTACGTCGGTGCACGCGTCCCCGCTGTTCGCCGCGGCCGTGGCCCGGCTGCTGTGCCGGGTCGACGAGGCCCTCGGCCGCCCTGCCGAGCTCGCCTTCGTCGACATGGCGGCGGGCCGCGGTGAGCTGGTGACCGGTGTCCTCGCCGCGCTCCCCGCCGAAGTGGCCTCCCGCACGCGCGGGTACGCCGTCGAACGCGCCGACCGCCCCGCTGTTCTCGATCACCGGATCGAGTGGCTCAGCCGGCCCCCGAAGGGGATCACCGGGCTGCTGTTCGCCAACGAGTGGCTGGACAACGTGCCGGTGGAGGTGGCGGAGGTGGACGCGACGGGCGTACCCCGGCTGGTTCTCGTACGGGACGACGACGGAGCCGAGCGCCTGGGTGAGCCCGTGGCCGGGGCGGAGGCGCAGTGGCTGCGGAGGTGGTGGCCACTGGCCTCCGAAGAGGTGCCTTTCCCAGGGGCGCCCTCCGCGGAGGTGCCTTCCGATGACGTGCCCTCCAAAGAGATGGTCTTCGAGGGGGCCCGCGCCGAGATCGGTCTCCCCAGAGACACCGCTTGGGCCGGTGCGGTCGCCTCCCTGGACCGGGGCCTCGCCGTCGCCGTCGACTACGCGCACTTCGCCGCCGCGCGACCGCCTTTCGGGACACTCACCGGCTTCCGCGAGGGCAGGGAGACGGCGCCCGTGCCGGACGGTTCGTGCGACATCACGGCGCATGTGGCACTGGACGCGTGCACGCTGCCCGGAGGGCGCGTGGTGACCCAGCGGGCGGCCCTGCGCGCGCTGGGCGTGAGCGGCACCCGGCCGGCGCTCTCACTCGCCGCCACGGACCCCACCGCCTACGTACGCGCTCTGGCGGGCGCGGGGGAAGCCGCCGAACTCACCGCGACCGGCGGCCTGGGCGACTTCGGCTGGCTGCTCCAGCCGGTTGGAATTCCAAACCCAATGATCGACGGCCTCCTTGCCGACGAACCACCGGCCGACGGCCTACTTGTCGATGTCCCCGACCACGAAGAACAGTGACCCCAGGATCGCCACCATGTCCGCGACCAGCGTCCCGGGCAGCAGCTCCACCAGCGCCTGGATGTTGTTGAACGAGGCCGAGCGCAGCTTCAGCCGGTACGGGGTCTTCTCGCCCTTGCTGACCAGGTAGTAGCCGTTGATCCCGAGGGGGTTCTCGGTCCAGGCGTAGGTGTGTCCCTCGGGCGCCTTCAGGACCTTCGGGAGGCGCTGGTTGATCGGCCCGGGCGGAAGGTCCGCGAGCCGGTCGAGACAGGCGTCCGCGAGGTCGAGCGCGTTGTGCGTCTGCCCCAGGAGGCACTCGAAGCGGGCCAGGCAGTCACCCTCCTGGCGGGTGACGACCTTCAGGGTGTCCTGGAGCTCCCCGTAGGCGAGGTACGGCTCGTCCCTGCGCAGGTCGAAGTCGACGCCCGAGGCGCGCGCGATCGGCCCGCTCACTCCGTAGGCGTGCACGGTCTCCGGCGCGAGGGTGCCCACGCCCCGCGTACGCCCCCGGAAGATCTCGTTGCCGAGCACCAGGTCGTCGTACACGCCCATCCGCGAGCGCAGGGCCGTGACGGCGCCGCGCGCGCGGGTGGTCCAGCCGGCCGGGAGGTCCTCCTTGAGACCGCCGACGCGGTTGAACATGTAGTGCATGCGCCCGCCGGAGACCTCCTCCATGACGTGCTGGAGTTCCTCGCGCTCCGTGAAGGCGTAGAAGATCGGGGTGATCCCGCCCAGCTCCAGGGGGTACGAACCCAGGAACATCAGGTGGTTCAGGACCCGGTTCAGCTCCGCAAGCAGCGTGCGCATCCACACCGCACGCTCGGGGACCTCCATGCCGAGCATCCGCTCCACGGCGAGGACCACGCCCAGCTCGTTCGAGAAGGCGGAGAGCCAGTCGTGACGGTTGGCGAGCATGACGATCTGGCGGTAGTCGCGCGCCTCGAAGAGTTTCTCCGCGCCGCGGTGCATATAGCCGATCACCGGCTCCGCGTGCTGGATCCGTTCACCGTCCAGGACCAGCTTCAGCCGCAGCACCCCGTGCGTGGACGGGTGCTGGGGCCCGATGTTGAGCACCATGTCGGTGCTCTCCGCGGCGCCGCCGATACCGACCATGGTCTCCGTCGTAGGAGTCATGGGGACAGTCTGTCGTACGTACCCTTGCGGCATGGATACGGGGAGCGCGGAGACCGCGGGAAACACCGTGGGAAGCACGGCGGCGGAGCCGGTCTGGACCGGGCTGCCGCCGGGGCTGCTGCGGATGCGCCGGCTGCTGCTGGTGGTGTGGCTGGGACTGCTGACGATCGTCCTGGGGGTGCTTCTCGCGGTGTTCGCGGGCGCCGTCTGGGCGGCCTTCGCGCTGCTGCCGTTCGCCCTGCTGGTGTGGGGCTGGGGGATGCTGGGGCGCAACTGGCGCTCCTGGCGGTACGCCGAGCGCGCGGACGACCTGCTGATCAGCCGCGGTGTGCTGTTCCGCGAGGAGACCGTGGTGCCGTACGGGCGGATGCAGCTGGTCGAGGTGACCTCCGGGCCCGTGGAGCGGCACTTCGGGCTCGCGAGCGTGCAGCTGCACACGGCGGCCGCCGCGACGGACGCGTGCATCCCGGGCCTGGACCCGACCGAGGCCGAGCGGCTGCGCGACCGGCTGACCGAGCTGGGCGAGGCCCGATCGGCGGGGCTGTGAACACGCCGGCACCCGACGCCAAGGACGCCATACGGGAGCGGAAGCCGCTGGTGGAGCGGCGGCTGCACCCGGTGACACCGTTCCGGCGCGCCTGGGCGCCGGTCGCCGTGGTCGCCGGTTGGGCCGTGCACGACCCCAACCAGGCGCAGGAGCAGCTGACCAGGCTGACGACGACCGCGCTGCTCATCGGGCTCGCCGTCATCGTCCCGGCGGCCGCCCTCTACGGCTTTCTGAGCTGGTGGTTCACGCACTTCGCGGTGACCGAGACCGAACTGCGCATCCGTACCGGCCTGTTGTTCCGACGCACCGCGCACATCCGGCTCGACCGACTGCAGGCCGTCGACGTCACCCAGCCGCTGCTGGCCCGCGTCGCGGGCGTCACCAAGCTCAAACTCGACGTCATAGGAACGGACAAGAAGGACGAACTCGCCTACCTCGGCGAGGACGAGGCCCGCGCCCTGCGCGCCGAACTCCTCGCCCGCGCCGCCGGTTTCGCCCCCGAGACGGCTCACGAGGTCGGCGAGGCGCCGGTACGGCAGCTGCTGCACGTGCCGGCGGGCTTCCTCGCCGTCTCCCTCGTCCTCACCGGCGCCACCTGGGGTTCCCTGGCCGCCGCGCTCGTCGTACCCCCGTTCCTGTGGTTCGCCACCCACAGCGTGTGGACGGTCCTCGCCACCGGGGTGCCGCTGCTCGGCGCCGCGGGCGCGAGCAGCGTGGGGCGGTTCGTCGGCGAGTACGACTGGACGGTGGGCGAGTCGCCGGACGGGCTCCGCATCGACCACGGCCTCCTCGACCGTACGCACGAGACGGTGCCGCCCGGACGCGTGCAGACCGTACGGATCGTCGAACCGCTGCTGTGGCGGCGACGCGGCTGGGTACGGGTGGAACTCGACGTGGCGGGGTCCTCGAACTCCGTCCTCGTGCCCGTCGCTCCGCGCGAGGCCGCCGAGTCGGTGATCGCGAGGGTGCTGCCCGGGGTGACGGTGCCGTCCGCCCTGTCCCGGCCGCCGCGCCGGGCCTGGTGGTGCGTGCCGCTGTGGTGGCGGGGCTACGGGCTCGCCGTCACCGACACCGTCTTCGCGGCGCGTCACGGACTGCTGCGCCGCCGCCTGTCGCTCGTGCCGCACGCGAAGGTGCAGAGCGTACGGCTGACGCAGGGGCCCTGGGAGCGCTTCAGGGGCGTCGCCGACGTCCATGTGGACACGGGGGCCAACCAGACGGTGACGGCGCGGCTGCGGGACGCCGCGGAGGCCGCGGAGCTTCTTCAGGCGCAAGCCGACCGGTCACGGACGGGGCGGCGCGAGGCCCGGCCGGACCGCTGGATGGCGTGAGAACGACGTGAGGGCAGTGGCCCGAGCCACTGCCCTCATCCGCGTGAGCCACGTGCCCACGTACAGGCGCCTCAGGAAGCCGCGGTCCGCAGCTCCGTCAGGTCGATGTGTTCGGTCTCGTCGTGCGCGGTCAGGTCGATGACCTGGCCGACACCGCGGGAACCCTCGTCGACGGGCTTGAAACCGGACTCGGCCTCGGCCTTGTGCAGGGCGAGCGCCTCCTGTCCGACCACGTCCGCGAGGTCCTCGTTCTGCATGGCGTCCATGGCGGCCGAGGACGCCCCCTTCTGCGTACCGAAGAAGTCGAACCCGCCCTCGACCAAGGGGCGCCGCACGGGCGCGGCCGGGGCGACGGCCACCGCGGTCGGCACGGTGAAGTGCCCGGAGGCACGAGCGGGCTTCGTGGGCTTCACGGGGTGGGCCGCCGGGGCGGCCGGCTCCGCCTCGACGGACGCCGCGCGTGCGGCGGGGACGGGCAGCGCCGCCGCCTTGGCGTCGGTCAGGGAGCGGTTGCCCTTCGGAGGGCCGTCCGTCGGGGGTTCCCCTTTGTCGGACTCTCCTTTGGCGGGCCTTCCTTCGGCGGGCCTTCCTTCGGCGGACTCTCCTCCGGCGGGCTCGCGCTCGTCGGAACCGGAGGCGGCGGCATCGGCCTCGGAGTCCGAGGCGGTCGCGGTTTCGACCTCGGCTTCGGAATCGGCGCCGGGCTTCGCGTCGTCGTCGGGATCGGTGTCCGGGTCGGTGCCCGGTTCAGTGTCCGCGTCGGAGACGTCGGCCGCCGCGTCGCCGTGCGTGATCCGGCTCAGCGCGGCGTCGGCGCGCAGGAAGAGCGACGACCCTGCCGGGGAGAAGACCTGGGGAGACTCGGGCGCGTCCGTCGGCTCCTCGGCGGCGTTCTCCGCCTCTACGGTGGTCACGTCTTCGGCGGTGACACCGTCGTCGGTGTCCTCGCCCGCGTCCTCGCCCGCGCCCTCGTTCATGCCCTCGTCCGTGGCAGCCACGCCCTCGGGAGCCTCCGGCTCCGCCGAGTCCACGGCGTCCACGGATTCCGCGGACTCCACGGTCTCCGTCGCGGCGGTCAGCGCGCGAGCGGGGGCCACCGTCTCTATCTCGAGCAGCCGGCGACCCTCCAGGGCGCTCGCCCGCTCGGTCTCCGCCGTGGCGTACCGCCGAAGCAGCGCCGCGTGTTCGTTGCGCAGGCCCGCCAGCTCCGCCCGCCTCGCGCGCAGCTTGTGCTCGAGCTTGGTGCGCAGCTCGCGCGACTCGTCGAGGTCGGTCTCGAGCTCGGCGACGCGCTCCTCGTGACGCCACTCGTCACTCGCCCGCGCGCGCGTGAGGTCCGCGACGCGCTTGCCCGCCGCCGTGTCCCAGCGGCGCATGACGATGCCGCCCACGACGGCGGTCACCGCGGCGGCCGCGGCCAAGGCGCGGAGCACCGTTGGTTCCGTGAACAGCCAGGGCCCCACGGCGCAGACGAGCGAGACGCCTGCGATCGCCGAAGGAGGCAGCAGCCGGTGCAGAGGTGGGGAATGGCGGTGACGTCCACGTGGCATGGCCAGAAACTTACCGCGCGTAGGCGAATCTTGGAGCCCCGCCCGGTAAAAACACGGCTACCCCAGGGGCTTCACACCGCCTCAGCCGCCTATAAGGGCAACTCCTTGTCCCACAAGGGCTCCCGCTTGCCCCGCAAAGCGGCTACTTGTTGATCAATTCCCTTGAGTTCGCGTGATTCGAGAGATTCGAGGGACTCCATGAATTCCAGGAGGCTCGGCGCGGATCACGAGGGCCGCCACCTATTCGGGGACGACGGTCAGCGGTCGCTCAGCCGCCCGCTGAGCCACTGAAGCGTCGCCGGGATCTCCCGTCGCCACGTGTTGAAGTTGTGGCCGCCGCTGTCGAGGATGATCGACGCGATCTGGGTGCGGTGCTTGGACTGCACGAGGCTTATGAACTTGAGGGTCTCCTTGTAGTTGTGCTCGCCCACCTTGCTGCTGGTGACCAGCAGCGATGTGTCGGGGGCGGGCTTGTGCTGCATGAACCAGCGCAGGTCCGCGCTGTTGCGCAGCTCCTTGTTCCCGTGGAAGAGGTCGCCCGTCGTGGGGTCGATCGGCGCCTTGTAGTACGGCGACAGTCCCGCCGCGGCGGCGTACGCCTCGGGGTGGTGCATGGCCAGCTTCAGCGCGCAGTAGCCGCCCGTGGAGTCACCGACGATGCCCCAGCTTCCGGGCTTTTTGCCCACCCTGTAGTGAGCCGACACGGCATCGGGGAGGTCCTTGGCGAAGAACTTCTCGGTCTGCGGACCGCCCGGGATGTCCACGCACTCCGTGTCCCGCGGCGGCGCGACCGTCGGCCTCATCATGACGAGGATCATCGGCTGCATCTGCCCGTTCTTGGACAACTCGTGGGCCGTCTGCGGATAGTGCAGGCCCTTGATGAGCGCCGCGGCGGTACCCGGGTAGCCGGTGAGGATCGTGACCGCCGGGAAAGTGCGGGTGCGGTAGCGCGACTGGAAGTACTCGGGGGGAAGGTAGACGAACGCGGGCGTGGCGATATGCGTCGTACGGCCGACGATGTCGACCTTCTGGATCTGGCCGCCGATCTGCGGCCGGGTCCCGCCCGACACGCTCACCGGCTGGGTGCCGACCACTTGGAGAGGCCCGCCGTCGGAGCCGCCCCGGCCGCCGTGGTAGACGACGACGCCCTGGCCGCTCTCCTGACCGAAGAGGTCCGCCCAGCTCGCGTAGAACCCGAACGCCTGGTTGGCGTACAGGCCGATCGAAGCGAAGATCGCCACCTGGGTGACCAGAAGAAGTCCGATCCGTCCGCTGACGGCCCGCCAGTTACGCCGCGCCAGCCGCGGCCACCACCACACCGTGCCGACAAACAGCAGCACGGCGGACAGAACCGCCAGCACCAGCACCTTGTTGCTCGTGAGACCCATGAGCTGTCCTGCCTGCGCTTTCCGCCCCTGGCCGCCCTGCTGCTTCGCGAGGCCTTGCCCTGGACTTTCCTTGCCTTTTGAACCGGCTTTCCGCTGGGGAGTGAACCTGACCCCCCAAGACACCGTCCTAGAGGGCGCAATGTCGCCGGATGCCGGATTGGCGCCGGATTCAAGGTCTCTCGCAGAACTACGGGATGCGATGTCTGTCAGGATAGATGGGGAAATGTCGGCCGAGGTTCCAGACCGCACGGGCAGGACGCGACGCATACTCCGTGGTCCGCGCCCAGATGCCGTTCCCGCCCTCGTCGCCAGGGCCTGCACACTCGTAGGGGTCCTGGACATCGCCGCGGGCGTCTTCCCGCGCTTCCGGCGCAGCCGTATGCACGCCATGGCCGAGGTGCTGCCCGGCTCGTTCGGCCCCTTCGCCGCCGCGCTGTCGCTGAGTGCCGGCGTACTCCTGCTGCTGCTCGCTCATGGGCTGCGGCGCCGCAAGCGCCGAGCATGGCGGGCCGCCGTGGTCCTGCTGCCGGCGGGTGCCGTCGCCCAGTTCGCGTACCGCCATTCGATCATCGGGGTGGTCATTTCCCTCGCGCTGCTCGCACCGCTGCTGCGCCACCGGAGCGAGTTCGCCGCCCTGCCCGATCCGCGCAGCCGCTGGCGCGCGCTCGCCAACTTCGTCCTCATGGGCGCCGGTTCCCTCGTCCTCGGACTGGTCATCGTCAGCGCCCACCAGAACCGGATGGTCGGCGACCCGAGCCTGGCCGACCGCATCACGCACGTCCTGTACGGCCTGGTCGGCTTCGAAGGCCCCGTCGACTACGCCGGACCCACGTCCTGGACGGTCGCCTTCTCGCTCGGCGCGCTCGGCTGGCTGACCGCCGTCACCACGATCTACCTGGCCTTCCGGCCCGAACACCCCGCCGCCCGCCTCACGGAGGACGACGAGACCCGGCTGCGGGCCCTGCTGGACAAGCACGGCGGTCGTGACTCGCTCGGCCACTTCGCGCTCCGCCGCGACAAGGCCGTCGTCTTCTCCCCCAGCGGCAAGGCGGCCGTCACCTACCGCGTCGTCTCCGGCGTGATGCTCGCCAGCGGCGACCCCATCGGCGACGTCGAGGCCTGGCCCGGCGCCATCGAACGCTTCATGGACGAGGCCAAGGCCCACTCCTGGACCCCCGCCGTCATGGGCTGCTCGGAGACGGGCGGCGAGGTGTGGACCCGCGAGACCGGCCTCGACGCCCTCGAGCTGGGCGACGAGGCGGTGGTGGACGTCGCGGATTTCTCCCTGTCCGGGCGCGCGATGCGCAACGTGCGTCAAATGGTGAAGCGCATAGAACGGGCTGGCTACGAGACCCGGGTGCGGCGCATCCGTGACCTCAGCGAGGGCGAGCTGGAGCGGATACGGCGGGCGGCGGAGGCCTGGCGCGGCACGGACACCGAGCGCGGCTTCTCCATGGCGCTCGGCCGCATCGGCGACCCGTCCGACGGCGACTGCCTGATCGCCACCGCCCACAAGGCGGACGACGCGCTCGGCCCGTACGGCGATCTGAAGGCCGTCCTGCACTTCGTCCCCTGGGGCACGGACGGTGTCTCCCTCGACCTCATGCGCCGCGACCGCTCGGCCGACCCCGGTATGAACGAGCTCCTCATCGTGGCGGCGCTCGAGGCGTCCCCGCGTCTGGACATCAAGCGGATCTCGCTCAACTTCGCGATGTTCCGCTCGGCGCTGGCACGCGGCGAGAAGATCGGCGCGGGGCCGGTGCTGCGGGCCTGGCGTGGCCTGCTCGTCTTCCTCTCGCGCTGGTTCCAGATCGAGTCCCTGTACAAGTTCAACGCGAAGTTCCGCCCCCGCTGGGAGCCCCGCTTCGTCGTCTACCGCTCCTCCCGCGACCTCCCGCGTATCGGCATCGCCGCCATGCAGGCCGAGGGCTTCGTGAACCTGGCCCTCCCGAGCCTGCTGCGCCGCCGCACACCGGCTCCGCGCCCGTGCGCCCACGGCGTGGCGGAACACGGGGTCAGGGCGGCGTAGTCCCCCTGAACAGGCCCGAGCGAGGGCCCCTACCCCAGCCCTGGGGACCCTCGCTCGGGCCGCGGTCTTCTTTGGCGCCCGGTATCCACACTTCCGCCCCTTTCGAGGCGACTGCTCACCCGACCGAGACTCCACCCCCGAGGCGCTCCTCACCCTCCCGAGATCACACCCCGACGGAGCCGCTTGGGCGTCCGGGTCGGACGGGTGGGCGGGAAACAGGCCGCGAAGCGGTCGAAAGACCCCCGCCGGAGCGAACCCGCAGACGATTCGGCCCCCCGCCGGAGGCCTAGGCTGGACGTATGAACTCCGAGCGCCGCCGCGGCCACGTCGCGGGACTGCCGACCTGGGACCGCTGCGCGGTCATGGGGGTCGTCAACGTGACCCCCGATTCCTTCTCCGACGGCGGCCGCTGGTTCGACACGACGGCCGCCGTCAAACACGGCCTCCACCTGGTCACCGAGGGCGCCGACCTGGTGGACGTCGGCGGCGAGTCCACCCGCCCGGGCGCGACCCGCGTCGACGAGGCGGAAGAGCTCAAGCGCGTCATCCCGGTCGTCCGCGGCCTCGCCTCGGAAGGCGTCACCGTCTCCGTCGACACCATGCGCGCATCCGTCGCCGAGCAGTCGCTCGCCGCGGGCGCCGCCCTCGTCAACGACGTGAGCGGCGGTCTCGCCGACCCCGCGATGATCCCCGCCGTCGCCGCGGCCGGCGCGCCCTTCGTGGTCATGCACTGGCGCGGCTTCCTCGAGGGCGGCAACGTGAGGGGGACGTACGCGGACGTCGTCTCCGAAGTCGTCGACGAGCTGCACGCGCGTGTGGAGGCCGTTCTGGCGGGCGGCATCGCCCCCGACCGCATCGTCGTCGACCCTGGCCTCGGCTTCTCCAAGGACTCCGAGCACGACCTGTCGCTGCTCGCCCACCTCGACCGGCTGAGCGAGCTCGGCCACCCCCTGCTCGTCGCCGCCTCCCGCAAGCGGTTCCTGGGCCGCGTGCTGGCGGGCCCTGAGGGCGCCCCGCCGCCGGCCCGCGAACGGGACGCCGCCACCGCCGCCGTCTCCGCGCTCGCCGCCCACCAGGGTGCCTGGGCGGTCCGGGTCCACGAGGTACGGGCCACCGCCGACGCCGTACGAGTCGCCCGGGCCGTAGAGGGAGCCCTGTGAGCGCACCCCGCACCGACATCGAGCAGGTCGAACTCGCCAACACCGCCTTCTACGAGGCACTCGAGCGGGGTGACTTCGAAGAACTGTCGTCGCTGTGGCTGGCTCCCCTGGACACCGCCGACGACGACATCGAGGGCGACGGGGTGGTGATCTCCTGCGTCCACCCCGGCTGGCCGGTCCTCAACGGCCGTGGTGAGGTCCTGCGCTCGTACGCGCTGATCATGGCGAACACGGAGTACATCCAGTTCTTCCTCACGGACGTGCACGTCTCCGTCACGGGCGACACCGCGCTGGTGACCTGCACCGAGAACATCCTCAGCGGCGGCCCCGCCCCCGAGGACAGCGACGAGCTCGGCCCCCTCGTCGGCCAGCTGGTCGTCGCCACGAACGTGTTCCGCCGCACGGCCGACGGCTGGAAGCTCTGGTCGCACCACGCCTCACCCGTACTCGCCGAATCGGGCGAGGAGGAGGACGAGGACACCCCCGGCTGAGGACGAGAACACCCCCGCCGAGCCCCTGGACACCCCCCGTCGGGTGGGCGGGTGGTCCACCGGCACCAAGGAGTGGTTGGAATCACGAACCGCTGGGTAGGGGCGGCTACCAACCCGTGAGCCGCCGTGTTCCCCAGGGGAAACGCCCGATGAAGCCTCGCGCCCATCATGTGGGCGCGTGTCCCCGTGGGCGAGCTCTGTCAGTGCCCGCAGGTAGATTCGTTCGAGGCCGGTGCGCCGACCGCACTCGGTGGACATCGGCCGCTACCGACGATTGCAGGAGTGATTCGCGTGGATCGTGTCGCGCTGCGCGGCCTCAAGGCCCGCGGGCACCACGGTGTCTTCCAGAAGGAACGCGAGGAAGGCCAGACCTTCATCGTGGACCTGACACTGGGCCTGGACACCCGACCGGCCGCGGCCGAGGACGACCTGTCGAAGACCGTGCACTACGGCATCGTGGCGGAGGAGGTCGTGGCCGTCGTCGAGGGCGAGCCCGTCAACCTCATCGAGACCCTCGCCGAGCGCATCGCCCAGACCTGCCTGAAGCACGACGGGGTCCAGGAGGTCGAGGTCTGCGTGCACAAACCGGACGCGCCGATCACGGTCCCCTTCGACGACGTGACCGTCACGATCACCCGGAGCCGAGTATGACCGCCTACTTCATCGAGGGTCAGAGCGACCCGACCGTACAGCCGGTGCCCGCCTCCGTGGTCGAGCGCGTGGACGCCGCCGACACGACCCTGCAGAACCCGAAACGGGCGGTGCTCTCCCTCGGCTCGAACCTGGGCAACCGCCTGGAGACCCTCCAGGGCGCCATCGACGCCCTGGAGGACACCCCTGGCGTCCGCGTCAAGGCGGTCTCCCCCGTCTACGAGACGGAGCCCTGGGGCGTCGAACCGGGCAGCCAGCCGACGTACTTCAACGCGGTCGTGGTCCTCAAGACCACCCTCCCGCCGTCCTCGCTCCTGGAGCGGGCACACGCGATCGAGGAGGCCTTCCACCGTGTACGGGACGGGCGCTGGGGCCCGCGCACGATCGACGTGGACATCGTGGCGTACGCCGATGTCGTCTCCGGCGACCCGGTCCTGACCCTCCCTCACCCGCGCGCCCACGAGCGGGCCTTCGTGCTGGCCCCCTGGCACGACGTGGAGCCCGAGGCCCAGCTGCCCGGCCGCGGCCCCGTGGACCACCTGCTCACCGCCGTCACCCGGGAAGGTGTCCTGCCCCGGCCCGACCTGGAACTCCGGCTGCCCGAGTAGTCGTTAAGGTCAGGACGACCAAGACGGGCTTACAAGAGGGGCAAAGGGACAACAACGTGAAACAGCTGCGCATCAGGACGCTGGCAGCCGTGTTCGTGGTGGCCGGTGTGCTGTCCTGGGCGGGCGCGCGCCTGTGGAGCGCGGTGGGGACCCTTCCGCGGGTCCCGCTGGCCGCCCCCATCGTCCTGGCCCTGATCGCCGTCGTCCTGCTGTCCACGGCGCTCTCGCTGCGCGCCCGTCTCAAGGCCCAGCGTGAACGCCGCCCCGGCGCCAAGGGCGTCGACCCCCTGATGGCGGCCCGCGCGGTCGTCTTCGGCCAGGCGAGCGCCCTGGTCGCCGCCCTCGTGTCGGGCATGTACGGCGGTACGGGCGCGTTCCTGCTCGAGTCCCTGGACATCCCCGCCCGTCGCGACCAGGCCATCTACGCCGGTTTCTCGGTCCTCGCCGGCATCGCCGTGATAGCGGCCGCCTTCTTCCTGGAGCGCGTCTGCAAGCTCCCGGAAGACGACGACAACGACCACGGCGGCGCGGCCCCGGTCACCTGACGGACGAGGCTCGTAGCGGGGTGTACGGGCCGGGGCGCTAACGCGCCATGATCAGGCTCATCGCCTCGTTGCGGGTGGCGGGATCGCGCAGCTGGCCGCGCACGGCCGAGGTGATGGTCTTCGCGCCGGGCTTGCGCACCCCGCGCATCGACATGCACATGTGCTCGCACTCCACGACGACGATCACCCCGCGCGGCTCCAGGATCCCCATCAGGGAGTCGGCGATCTGCGTGGTGAGGCGTTCCTGCACCTGTGGCCGCCGGGCGTAGACGTCCACGAGCCGGGCCAGCTTCGACAGGCCCGTGATCTTGCCGTCCGTGGACGGGATGTAGCCGACATGGGCCACGCCGACGAACGGCACCAGGTGATGTTCACAGCTGCTGAGGACCTCGATGTCCTTCACGAGCACCATCTCGTCGTGTCCGAGGTCGAAGGTGGTCGTCAGCACGTCCTCGGGCTTCTGCCACAGCCCCGCGAATATCTCCCTGTACGCCCTGGCGACCCGCCCGGGCGTCTCGCGCAGTCCCTCGCGATCCGGGTCCTCGCCGACCGCGATGAGAAGCTCTCGTACGGCGTTCTCCGCGCGCTTCTCGTCGAACTCGCCGATCACACCTTCGCCGTCCAGCGTCACGGGGTCGGTCATGTGGTCCTCGTTCCTGTGGATCTTGCGCGTGCTGGTCGACGCGTCCAAAACGTGCGGTCGTGCCAAAATGCCGCGCCCCCCAGGCTAGAACCTGGGGGGCGCGGCATCCATTCCGGGCCTGGTGGGGCCACCGGGAGCCGGATCAGCTCTCGGAGCGATCCTCCGGAGCCACTTCCTTCGCCGGGACGGACTCCGTCACATTGGCGATGGCCGGCGTCGATCCGTTCGCCCCGTTCGTCAGCGACAGCTCCTTGGGGGAGAGCACCGGCGGGCGGGTGGACGGGGTGCGCCGGGAGGAGCCGGTCCACGCGGGGCGGGCCGGGCGCTTGTGGATCGGAGCGAAGATCTCGGCGATCTGCTCCTTGCTCAGCGTCTCCTTCTCCAGCAGCTGGAGCACCAGCGCGTCGAGGACGTCGCGGTTCTCGACCAGGATCTCCCAGGCCTCGTTGTGCGCGTTCTCGATGAGCTTCTTGACCTCTTCGTCGACGAGCGCGGCGACCTCTTCCGAGTAGTCACGCGGGTGCGACATCTCCCGGCCCAGGAAGGGCTCGGTGTTGTCGCCGCCGAACTTGATCGCGCCCAGCCGCTCGGTCATGCCGTACTGCGTGACCATCGCGCGGGCCGTTGCGGTGGCCTTCTCGATGTCGTTCGCAGCGCCCGTGGTCGGGTCGTGGAAGACGAGCTCCTCGGCCGCGCGGCCGCCCAGCATGTAGGCCAGCTGGTCCAGCATCTCGTTGCGCGTCGTGGAGTACCTGTCCTCGTCCGGCAGGACCATCGTGTAGCCGAGGGCACGGCCACGCGACAGGATCGTGATCTTGTGGACCGGGTCGGAGTTCGGAGACGCCGCCGCGACCAGGGCGTGGCCGCCCTCGTGGTACGCGGTGATCTTCTTCTCCTTGTCCGACATGATCCGGGTCCGCTTCTGCGGGCCCGCGACCACGCGGTCGATCGCCTCGTCCAGCATGGAGTTGTCGATCAGCTTCAAGTCGCTGCGGGCCGTCAGAAGCGCGGCCTCGTTCAGCACGTTGGCGAGATCGGCACCCGTGAAGCCGGGGGTGCGACGGGCGACGGCCGAGAGGTCGACGTCCTGCGCGACCGGCTTGCCCTTCTGGTGAACCTTGAGGATCTCCAGACGGCCCTGCATGTCCGGGCGGTCGACCGCGATCTGACGGTCGAAGCGGCCGGGACGCAGCAGCGCCGGGTCGAGGATGTCGGGCCGGTTCGTGGCGGCGATGAGGATCACACCGCCCTTCACGTCGAAGCCGTCCATCTCGACGAGCAGCTGGTTCAGCGTCTGCTCGCGCTCGTCGTGACCACCGCCGAGGCCGGCGCCACGGTGGCGGCCGACCGCGTCGATCTCGTCGACGAAGACGATCGCCGGAGCGTTCGCCTTGGCCTGCTCGAACAGGTCACGGACTCGGGAGGCACCGACACCGACGAACATCTCGACGAAGTCGGAACCCGAGATCGAGTAGAAGGGAACGCCCGCCTCGCCCGCGACAGCGCGTGCGAGCAGCGTCTTACCGGTTCCAGGAGGCCCGTACAGGAGCACACCCTTGGGGATCTTCGCCCCGACGGCCTGGAACTTCGCCGGTTCCTGGAGGAACTCCTTGATCTCCTGGAGCTCCTCGACCGCCTCGTCCGAGCCCGCGACGTCCGAGAACGTCGTCTTCGGGGTGTCCTTGGTGATGAGCTTCGCCTTGGACTTCCCGAAGTTCATGACCCGGGAGCCGCCGCCCTGCATCTGGTTCATCAGGAACAGGAAGACGACGACGATGAGGACGAAGGGAAGCAGAGACAGCAGGATGCCGAGGAACGGGTTCTGCTTGGACGGCGAGACCGTGTAGCCGTCCGGAATCTGCTTGTTCTGGAACTTGTCCTGGAGTGTGTTGGCGAGGTTGACGCCCTGGTCACCGATGTAGCTCGCCTGGATCTTGGAGCTGCCGGAGACCTTCTGGCCGTCCTTGAGCTGCACCTTGATGACCTGCTCGTCACCGGTGGTCAGCTTGGCCTCTTGGACCTTGTTGTCATTGATCGCCTGGACGACCTGGCCGGTGTCCACTGTCTTGTAGCCGCCGGACGAGCCGACGACCTGCATCAACACGACCACGGCAAGGACGGCCAGCACGATCCACATGACCGGCCCACGGAAGTATCGCTTCACGTCCATCCATACGGAGCGGTGCCGCCCCGTCCCTCCTGCCATAGTGAGTTTGATAAAGACTTTTAAAGACTGTTCTTCGGACGGTACCCCAGCATTGTCACCCGAAGCTGCAGGGGACGACTGGGAATCCCTCCCACGCATGCTCCAACGGCGCGAAACCCGCTGGGGTTCCCGATCGTCTTACGAGGAGTGGGACCCGGAGGTTCAGCCGCCGTAGACGTGAGGCGCGAGCGTACCGACGAACGGGAGGTTGCGGTACTTCTCCGCGTAGTCGAGGCCGTAGCCGATCACGAACTCGTTCGGGATGTCGAAGCCGACCCACTCCACGTCGATCGCGACCTTGGCCGCCTCCGGTTTGCGCAGCAGCGTGCACACCTTGAGGGAGGCCGGCTCGCGGGAGCCGAGGTTGGAGATCAGCCAGGACAGGGTCAGCCCGGAGTCGATGATGTCCTCGACGATCAGGACGTGCTTGCCCTTGATGTCGGTGTCGAGGTCCTTGAGGATCCGCACCACACCCGAGGACTGGGTGCCCGCGCCGTACGACGACACCGCCATCCAGTCCATGGTGACGGGGGTGGACAGCGCACGCGCGAGGTCCGCCATGACCATGACGGCGCCCTTGAGGACACCGACGATCAGCAGGTCCTTGCCCACGTACTCCGCGTCGATCTTCGCAGCCAGCTCAGCCAGCTTGGCGTCGATCTCTTCCTTGGTGATGAGCACCGACTTGAGGTCGGTGCCCATGTCTTTCGCGTCCACCCGCATCACTTTCGGTCGTCCGGTCCCACTTTTTTCGGGCTCGTTCACCTACGGGGCGCCGATGTCGCTCCCCTTCGGCTCGCTCGCTCGGCCGCCCGGACCGCCCGCGACCCGAGTCAGGGGTCCCGGAGAGCCGCGTGAGCGGTCCCGATGGAGGGTCCGGTTTCAGCCTTGCCGAATCACCAGTCTGCCACCCTGTCGCTGAGCGACGACTTTGCCCGGGAGATTGATGGCTCCCTGACCGCGCCAGCCGGTGATCAGCCGGTCGACTTCTTCGATGTGGCGGGCGAACAGCGAACCGGCCGGGGCGCCCGCCTCGATGGCGGCGCGGCGCAGGATGCGGCGGCGTACGGCGGGCGGCAGCGCGTAGAGCTTCGCGCACTCCAGGAGGCCCGCCGTGTCGCGTACGGAGGCCTCGGCCTGGCGGGCCCAGGCGTCGAGGGCGTCGGCGTCGTCACGGGACAGCTGTGCCGTCCTGGCGAGGGCCTCGACGACTCCCTTGCCGAGCGCCTTCTCCAGGGCGGGCAGGCCCTCGTGGCGCAGCCGGGAGCGGGTGTAGGCCGGGTCGGCGTTGTGCGGGTCGTCCCAGACGGGCAGCGACTGGACCATGCAGGCCTTGCGGGCGGTCTGCCGGTCCAGGTGCAGGAACGGTCGGCGGTAACGGCCGCCGGCCCCCGAGACCGCGGCCATGCCGGACAGGGAGCGGATGCCGGAGCCGCGGGCGAGGCCCAGCAGAACCGTCTCGGCCTGGTCGTCACGGGTGTGGCCGAGCAGGACGGCGGAGGCGCCGTGGCGCTCGGCGGCGGCGTCCAGGGCGGCGTACCGGGCATCGCGGGCGGCGGCCTCGGGGCCGCCGTCGCGGCCCACGGTGACGGCGAGGGACTCGACGGGGTTCATGCCGAGCTCGACGAGGCGGGAGACGACGTCGTCGGCGCGCAGATCGGAGCCGGGCTGCAGACCGTGGTCCACGGTGATGCCACCGGCGCGGATGCCGAGTTTGGGGGCTTCGAAGGCGAGAGCCGAGGCGAGCGCCATGGAGTCGGCGCCGCCGGAGCAGGCGACGAGGACGAGCGGGGAGGACTCGCCTGGGGGACGGGTGTGGTCGGTGAGGACGTCGTGGAGTACGCGGCGGACCGCCAGGCGTATCGCCGCGACCGCAGGATGGGGACCCATGTCCGGTTCCCTTCATGAAGTTTTCGGGGGGTGAGCCCGAGTCTGGTCACACAGAGTGTGTAGATGGTGACAGAAACGGGCCGTTCCCCGAGCATTGCACGCCTACCGTTGGCTCACGGTCCCTCGGACGGGTGATTGGAGGGGCGTTCACCTGCCGTCGGCCGAATTCGTTTCACGACCTTGCCGTAGGGTTCACGACTCCGCCTTGCGGTGCACCCTCGCGACCCAGTCCGCCGGTTTGGCGATCTCCGTCTTGGTCGGGAGGGTGTTCGGGGAAGTCCACACACGGTTGAAGCCGTCCATGCCCACCTGGTCGACGACCGCGCGCACGAACCGCTCACCGTCCCTGTACTGCTTCAGTTTGGCGTCCAAACCGAGCAGCTTGCGCAGGGCGAGGTCGAGCCGCGAGGCCCCCTTGGCCCGGCGCTGCTGGAACTTCTCGCGGATCTCGCCCACGGACGGGACCACGTCCGGACCCACGCCGTCCATCACGAAGTCCGCGTGGCCCTCCAGGAGGGACATCACGGCGGTGAGGCGGCCGAGGATCTCCCGCTGGGCCGGCGTCTGCACGATCTCGACCAGGGACCGGCCCCCGTCGTCCTCCTCGCCCTCGGGACGGCCGCCCGCGAGCGACTGGGCCGCCTCCCTGATGCGCTCCAGGACCGTCATGGGGTCGACCTCGGTCTCGCCCAAGAAAGACTGGATTTCGCCCTCCAGGTGGTCGCGCAGCCAGGGCACGGCCGTGAACTGCGTACGGTGCGTCTCCTCGTGCAGACACACCCACAGGCGGAAGTCGTGGGGCTCCACGTCGAGTTCGCGCTCCACGTGGACGATGTTCGGCGCGACGAGAAGGAGCCTGCCGCCGCCGTTCTCACCCGCCGGGAGTTCCCTCGTCGCCGGGGCGAAGGTCTCGTACTGCCCGAGGACGCGCGACGACAGGAACGACAGCAGCATGCCCAGCTCCACGCCGGTGACCTTGCCGCCGACGGCGCCGAGGACGGCCCCGCCCGGGGTGGTCCCCCGCCGTTCCTGCATCTTGTCCAGCAGGGGCTTCAGGAGCTCCCGGAACCCCGCGACGTTCGCCCGGACCCAGCCCGGGCGGTCCACCACCAGGATGGGGGTGTCGTGGATGTCGTCCGTGCCCATACGAGTGAAGCCCCGGACGTGTTCCTCAGAGGCCTTCGCATGCCGGCGCAGCTCCGCGACGACCTCTCGGGCCTCGTCGCGGCTCACCTCGGGGCCAGGCCGCACAAGCCGTGTCGCGGTCGCCACCGCGAGATTCCAGTCGACCATCTCGGCACCACCGATGCTCGTCATGCGTCAACCGTACGTGAGCGGGTCCAAGTGCGGTGAGGGGTAAGGCGCCGGATGCGCCCGTGCTCCGGGGCGCACGGGGCTCGTGGTACGAGTGGTGCCCAGGACCTGGCCGGACAGGCCCTAACGGCAGCCGCAGCCCGCCAGTGCCGAGGCGGTACGGTCCAGGGCCGACTGGGCCGCCGAGGGGTCGGTCGTGTCGGAGGCCAGGAAGGCGAAGGCCAGCAGGCGGCCGTCGGCGTCGACGACCGTGCCCGCCAGGGTGTTCACCCCGGTCAGCGTGCCGGTCTTGGCGCGTACGAGGCCTGTGCCGGACGCGTCGTCGGCGTAACGGTCGCTGAGGGTGCCCGTGAAGCCCGCGACCGGCAGACCGGTCAGGATGGGCCGGAGTTCGGGGTGGGCGGGGTCACCGGCCTTGACCAGGAGGGCCGTGAGCAGGTCCGCCGTCAGTCTGTCGTCCCGGTTCAGACCGCTGCCGTCCGTGAAGTGCGCGCCGGACAGCGGGAGTCCGAGCTTCTTCAGCTCGCCGTCGATCGCCGCCGCGCCGCCATCGAAGTCGGCCGGTCGGCCGGTGGCGAGGGCGACTTGGCGGGCCATGGCCTCCGCGATGTCGTTGTCGCTGTTCGTCAGCATCCGCTCGATGAGGGCGGACAGCGGCGGCGAGGAGACCGAGGCGAGGGACTCTGAGCGGTTCGTCGCCCTGGAGGGGCCGGGGGTCGTCGTCTTGATGCCCTTGGCCTCCAGCAGCCCCGCGAACTTCCCGGCCGCGGCCGCCGCCGGGTCCGCGGCGCGGGTGACCGGGCCGCTGGCCGAGTCGTCGGTGCGGGCCTCGTCGACCATCAGGGCGCTGACCGGCGCGAGGTTGGGGTTGGTGCCGATGGGGTGCAGGGCGGGACCGGCGTAGAGCGAGGTGTCGTACGAGAGCGTCACCTGGTTCAGATGACGGGCCTTCAGGGCGGTCGCCGTCTCGTCGGCCAGGGTGCGCAGGCTCGCCCAGCCCGCCGCCTCCTTGCGGGCGGTCAGCGTGGGGTCGCCGCCGCCGACGAGCACGACCTCCTTGGTGCCGGGCTCCAGGACCGCGCGGGTCTCGATGCGGTGGTCGGCGCCCGCCGCGGAGAGCGCGGCGACAGCGGTGGCGATCTTCGTGGTGGAGGCCGGGGTCTGCGCGTCGTCGGCGCCCTTCCCGTACAGCCGCTTGCCGGTCGCCACGTCGACGACCACGGCCGTGCGCCGCCCGCCGAGCGCGGGGTCGCCCAGGAGCCGGTCGAGGGTGCTCGTGAGGGCCTTCTGGGTGGGTGCGGGCACCGAGACGGTGGAGCCGCCGAGACCGGTCAGCACGGAGGCGGCGCTGGGCGCGGGCTTCGGCGCCGTGGGGGACGTATCGGAACTGCGCCCGTGATCTGCGCCACCCTCCCCTTCTCGCGATGCGGCCCAGTCGCGCTCGGCCGTACGCTGACCGGAGGAGTCCCAGGGGCCGGCGAAGGCCACCGCCCCGGCCGCGAGTGCCAGGCCCGCGGTGGCGGCGACGGCTGTGAGCCGCGGGGTCGTGAACTTCACGGAACGCGGCCGCACGGCTTGAGCAGCCCGCACCACATGCGGTCGCACGGACTGCGCAGCCCTCGTCACACGCGGCTGCACGGCCTGCGCGACCCGCGTCACATGCGGCTGCACGGTCCGCTTGATCCGCACCACATGCGGTCTCGCGGCCCGCCAAGCCCTCAGCTCTGGCACGACCACCAGCCCCTTTCGCGATCACACACCTGCGTGAGGGACACTTAACCACCAGAACTATGTGTTGATCATGGAGGAGCCACCGGTGGAGTTCGACGTCACGATCGAGATTCCGAAGGGTTCGCGGAACAAGTACGAGGTGGACCACGAGACCGGTCGGATCCGCTTGGACCGTCGACTCTTCACCTCGACCAGCTACCCGGCCGACTACGGCTTCGTCGAGAACACCCTCGGCGAGGACGGCGACCCGCTGGACGCGCTGGTCATCCTGGACGAGCCGACCTTCCCGGGCTGCCTCATCCAGTGCCGCGCGATCGGCATGTTCCGCATGACGGACGAGGCCGGCGGCGACGACAAGCTGCTGTGCGTCCCGGCGCACGACCCGCGTGTGGAGCACCTGCGGGACATCCACCACGTGTCGGAGTTCGACCGCCTGGAGATCCAGCACTTCTTCGAGGTCTACAAGGACCTCGAGCCCGGCAAGTCCGTCGAGGGCGCCAACTGGGTCGGCCGCGCGGAGGCCGAGGCCGAGATCGAGCGTTCCTACAAGCGCTTGAAGGAGCAGGGCGGTCACTGATCCCTCCTGAGCCCCGCGGGCCGCGTGACCCCTCCTGGGGTGGCGCGGCCCGTTCGCGTATCCGTGCGCATACTGGGGCGTACGGAAGGCGCACGGTCGGCAACAGCGGGAGTGGTGGGTGACGGAGGCGGAGGACCGCAAACCGCAGTCGGACGAGGCGAGGAGTGCCTTCGCGCAGCCGGACGGCGTGGCACCGGCGGTCGAGGACGAATCGGGGACCACGTCGGAGTTCGCGGTCCCCAAGGGGCTCGTGCCGCCCGAGACGGCCGGCACCGAGTCCGAGGGGTCGGCGTTCAGCACCCCGCGCACCTACAGCGCGAAGCACGCCCCGCCCGCCTTCACACCGGCGACCGGCGTCCCCGTGGTCAGCCTAACCAAGGACGTGCCCTGGCAGGACCGGATGCGCACGATGCTGCGCATGCCGGTGGCCGAGCGTCCGGCACCCGAACTGCTGCACAAGGAGGACGAGGCCGGCCCGGCCGTCCCCCGCGTGCTCGACCTGACGCTGCGCATCGGCGAGTTGCTGCTCGCGGGCGGTGAGGGCGCCGAGGACGTGGAGACGGCGATGTTCGCCGTCTGCCGCTCGTTCGGCCTGGACCGCTGCGAGCCGAACGTCACCTTCACCCTGTTGTCCATCTCGCACCAGCCGTCCCTGGTGGACGATCCCGTGACGGCCTCCCGGACCGTACGCCGCCGGGGCACCGACTACACACGGCTCGCGGCCGTCTACCGGCTCGTCGACGACCTGAGCGACCCGGAGACCGCGTTCTCCCTGGAGGAGGCCTACCGGCGCCTCGCGGAGATGCGGCGCAACCGGCACCCGTATCCCGGCTGGGTGCTGACCGGCTGCACCGGGCTGCTGGCGGGTGCGGCCTCGGTACTCGTGGGCGGTGACGCGATCGTGTTCGTCGCCGCGGCGCTCGGCGCGATGCTGGGCGACCGGCTGGCCTGGCTCTGCGCGGGGCGCGGGCTGCCGGAGTTCTACCAGTTCACGGTGGCCGCGATGCCGCCGGCCGCGATAGGTGTCGCGCTCCAGCTCGCGCACGTCGACACGAACTCGTCCGCGGTGATCACCGGTGGACTGTTCGCGCTGCTGCCCGGGCGGGCGCTCGTCGCGGGCGTCCAGGACGGGCTGACCGGCTTCTACATCACCGCGTCCGCGCGCCTCCTGGAGGTCATGTACCTCTTCGTCGGCATCATCGTCGGCGTCCTCATCGTGCTCTATTTCGGCGTGAAGTTCGGCGCCGCGCTCAATCCGGACCAGGCGCTCAGCATCTCCGAGCGGCCCCTGCTGCAGATCGCCGCCGCCATGCTGCTGTCGCTGACCTTCGCCGTCCTGCTCCAGCAGGAACGATCCACCGTGCTCGCGGTGACCCTCAACGGAGGCGTCGCCTGGTCGGTGTACGGGGCGATGCACTACGCGGGCGGTATCTCGCCGGTCGCCTCCACCGCCGTCGCGGCGGGCCTGGTGGGCCTCTTCGGGCAGCTGCTGTCCCGCTACCGGTTCGCGTCCGCGCTGCCGTACACGACCGCCGCGATAGGGCCCCTGCTCCCAGGGTCGGCCACTTACTTCGGGCTGCTGTCGATCGCCCAGAGCAACGTCGACAAGGGCCTGGTGTCGCTCTCCAAGGCCGCGGCGCTCGCCATGGCCATCGCCATCGGCGTGAACCTGGGGTCGGAGATCTCCCGGCTGTTCCTGCGGGTGCCGGGGGGCTCCGCCGGGGGGCGCAGGGCCGCGAAGCGGACGCGGGGGTTCTGAGCGTCGGGCGCCTACGAACTCGGTGCTGTTCGCAGGACGGCGGCTGCGGGTTCGTTGTGGCTGGTCGCGCCCACGCGGCGGAGCCGCATATGTCACAGCCCCGCGCCCCTTTCGGGGCGCTCAGTTGCCGTACGGGTATTGCTGGTAGCTCTGGTCCTGGTTGCCGTAAGGCTGCTGCTGCGGGTAACCCTGCTGGGGCGGGTAGCCCTGGCCCTGGTCGTAGTTCGGGTCGTAGTTCGGGTCGTAGTTCTGACCGTAGTTCTGGTCGTAGCCCTGGCCCTGGCCCTGGTAGTAACCCTGGTCCTGGTTGCCGTACGGCTGCTGGGGCTGCCGCTGCGGGTATCCCTGGGCGTACTGGTCCTGCTGGTGCCGGTCCTGCTGGTACGGGTCGTGGCTCTGCTGCGGCTGGTGCATGCGCAGCGGGCGCGTCGCGTCGTCCATGGCGGGGGGCGTGGGCTGCTGCTGGTAGGCGGCCGGACCCTGGGGGGCCTCCGGCTCCGGCGGGTTCTTCTTGGCCTTGGAGCGCGCCCGCAGGAACTCGATGGCGATCGGGACCACCGAGACGAGGACGATCAGGATCAGGATCGCCTCGATGTTGTTCTTGACGAAGTCGATCTTGCCGAGCCAGGAGCCGAGCAGCGTGACGCCCGCGCCCCACAGGACACCACCGATGATGTTGAAGGTGATGAAGGAGCGGTACTTCATGCCGCTGACGCCCGCGATGATCGGCGTGAAGGTGCGCACGATGGGCACGAAGCGGGCGAGGACCAGGGACTTGGGCCCGTACTTCTCGAAGAACTCGTGGGCCTTGACCACGTTCTCCTGCTTGAAGAGGCGGGAGTCCGGGCGGGTGAAGAGCGAGGGGCCGACCTTCTTGCCGAACAGGTAACCCGCTTGGTCGCCGAGGACCGCGGCGACGCAGATCAGGGCGACGGCCCCCCACAGCGGGAAGTCCAGCTGGTTCGACGCGATCAGCAGACCGCAGGTGAACAGCAGCGAGTCACCCGGCAGGAAGAAGCCGATCAGCAGGCCGGACTCGGCGAAGACGACGAGCAGCAGGCCCCAGATGCCGAAGTTGTCCAGGAGCGTGTTCGGATCCAGCCAGCTTGGACCAAGGGCAAGCGTCGTCACGGTTCCGGGCTCCTGAGGGGTGAAGGAAGAGTACGGCGGTCCTGGGACGGCAGTACGGCAGCACATCAGTACTGTCGGCCAAAGCTATCAACGCACAGTGTCCGTGCCAGGTTCCATCAGTGCCCCCAGGATGCACTGTGTGCCCACTGGGACAAAGCTGTGGGCCATGGGCATCGATGAATACGGAGGCGGCCAGGGACCCCGGTCGGACGTCCTGGTCGTGACGACGAACGACGCGCCCGGCTACCGCGTCCACCAGGTCATCGGCGAGGTCTTCGGCCTCACCGTACGATCCCGGCATCTGGGCAGCCAGATCGGCGCGGGCCTGAAGTCGATGATCGGCGGCGAGCTCAAGGGGCTCACCAAGACCCTCGTGGAGACCCGCAACCAGGCCATGGAACGACTCGTCGAGCAGGCACGCGTGCGGGGGGCGAACGGCGTGCTGATGATGCGGTTCGACGTGACCGAGGCGGCGGACGTGGGCACGGAGGTGTGCGCGTACGGCACCGCGGTGGTCCTGGTGAAGGAGTAGGGCGCGACCGGCCGTAGAACCGGAATCCGGTAAGGGGCACCCGCAGGGGCGGGTGCCCCTTACCGTCTTGCCGTCAGGCTTCCTGGGAGTGCCGGGCCGCGTTCGCCGTGATCGCGTCCCTGAGGTGCTCGGCGAGACCCGGGCGCATGGAGTCGTAGTACGCCTTGAAGCGTTCGTCGGACACGTACATCACGCCGAGGCAGCCGTGGAGCTCGTACGAGCAGTCGTAGAACCACTTGCCGATGTGCTGCCGGTGTTCCTCGGCCATGTCCATGGCCCGCTCGCCGGTCGCGGGTTCGCCCGCTTCCATGAGGGCGTCGTAGCGCTCGCCCCAGGAGGCGACCTCGGCCTGGATGCGCTGCCAGTCGTCCTTGGTGTAGCGGGCGGCGCGGCGCTGTGACTCGGCGTACTCCGCCGTGCCGCCCCACCGCCGTTCGGCCTCCTCCGCGTGCTCCTCGGGATCCTTGTCCCCGAAGACCTCGAACTTCTCCTCGGGCGTGAGGTTGATGCCCATCGTGCGTGCCTCCATGGCGTGCTCCACGGCCGCGGCCATCTTCTGCAGCTTCTCGATCCGGGCGGTCAGCAGCTCGTGCCGGTGGCGCAGGTGCGCGCGCGGGTCCGCCTCCGGGTCGTCGAGCAGGGCCGCGACCTCGTCGAGCGGGAAGCCCAGCTCCCGGTAGAACAGGATCTGTTGCAACCGGTCGAGGTCGGCGTCGCTGTAGCGCCGGTGCCCCGCGTGGTTGCGCTCGCTCGGAACGAGCAGGCCGATCTCGTCGTAGTGGTGCAGGGTGCGCACCGTGACCCCGGCGAAACCGGCGACCTGGCCCACTGAGTAGCCCACTTCCGCTCCTTCCTCGGTACGCGTCCCACCATCAGCCCTCACGCCACGTGAGGTGCAAGCCGGAATTCCCAGGCGCCGGAGCGCACCCTTCGGGGTGTTGTGCGGCTTTTGCCCGCTTAAGGTGTGGCCGTGAGCACCGATGCGTCCACGTCGACCCCCTTACGGCGTCTACTGCCGTTGATCGTGCCCTCCGTGGTGGTCGGTGTGGCCGCGGCGCTCGTCCTGCTGGGCGTCAGCCTGCTCGCCGACCGGTTCAAGGACGTCCTGTGGGAGACCCTTCCGGACGCACTGGGCGTGGGCCGCTACTCCGTGCTGTGGATGGTCGTGATGCTCACGGCGACCGGCATCGCGGTGGGTCTGGTCGTGTGGAAGGTACCGGGGCACGCGGGGCCGGATCCGGCGACCACGGGCCTGGTCGACGCTCCCCTGCCGCCCCGCGTTCTGCCCGGGCTGCTCGTCGCCACCGTCCTGACGCTGGCGGGCGGGGTGAGCCTGGGCCCCGAGAACCCGATCACGGCCGTCAACGTGGCCCTCGCCTACTGGCTCGGCACCCGCGTGGTCCCGGGCTCCGCCGTGGGGCTGTGGGTGGGCCTGGCGGTCGCGGGCACGATCGGCGCCCTGTTCGGTACGCCGGTGGCCGCCGCGCTGATCTTCTCCGAGGTACTGGCCGGGCAGCCGGGGCCCGGCGCCTTCTGGGACCGGCTGCTGCCGCCGCTGCTCGCGGGCGGCACGGGCGCGCTCACCATGGTGCTGCTGGAGCACCCGAGCTTCGACCTCGCGCTGCCCGCCTACGGAGGCCCCCACTGGGGCGACCTGCTGAGCGCCCTGGTGGTCGCCTCGTTGGCCGCGGCGATCGGGATGACCGCGGTGTGCGCCCTCCCTTACGCCCACGGCGCTTTCTCGCGGCTCAGGCACCCCATGGTGGCGCTTCCCGTGGGCGGTCTCGTCCTGGGGCTGCTGGGGGCGCTGGGCGGGCCTCTGACGCTCTTCAAGGGCCTGGATGAGGTGAAGACCCTCGCGGCGAACCCGGAGGGCTGGTCGGCGGGCCGGTTCGCGCTGATGTTCGCGGTGAAGCTGGCCGCGCTGCTGGTCGCCACCTCGTGCGGCTTCCGGGGCGGCCGGATCTTTCCCTCCGTGTTCGCCGGGGTAGCTCTCGGGCTGTGCGCGCACGCGTTGGTACCGCAGGTGAATCCCACGCTCGCCGTGATGTGCGCGGTCCTGGGTGTGCTCCTGGCCGTCACCCGGCAGGGCTGGATCAGTCTGTTCACCGCGGCCGTCCTGGTGGCCCAGCCTGCCGTGCTGCCCGTGCTGGTGCTGGCCTCGGTACCGGCCTGGCTGATCGTCACCGGACGCCCGCAGATGCAGCTGCGCGCCAACGGGAGCGCGATCCGGTGAACCGACAGGCCCCTCCGATCCGATGAACCAGTGGAAACCCGATCCGATGAACCAGTAGGACCCCCGATCCGCTCAACCAGTAGGACCCTCCGATCAACCAGTAGGACCGTCCGACCGCCGACTCGATGGGAGATCCCATGCCGCTCCACCAAGGTCCCGAGAAGCCCGACGAGCGACCGGTGTCCGTCAACCCCTTCTTCGGGGAGGCGAATCCGGTCGGGGGCATGACCGAGGCCCCGCCCAAGCACCGGCTTCCGGACGGGCCGCTGCCACCCAACACCGCGTATCAGGTCGTCCACGACGACCTGATGCTGGACGGGAACGCGCGGCTGAACCTCGCCACCTTCGTCACCACCTGGATGGAACCGCAGGCGGGGGTGCTGATGGCCGAGTGCCGGGACAAGAACATGATCGACAAGGACGAGTACCCGCGCACCGCCGAGCTGGAGCGCCGCTGCGTGGCGATACTCGCGGACTTGTGGAACGCGCCGGATCCGGCGTCCACCGTCGGCTGTTCGACGACCGGATCGAGCGAGGCGTGCATGCTCGCCGGCATGGCGCTGAAGCGGCGCTGGATGCAGCGGAACGCGGACCGCTACCCCGGAGCGCGCCCCAATCTCGTGATGGGGGTGAACGTCCAGGTGTGCTGGGAGAAGTTCTGCAACTTCTGGGAGGTCGAGGCACGCCAGGTGCCCATGGAGGGCGACCGGTTCCATCTCGACCCCCAGGCGGCGGCCGAGCTGTGCGACGAGAACACCATCGGGGTCGTCGGCATCCTCGGCTCCACCTTCGACGGGTCCTACGAGCCGATCGCCGAGCTGTGCGCGGCCCTCGACCAGCTCCAGGAGCGTACGGGCCTGGACATCCCCGTCCATGTCGACGGCGCGTCCGGCGCGATGATCGCCCCCTTCCTCGACCCGGACCTGGTCTGGGACTTCAGGTTGCCGCGCGTGTCCTCGATCAACACCTCGGGCCACAAGTACGGGCTGGTCTACCCGGGCGTCGGCTGGGCGCTGTGGCGGACCGAGGCCGACCTGCCCGAGGAACTCGTCTTCCGGGTCAACTACTTGGGCGGCGACATGCCGACCTTCGCCCTCAACTTCTCCCGTCCGGGCGCGCAGGTCGTGGCGCAGTACTACACGTTCCTACGGCTGGGCCGGGAGGGCTTCCGGGCCGTGCAGCAGACGACCAGAGACCTGGCCCGCGGGCTCGCCGAGCGGATCGAGGCGCTGGAGGACTTCCGACTCCTCACCCGGGGCGACGAGTTGCCCGTCTTCGCTTTCACCACGGCACCCCATGTGACCGCGTACGACGTCTTCGACGTGTCCCGGCGCATGCGGGAGAGCGGCTGGCTGGTGCCCGCGTACACCTTCCCGGCCAACCGGGAGGACCTGTCCGTCCTGCGTGTGGTGTGCCGCAACGGCTTCTCGGTGGATCTCGCCGACCTGTTCATCGAGGACCTGAGCCGGTTGGTGCCCCAACTGCGCAGGCTGCCGCATCCGCTGACCCAGGACAAGGAGGCGGCGACGGGCTTCCATCACTAGGGGCTGTCCGGCCAAGGGCGTGGCTACTCCTGGTCGCCGGGGTGCGGGGTTCCCGTGGCGTACGGGTTCTCCTCGCCGTCCACCAGGACGCCGACGAAGGGTTCGCCCTCCCCGGCGAAGGTGTACGCGCCGCCCTGGATGCGCTCGATCAGGCCCCGGGTCCACTGTGCGCCGGAGTCGGCGGAGTGGACCCAGAAGTTCATGATCTCGCCGATGTGGCCGAGCTGTCCGGGGCCGTCCTCGGGGGTGTAGTACCCGGTGACGGACTTGCGCCACTCCTCGATGGCGCGCACCCGCTCCTGGAGGAGTTCGAGGGTCTCCGCACGGCGGAGGTCGACCATGAAGCCGAGCGCGGCCGAGAGGACGTCCGGTTTCTGGTCGTACGCGGTCAGCGACCGGCGCAGCAGCGTGAAGTACTCCTCGGCGCCCTGGTCCGTGATCTCGTACTCGGTGCGCGGCGGGCCGCCCGCCGTGGACGGGGCGATCTCGTGGGCGAGCAGCAGTCCCTGTTTCGCCATCTGCTTGAGCGCGTGGTAGATCGAGCCGGGCTTGGCGTTGGACCACTCGTGCGCGCCCCAGTACTCGAGGTCGTTGCGCACCTGGTAGCCGTGGGCCCGCCCGTGCTGGCGGACGGCACCCAGCACCAGGAGACGGATCGCTGACATGCGGTCCAGGTTATGGGGGCAGATGGGGGCGCGAAGGTCAACCCTCCTGCGCGCGGGCGACCAGCTCGAAGGCGGTGGCGCCGTCCAGGGACTCGCGGATGATGTCGGCGTGGCCGGCGTGCCGGGCCGTCTCGCGGATCAGGTGGAGCGCCACCCAGCGCATCGAGACCCGTTCCCGGGGGAACCAGGGGGCTTCGGGCAGTGCGAAGGTCTCGTCGAGGCTGGGCACCGAGCGGATGAACGCCTCCGTCTCGGCGGCCACCTTCTCCCAGTACGCGAGCTGCGACTCGACGGTCTCGTCGCCGACGAGCGCGAAGCACTCGTGCCAGGTCGACTCGTCCCGCTCGACGGCGGGCGGCTCGCCCTTGGCGCGGGCGATCCAGGCCTGCTCGGTCTCGGCGACGTGCTTGAGCAGCCCGGCCAGGGACAGTTCGCTCGCGCTCGGCCGGCTCGTGGCCTGTTCCGGCGTCAGGCCGATCAGGGCCCGGCGGATCCCGCCGCGCTCGGCCTCCAGGAAGGAGAGCAGTGCTCCGCGCTCGTCGCCGCGAGTCTCCGCCGAAACGTGAGTAACCATGATCGCCGCCTTTCATCGGTCCACCTGCCTGGCATCCCCTGCCTGACACCGACGAACGTACGGGTCCTTGCGGTCAGCTTCTGTCCGCAAGGACCCGATGGCGACGAACAGTCTCCGAACGGAACAATCCCTAGAACGGGAAGAAGCTGCGGCCGTGCTGGACCGAGATCCACTTCTGGGTGGTGAAGGCGTCGACGGTCGTCTCGCCGTTCAGGCGGCCGATGCCGGAGTGCTTCTCGCCGCCGAAGGGGACCAGCGGCTCGTCGTGGACGGTGCCGTCGTTGACGTGGAACATGCCGGTGTCGATCTGCTTGGCGAAGGCGACACCGCGCTCGACGTCGGCGGTGTGCACGGCGCCGCTGAGCCCGTACGGGGTGTCGTTGACGATGCGGACGGCCTCCTCCTCGCCGTCGAAGGTGACGAGGAGCGCGACCGGGCCGAAGATCTCCTGCCGGAGGATGGCGGAGTCGGCGGGCAGGTCCGTCAGGACGGTCGGCTCGACGAGGTTGTCGGTGGTGGCGCCGCGCACCAGGGCCGTGGCGCCCTCGGCGATCGCCTGGTCGACCGCGTTGGTGAGCGAGTCCGCCTGGGAGGAGTTGATGACCGGGCCGATGATCGTCTGGGGGTCGCTCGGGTCGCCGACCTTCAGCGTCTTCACCTTGGCGACGAACTTCTCGGTGAACTCGTCCGCGATCGAGCGGTCCACGAGAACGCGGTTGGCGGCCATGCAGACCTGGCCCTGGTGGACGTAGCGGCTGAAGACCGCCGCGTCGACGGCGTAGTCGATGTCCGCGTCGTCGAGGACCACCAGGGCGCTGTTGCCGCCGAGCTCCAGCACCGCGCTCTTGAAGTGCGAGGCGCAGACGGTGGCGACGTGGCGGCCGACCTTGTCGGAGCCGGTGAAGGAGATGACCTTCGGGACGGGGTGCTCGATGAAGGCGTCGCCGATCTCGGCGATGTCGGTGATGACGACGTTGAGCAGACCGCCGGGCAGGCCCGCGTCCTCGAAGATCTTCGCCACCAGGGAGCCGCCGACGATCGGGGTGTTCTGGTGCGGCTTGAGGACCACGCCGTTGCCGAGCGCCAGAGCCGGCGCGACGGACTTCAGGGAGAGCAGGAAGGGGAAGTTGAAGGGGCTGATCACGCCGACGACACCGACGGGGACGCGGTAGAGGCGGTTCTCCTTCCCGTCGATCGGCGAGGGGAGGATCTTGCCCTCGGGGCGCAGCGCCAGCTGGATCGACTCGCGCAGGAACTCCTTGGCGAGGTGGAGCTCGAAGCCCGCCTTGAGGTGGGTGCCGCCGAGCTCGGCGATGATCACCTCGGTGATCTCGGCCTCGCGCTCCTCGATAATGCGCAGGGTCTTCTCGAAGACGGCGCGACGGGCGTACGGGTTGGTCGCGGCCCATTCCTTCTGGGCGCGCCGGGCGGCGAGGTAGGCCTCGTCGACCTCGTCGACCGTGGCTATGGTGATCGACGCCAGCTTCTCGCCGTTGTACGGGTTGAAATCGATGATGTCCCAGGAGCCGGTGCCCTGGCGCCACTCGCCGTCGATGTACTGCTGGGCCAAGTCGGTGAAGTAGGACGACATGTGCTCCCTCAATCCCCTTGCTGCCGAGGCAGACATCCGAGTCTGAGTCAGCAGACACATCCGATCAACGTCTGATCAGACGTCATCGTACTTGCGTCCAAAGGGAGTTGGAGAGCACCTCCGAAGAGTCCACGAAGACTCACAGGCGAACAGACCGTGAAGACTCGCCGGAGGCGGTGGGGAGAAGGTCAGGAGAGCTGGAGCAGTCCCCGCAGCAGATCGCGGCTCTCGGAGGGCCCGGGACTGTCCTGCTGCAGCTGCTTGAGCGCGCCTTCGTACTGGGTGACGTCCTCGCGTTTGTCCAGGTAGAGCGCGCTGGTGAGCTGCTCCAGATAGACGACGTCCGACAGGTCGGACTCGGGGAAGCTCAGGATGGTGAAGGAACCGCTCTCGCCCGAGTGGCCGCCGAAGCTGAACGGCATGACCTGAAGTCGTACGTTGGGACGCTCCGACACCTCGATCAGATGCTGGAGTTGCCCCCGCATCACCTCGCGGTCGCCGTAAGGGCGGCGCAGCGCGGCCTCGTCGAGGACGATGTGGAACTCCGGGGCCTTCTCGGAGACGAGGTACTTCTGCCGCTCCAGGCGCAGCGCGACGCGCCGCTCGATGTCGGCGGGCGAGGCGCCCCGCATGCCGCGCGCGACGACCGCGTGGGCGTAGGCCTCCGTCTGCAACAGGCCGTGCACGAACTGGACTTCGTACGACCGGATCAGATGGGCCGCGCCCTCCAGGCCGACGTAGGTCGGGAACCAACTGGGCAGGACGTCCGAGTAACTGTGCCACCAGCCCGCGACGTTGGCCTCCTTGGCGAGGGAGACGAGCGATGTGCGCTCGGCCTCGTCGGTGATGCCGTACAGCGTCAGCAGGTCCTCGACGTCGCGCGTCTTGAAGCTCACCCGTCCCAACTCCATGCGGCTGATCTTCGATTCGGAGGCACGGATCGAGTAACCGGCCGCTTCCCGGGTGATTCCGCGCGACTCCCGCAGGCGCCGCAGATGTGATCCCAGCAGCATGCGCCGCACCACCGAGCCGCTCGACTCACCAGCGCTCACGTTCGTCCGCCTCCCCAACCGTCTTCAAGGGCCGAAGTCTGCCACTAAAACACTTCAAGCTGTACTCGTTCAGTTACAGAAACGGAAAGACTCCAAAGGGGCCACACAGGAAAAGATCAGTAGAGGGTCAACAAGCGGGAAGAAGGTGACAGAAGAAATGACCAAGAAAGGGTAGAGGAAGGTCTAATTCGGGCGCGTGCACGTGCATCTGCCCTTGCATCTGCTGTACGCATTCGGAACCATGGTCCTCGCGCCACCGCTGCATCGCAACGACCGCGAACACCCGGGAGTGCCTCGCATGGGGACGAATGGATCGACCATGCTCGAGCCCTTACGGCAGGGACTTCCGCCGCTCGACCCCGCGGCTGTGTCCAGCGCCGCTTCCTGCGCCCTGCCGGCGCGCTACGAAGCGGTGCGCGAAGCTCGGCAGTTCACCCGCAGAACGCTGGACCAGTGGGACATCGGTGAGCGCTTCGACGATGTCTGCCTGGTGGTCTCCGAGCTCGTGACCAACGCCCTGCGGCACGCGCTGCCCTCGGACACACCCCGTTCGGACGACCAAGGCCCGCCCGTGCGGCTGCACTTGATGCGGTGGACCTCACGTCTGGTGTGCGCGGTGCGCGACCCCAGTCACGACAGTCCGGTCGCGGGCGACTCGGAGGACTTCTCGGCGGAGTCGGGCCGGGGCCTGTTCCTGGTCGACTCGTTCGCCGACAGCTGGGGCTGGCACCCGCTCGCGGGCACGCTCAGCGGCAAGGTCGTATGGGCGCTCTTCAGGCTTCCGCAGCCGGCCGTCGGCGGGGTTTCGACCGAATAGAGAACCGCGGCGCTTTTTGGCGCCGCGGTTCTACGCGCGTTACGCGCCGCGAGAAGGTCGTTGCCGTCAGTTATGCCGGTTGCCCCACCCGAAGGCGCGCCCGGGTGTGCGGTGCCGACTCACGTCAGCCGGCAATCAGGTGGTCGAACTCGCCGTCCTTGATGCCCAGGAGCATGGCTTCGATCTCGGCGCGGGTGTAGACGAGCGCGGGCCCTTCCGGGAACCGCGAGTTCCGCACCGCCACGTCGCCTCCGGGCAGCCTCGCGAACTCCACGCAGGAGCCCTGCGAGTTGCTGTGCCTGCTCTTCTGCCAGGCCACCCCGGTCAGCTCGGTCGCAGCCATGCCGTTGTACACGTCATCCAGGTCATCCACGTCGTACACGTCGTGGTCCACAAGTCGCTCCCCGGTCGTGCAGTGGCCGATGTGGCCATTGATGCAGTGGCCAACTGCCCCGGATCATAGCTCTGTTCATGTGCAGATGCATGGGCAGATGCACGTGCACGGGGGGTGGTCCCACGGTTACAGCTTTTACCGCCATTTGACTACCGAGTGTTGACCGCCCGACTACTGCCTGGTACTCGCCGGGCTGCATCTGGTCCAGCGTCTGCCCTGGAGAACGCATGCCATGCGCTCTCCAGCCCCCGTGCATGATCTTCTACGCCATCATCCGTGCTGGGTCGTCCGGGTCGAATCCCTCATGCAATAAGAAGAGACGCGTACCGGGCCCTTCGAGTTTCAACGTTCACGTAATGGCCCAATCCGGAGGGTCGCCGGATCGACGTCCACCCACCGGACGCCCGGCATCCGTTCCGGCTCGTATGCGAGAATCCGCACGTCGACGGTGCCGGAGAAGCGGATCGTCCTCCCGAGCGGGGGCAGGGCTCTGTCCGGGGCGGGGTTCATGACTTGCCGCCGCCGGGTTCAGTCTCGGCCTCGGTCCCGGCTTCGGTGCCGGCTTCGGCTTCGGTGCCCATGTGGTCGAGGAGTTCGCCGAGGCCCTTGAGGCGGTCGTGCCGGAAGCGTTCGTACGGTGGAGCCCGTTCTGTACGTGGGCGAGCGGGGCGCTTCCCCTCCGCTTCTCCACGGAGTGGAGCGTGTCGGCCGAGTGGGATCAGCGGCCGGTGCCGGAGTACGGCAACAGCGCCATCTCGCGCGCGTTCTTGATCGCGCGGGCGAGCATCCGCTGCTGCTGCGCGGTCACCCGGGTGACCCGGCGGCTACGGATCTTGCCGCGGTCGGAGATGAACTTCCGCAGCAGGTCGGTGTCCTTGTAGTCGATGTACGTGATCCCGTCGCGGTCCAGCGGGTTGGGGCGGGACTTGGCCGCGGGCTTGCGTTCCGGCTTGCGGGCCATGGCTCAGACCTCCAGGAGGGAGTCGAAGGCGGGCAGGAGTCGCTTCCAGGCGGCGGGGCCCGCGGCGTACTCGGCGTCGGTCAACAGGCAGGACTCCAGAAGCAGTTCGAGCCCCTCGCGGTCGAGCCCCGGCGAGGTGAAGACGAGGTGCTGGCAGCAGTCGCCGTGCTTCGGGTGCCAGTCGAGCGCGGCGGCGGCGCGACGGACGGGCGGGACCATGTCCCACGCGGCGTCCGGGAGCGAGGCGAGCCAGGGGCCCGCGCTCTCCACGCAGAGCGCGCCTCCGGCCGCGTCCCAGTGCAGCAGGGTGTCGGGCCGGTCGGCGAGCCAGAACCGCCCCCGGCTGCGCGCGGCCGCGCAGGTCAGGTCCTCCAGCGCCGCGTACAGCCGCTCGGGGTGGAACGGCCGTCGCCGATGCCATACGAGCGTGCCGACACCGGCCTCGTCGGCCTCGGCCGGCAACAACGCACAGGCCGGATGCTGGGCCGCGGCCGCGGCTTCGACGTCGAACCCGGCGAACGCGGCATCGACGAGCGCGGATCCGGTTCTCTCGGACCGGGGTTCGCCGTCCGTCACGTCGAGTGCGTCGATCGGGACCTGACGGGCCGTGGGATGGAGTTGGGCCAGCAGCGCGCGGTCCTCGTCGTCGGCCTGTTCCGAGGAGGCGAGGGCGAGGACGGGGGCGTACTCCAGTTGGCGGGCGAAGGTGTCGGCGACCGTGCGCCGGTCGGTGGCGGCAGCGGCGAGCCCGACCTCGGCGAGGTCGTCGCCGTTGGCGAGGTAGGGCAGGAGCAGGGCCGGGTCGACGGCGGTGATCACGGAGGTCAGCCGGAGCCCACCCGCCGCGACGACCTCGGCCATGGCCTTGGGCTCGACCGAGTCCCACAGTTCGACGACGGCGAGGCGTGTCAGGCCCGCGTCCGCGAGGCGCCGCAGCTCCGGCACCAGATCCTCGCGCAGGGCGCAGCACGCGCAGTCGTTGACGAGCGGGGTCTCGCCCGCCGACACGATTCCGGTGGCGTCCCGGATCGTACGGACGACCGTGCCCGCCGCGGCCGTCGCCAGGTCGTGGTGGAGGGCGACGCTGCCGGGAACGTCGGCGAGCAGCCGTGCGACGGCGGCCTGCCGCGCATCCGCGTGCAGGCCGCCGACGATCACGACGCAAAGGTGCGAGGACGGCATCAGCCGGCACCGCCGCGCTTGGCGCCCGCCTCACCGAGCGCCTTACCGCCCGCTTCGCCGCGCGTCTTGCCGTGCGCGTCGCCGGCCGCTCCGTAGCGGCGCTCGAAGCGTTCCACCCGGCCCGCGGTGTCCAGCACCCGCGCGTTGCCCGTGTAGAAGGGGTGGCTCACGTTCGAGATCTCGACGTCCACCACCGGGTAGGTGTGGCCGTCCTGCCATTCGATCGTCTTCTCCCCCGCCGTGACGGCGAGCGTCGAGCGGGTGAGAAAGGCGTGGTTCGCGGCGCGGTCGCGGAAGACGACGGGGCCGTACTCCGGGTGGGTTCCCTCGCGCATGACGGTCAGCGCTCCTCTCGGAAGTCGACGTGCCGGCCGGCGACCGGGTCGAACTTGCGCAGGGTCATCCGGTCCGGGTCGTTGCGCCGGTTCTTGCGGGTGACGTACGTGAAGCCGGTTCCGGCCGTGGACCGGAGCTTGATGACGGGACGGAGTTCGTTGCGTGCCATGGCTGGTATGTTAATGAAAATGACTCCCATTTCCAAGACGTCTCAGAGAGAGGTGCGTCACCCTTGTCCGCGCACTGCATGCTGACCGGCGCCACGCCGGGCTTCGGCAACTCCATCTCCCACTCCCACCGGCGCACGTCCCGCCGCTTCGACCCGAACGTCCAGCGCAAGCGGTACTGGCTGCCGAGTGAGGGCCGTCACGTACGGCTGCGGCTGAGCGCGAAGGGCATCAAGACCGTCGACGCGATCGGCGTCGAGGCGGCCGTGGCCAGGATCCGGGCCCGTGGGGTGAGGGTCTGATGGCGAAGAAGAGCAAGATCGCGAAGAACGAGCGGCGCCGGGAGGTCGTCGCCCGGTACGCGGCGCGGCGGGCCGAACTGAAGGAGATCCTCCGCCGGCCGTCCTCGACCGAGGTCGAACGGGCCGCCGCGCGGGAGGAACTGCGCCGCCAGCCGCGCGACGCGAGCGCCACCCGCGTCCGCAACCGCGACAGCGTGGACGGCCGCCCCCGCGGCTACCTGCGCACCTTCGGGCTGTCCCGGGTGAATCTGCGGGAGCAGGCGCACGCGGGATTCCTGCCGGGTGTTCGCAAGTCGTCCTGGTAGCGCTTCGCGCCCGACGGCGCCTGCGAGGCACTCCCGACGCCTCGCCGACTCCCTCGGAACGATGACTCGACAACTCCATCGAAACGGTGCCCCGACGACCCCCTCAGAAGATTCGTAAGTTCTCCCGATGTCTCGCTCAGGGTGTTCGTGAGTGTGGCTGATAGCTTGCTGCGGTCGTTCCGGCGACCCCAGCCACACCATCACCCTTGGGGGCTTCAGTGACATCGGCGACTTCGGCGACCCTTTCGCGTCGGCGGACCCGGGGCGCGGCCATGGCCTTGGCCGCGGGTCTGGCGGGCACGCTCGCGCTGACCGGGTGCAGCGGCGACTCGGGGTCCGGCTCCGGGGACGGGTCCGCGAGTCCCGGCGCGTCCGCCTCGGGGACGGCCGGCGCGAGCGGCGACTCGGGCACCCCGTCGACCGCCAGCAGCAAGCTGGAGGGCAGCTGGGTGGCCACGACCGGCGGCAAGGCCGTGGTGCTGGTGATCACCGGCAAGCAGGCCGGGCTCTTCACGACGGGCCGCACCGTGTGCACCGGGACCGCCGGTGACGAGGCGGGCATGCAGATGATCCACCTCAAGTGCACGGACGGGAACAAGGACCGCGCGACGGGCATGGTCGACTCCGTGAACAGCACGACGCTGAAGGTCACCTGGTCGGGGAAGCTCGGCAAGGAGTCGTACACGAAGGCCGAGGGCGGTCAGCTCCCGTCGGGACTGCCGACGGCGAGCCTGGGCTCCTGACCGGCCCGACCCCTCCCTGACCTGCCCTGACCTGCAGCGATCTACCCCAATCGGCTCTTGGCGGCGGGCCGCGGAATCCCTGGGACTCCGCGGCCCGTTCGCGTGTCCGTCGCTCATGTCGTCGACGTGGGGCGGCCTTCGGGTCGCATTTGGGATATATGCGGCAGGGGAGAGGTGCGCGACAGGGGGGCCGCGCAACGCGTGCCCACCGGTCTGCGTGATGATCCATGAGCACCTTCACGAACCCAGGGGGAAACCCATGCGCGCCCTTCCGATCGCCGTCGTCGCCGCCGCGGCGGCACTCACCCTCGCCGCCTGCGACAGCGGCGGCAGCAGCAGCGACAGTGACGGCGGCAAGAAGGCATCGACCGCCTCTTCCGCCGCCGCCTCCACGGCCTGCAAGATCGACCAGATCGGCATCCAGGTCGGCCCCGCCAATGCCGCCCCGGCCGCCGGCGACACCGGCAACGTGCCCGTCACGCTCACCAACAAGGGCGCCGAGTGCACCCTTCAGGGCTTCCCCGCCGTGAAGGTGCTGGACGGGGGCACGGGTACGGACGTGCCCGAGGAGAAGTCCGCGACTCCGCCGAAGCTGACGCTGGCGGCGAGCGGTACCGCCTCCTTCACGATCACCTACGTACGCGGCACGGCGGGCGACGGGAAGAGCCTCGCCGCGACCACGCTGAAGATCGGCCTGCCCGGTGCCGCCACCACCCAGAGCTTCAAGTGGTCGTACGGTCCCCTCGCGGGCAAGACCGGTCCGAACGACCCGAACGCCTCCGTGAGCTCGTTCCAGCCCGCGGGCGACTGAGCGGCTCCCGACGCAAGCCGGGCGTCAGCGAAGCGGCGGGCGTGCTCTGACCTGGGCGCGGTCCGCCGCCGCGGCCCCTTCCTGCCACCCGGCCGCGTCGCTGACCCCGCGCAGCCGGGTGGTGACGGTGTCCGGGAACATCCGCTCCATGTGGTCGTTGACCGCCACGTCACGGGCCGCCAGGACGGGCAGCAGCTCCGCCACCGGGGCCTGCGACGCGACCTCCCCCTCAGCCTCCTCGGCGGCGGTCGCCAGCCGGTCGCCGATCCGGTGCGCGTACGCGGCCAGGAACGACTGCCGGAAGCTCTTCGTACGCTTCCTTCCCCCCGCCCGCTGGGCCGCCTCCGCCTTCGTCATCGCGGCCGTGGCCTGCACGAGCAGCGAGGTGTAGAGGAGTTCGACGGCCTCCAGGTCGGGTTCGAAGCCGACGACGGTCGAGAATCCGAGCGACTCGTTCCACACGGCGCGACAGCGGTTCGTGTCGGCCACGGCGTCCAGCAGCACCGCCTTGGCCGTCTCGTACGGCGGCTCGACACCGATGCGGCAGGCGCCGGGCGCGTCCTTGGCGTGCGTACGGGCCGCGAGCAGCGCCTCGTCGATGCTGTGCCGGGCCATCAGCTCCTGGGCCTTGGCGCTCAGCGCCTCCGCCTCCTCCGGGAATCCGGTCGCCTCGGCCTTGGCGAGCAGCGCGCGGATACGGGTGAGCATGCGGGAGTCCTGCGAGGCGGCCGGGTGCCGTGATGTGCCGTCGGACAGGTGCGTGTCGAGGGGTTCGAGGGTGGGGAGGCGGAGCAGCAGCCGGTACAGCTCCAGCGCGGCGGTCGCGAGCGAGAAGCGGTCGGTGCGCGGGGCGCGGGCGTCCAGCTCTTCGAGCTGCGCCGCCCAGCGTGGGCCCCGGGGCCGCCGGTCCCGGCCGGCCTCCGCGCGCACCAGCTCCGACACCAGCTGCAGGTGTACGTCGTCCAGTTCGCGCCGCACGATCCGTGCGACGTCGGCGGGCTGCCAGCCGCGACGCCACGCCGCGGCGACGAACTCCTCGCCGCGGCGGGCGAGTTCGGCGTCGGAGGCGGGGTCGGCGGCGAGCAGCGAGGCGCCCGTGTCGAGGGCCGCGTCGCTGTCGGCGTAGAGCGCGGCCTCGAAGGCGCGCTCCACGGTGCTGGGCGTACTGCTCATGCGTCGATCGTGTCACGCCCGCCGAACCGGACCGTCCACACCCTGTGGACAAGGAAGCATGGACGCGGACACAGACGGTGTCAACTTCGGGTTGACACCCTCCGCCTGTCAACCTACGGTTGACACATGACTTCGAACCCACCTGTCAAGGCATCCGTACGTCTCGACGACCTCATCGAGGCCATCAAGACGGTCCACACCGACGCACTCGACCAGCTCCAGGACGCGGTGCTCGCGGCGGACCACCTCGGCGACGTGGCCGACCATCTGATCGGCCACTTCGTGGACCAGGCCCGGCGTTCGGGCGCGTCCTGGACGGACATCGGCAAGAGCATGGGGGTCACCCGGCAGGCGGCGCAGAAGCGCTTCGTCCCCAAGGCCGAGTCGGACCTCGACCCCAGCCAGGGCTTCGGCCGCTACACGCCCCGCGCCCGGAACGCGGTCATGGCCGCGCACAACGAGGCGAAGGCCGCGGGCAACGCGGAGGGACTCACCGAGCACCTCGTCCTCGGCCTCCTCTCCGAGCCCGAGGGGCTCGCCGCGAAGGCGATCACCGCGCAGGGCGTGACCCTGGACGCCGTCCGCGAGGCCGCGACCGCGGCGCTCCCGCCGGCGGCCGACGAGGTCCCGGAGCTCATCCCGTACGGCCCCGCCGCCAAGAAGGCCCTGGAACTCACCTTCCGCGAGGCCCTCCGCCTCGGCCACAACTACATCGGCACCGAGCACATCCTCCTGGCCCTCCTGGAGTACGAGAACGGCAACGGCGTCCTCAGTGGCCTCGGCATCGACAAGACAGCGGCGGAGACCTACCTCGCGCGCGTGCTGGAGATCATCGGGGTGGGGGGACAGCAGAAGGACCCGCAAAAGGACCAGCAGGAGGACCAGCAGGAGGATCAGTAGGGTCGCGTCCGCGGCCGTTGTCAGACCCCCCTGCGAGACTCGGAACCATGAGCGACCGGTGGGCTCTCGGGCCGGCCGAGGACGGTGGTGCGGAGGTCGCCCCCCTCGGCTCCGACGGGCTGCCCGCGGGGCCGGTGCGCAGGGAGGCGGACCTGGTCGAGGCCGTGCGGGGGCGACCCGACGTGGTCCGGTGGGTCTGGCGGTCCACGGCCGAGGTCTATCCGCGTCTGCTCGCCGCGGGGGTGCGAGTGGAGCGGTGTTACGACATCGAGGCCGCCGAGACACTGCTGCTCGGCCACGAGGGCCGGCTCGGCGAACCCCGGTCGGCGGCCGCCGCGCTGGCGAGGCTGCGCGGCGGCCCCGTACCGCCGGATCCCCCGCAGCGCTCCGCCGAGCCCGGCTCGCAGTCGTCCCTCTTCGAGCCGCGCCCGGTCCGCGTACCCCTGGAAGACCTCCTGGCGGTGTACGCCGATCAGCGCCGCCGGCACGGCACGACCGCGCACCCGGAGCGCATGCACCTGCTGACCACGGCCGAGTCCGCGGGCATGCTGGTGGCGGCCGAGATGAACCGCACCGGGCTGCCGTGGCGCGCGGACGTCCACCGCGAGGTCCTGCACGAACTGCTCGGCGAGCGGTACACGGGCGGCGGCGAGCCCAGACGCCTCGCCGAGCTCACGGACGAGGTGTCGGCCGCCTTCGGCAGACGCGTCCGCCCCGACCTGCCCGCCGACGTCATCAAGGCCTTCGCGCAGGCCGGGATCAAGATCAAGTCCACCCGGCGGTGGGAGATCGAGACCATCGAGCACCCTGCCGTGAAGCCGCTGCTCGAATACAAGAAGCTGTACCGGATCTGGGTGGCGCACGGCTGGTCCTGGCTCCAGGACTGGGTGCGCGACGGACGCTTCCGGCCCGAGTACCTGCCCGGCGGGACCGTCACCGGCCGCTGGGTGACCAACGGCGGAGGCGCCCTGCAGATCCCCAAGGTGATCCGGCGTGCCGTAGTCGCCGACCCGGGCTGGCGGCTCGTGGTGGCCGACGCCGACCAGATGGAGCCGCGGGTGCTGGCCGCGATCTCGCACGACCCCGGCCTGATGGAGGTCGCGGGCCGGGAGAGCGACCTGTACCAGTCGGTGTCGGACCGGGCGTTCGCCGGCGACCGGGCACAGGCCAAACTCGCCGTGCTCGGCGCGGTGTACGGGCAGACGTCGGGCGACGGCCTGAAGAACCTGGCCGCGCTGAGAAGACGCTTCCCCCGCGCCGTCGCCTACGTGGACGACGCGGCGCGGGCCGGCGAGGAGGGCCGACTCGTACGGACGTGGCTGGGGCGGACGAGTCCCCCGGCGGCCGGCGCGTCCGACGCCTCCTCGGAGGAGGCGGGCATCCCGCAGGACGAACCCGCCGAGCCCCTCGGAGACCAGGGCTGGGTGCCGGGCTACGCCTCCTCCAACTCCCGCGCCCGCGGCCGCTTCGCACGCAACTTCGTCGTCCAGGGCAGCGCCGCCGACTGGGCGCTGCTGCTGCTCGCCGCCCTCCGGCGCACCTGCGCGGACCTCGCCGCCGAGCTGGTCTTCTTCCAGCACGACGAGGTGATGGTGCACTGCCCGGCCGAGGAGGCGGACGCGGTCGTGGCCGCGATCCGGGAGGCCGCGGAGCTGGCGGGACGGCTGACGTTCGGCGAGACCCCGGTCCGCTTCCCGTTCACGACGGCGGTGGTGGAGTGCTACGCGGACGCGAAGTGACCCGGACGGCGGCCCGCCCCCTCAGGTGACCTGCTCCTACGCCAGGTGACCTCCTCGGCCAGGTGACCGGCTCCTCCACTTGGCCTCCTCCGGGTGACCTACTCCTCCTCCAGGAGTTCCCTCAGCGCTCCCACCACCGAGGTGTCCGTGCCGTCCAGCGCCGCGAGCGCCGACTTCCACAGCTCGTACGCCCCTCCGGCATCCCCTTGCGCGTGCAGCAGCAGCCCCAGCTGATGCCGGGCGAGCCCGCCGGTGTACCGGTCGGCGCGCTGATCGGCGCGGAACAGCAGCAGATCGCACTCGCGCGTGGCCCGTTCGACATGCCCCACCCCGCGCAGCGCGCGCACCAGCCCGAGCCGCGTCTGCGACTCCCCGTGCCAGTCGCCGTGACCGCCGAGGATGCGCAGGCTCTCCTCGAAGTGCGGTACGGCGGCGGCCGGTTCGCCGAGCGTCAGATGGGCGTAGCCGATGTTGCAGTGCGCGGAGTGCCGGATGATCACGTCGTCCATCGCGTCGCCGATCGCCAGGCTGCGCTTGTGGTGGTCGATGGCGGCCCGGGCGTCCGTGTGCTCGTACAGATTGCCGAGGTGGCTGTAGGTGATGGCCTCGGTGTGCGGGTCGCCCAGCTCCCGGGAGAGTTCGAGGCTCTGCAGCAGCGCCTCGCTGGACTCGGCGTGTCGGCCCAGCCCCTCCAGGAGCATGCCGCGGTTGTTCAGACCGCGCCGGATCCACGACAGCACCCCGAGCCGCCGCCAGATCGCCAGCGCCTCGTCGTTCAGCGTGAGCGCCTCGCTCGCGCGACCCGTCATGAAGTGCAGCCCCGCGAGATCCCCGAGCGCGTACGCCTGCGCGGCCTCGTCCCCGAGCCGCCGCGCCGCGCCCAGCGCGGCCCGCAGGAGCACCTCCGACTCCGGGACACGCCCGCTGCGCTGGAGATAGGGATTGAGCAGCCGCACCAGCACGGGAACGTACGCGGAGGTGTCCGCGTACCGCTCCACCAGCGCCACCACGTTCTCCAGTTCCAGATCGCCCCAGGCGAAGGCGTCCCTGGCGGTGCAGAACGGCGGCGTGGCCGCGGCGTCCACCGTGTGCGCGGCCGGCTGCGCGGCGGTCGGCCGGCTGCGGTCCTCGCGGTCGAGGCCCGGCTCGACGATCGCTTCGAGGGAGCGGGCGGCGACACCGGCGTACCAGCGCAACGCCCGCTCGGACACGTGGATGTCCGCGCCCCCGTCCCCGGGTTCCCCGTCCGTCTCGCCCGCGATCTCCCGGGCGAAGTCGCGGACGAGGTCGTGGGGTGCGTAGCGGCCGTACGCCGTCTCCTCCAGGAGCGCGACGTCGACGAGACGGTCGAGGGCGGCCTCGGCACGGAACTCGGCGATGCCGGAGAGCCGGGCGAGCAGGGGCGCCCCGTACACGGGGAGGTCGAGCGCGCCGATGCCGCGCAGCACGAGCGCCGCGTCCTGGTCGGCCTCACGCTCCGAGGCACGCAGCGCGTCGAGCGCGACAGCCAGCGATCTGCGGACGCTCAGGTCGTCGTACTCAAGATGATGCAACCGCCCTTCGGTGGCGGTCAGTTGACCGGCGAGGACGTCCGGCGTGAGCGCGCGGCGCGCGGCGAGACGGGCCGCGACCACACGCAGGGCGAGCGGGAGCCGGCCGGTGAGTTCGACGAGGGGGTGCGTACCGTCGAGGCCGTCCACCCGCCCGGACACCGCGCGCAGCAGCGCCGCGCTGTCCTCCACCGAGAGCGGCGCGAGCGGGAAGCGCCGCGCGCCGTCCAGCGCGGTGAGCGGTGAACGGCTCGTCACGATCACCGCGCACCCCGTGCCCGCGGGCAGCAGCGGCCGTACCTGAGCGGCGTGCGCGGCGTCGTCGAGCACCATCAGGGTGCGCGTCGGAGCCAGCATCGAGCGGAGCAACGCGGCGGCCGCGTCCGGGTGTTCGGGGATCCGGCGCGGCTCGGCACCGAGGTCGCGCAGCAGCGCGGCGAGCGCCTGGCCGGGGGTGAGGGGGGTCATTCCGGGCGTGGCGCCGTGCAGGTTGACGTACAGCTGGCCGTCGGGGAAACGTTCCCGCAGGCCGTGTGCCACATGCAGCGCCAGGGCGCTCTTGCCGACTCCGGCCATCCCGCTGATGACGGCGACGGCCGGAGCGGAGGGGCTGGGGTGCCGGGCCGTGTCGAGAGCCACGTTCAGTTCCCGGCGTACGTCGGCGCGGCCGGTGAAGTGCCCGGGCGGAGGCGGGAGCTGGGCGGGCCGGGGCGGGGCCGGTTCCGCCGGGGCGGCCTGCTCCGCACGGTCTCCGCCCGCGCCTTCGTTCCCGTCCCGGTCGTGTGCGAACTCGTCGCTCTCCCCCGCCCGCTCACGCAGGATCTCCAGATGCGCCGCGCGCACCGCGGGCCCGGGCTCGACACCGAGTTCCTCGACCAGGCGGGCCCGTAGGTCGCGGTGGACGGCCAGCGCCTCGGCCTGGCGTCCGGTGCGGTGCAGTACGAGCATCAGCAGCCGGTGAAAGGCCTCGCGCAGGGGGTGCTCGGCGACAAGCGCGGACAACTCGGGTGCGAGGGCGGCGAGTCGGGTGGTGCCGGGGGCGCCGGAGGTATTGGGGGCACCGGTGGCTTCCGTTGCTAGTGCGTCGGCGGAGACCCTGGTGTCCCCGATGTCACCGATGTCACCGAAAACCCAGCCGACCCCGGTACCACCGGTGCCCCCAGCGTGCGCGGTGTCACCGGCGCCCACACCCGCACCACCCGCAAATACCCGCCCGGCCCCCGGCCCCGCAAGCCGCAACTCGGCCTCGTACCGGCACTCCAGGACGAGCAGTCGCGCCTCCTCCAGGCGCTGGACGAGCGCGTGTCCGCCGAGTTCGGGCGGGACCCCGCCGAGTGGTGTGCCGCGCCACAGCGCGAGCGCCGCCAGGGCCTCGCGCAGCGCCCGCTCCCAGTCGCGCCCGGCGTGCGCGGCGCGCGCGGCCGTGACGTGGGACTCGAAGACGCGCACGTCCAACTCGCCCTCGCCGACCCGCAGGAGATAGCCGGGCGGCATGGCCCGCAGCCGCTCCGGATCGTCGAGGAGCCGCCGCAGCCGGGTGACGTGGTTCTGCAACGAGGCCTGCGCGGACGCGGGCGGCGCCCCGCCCCACAGCGCGTCCTTGAGCGCGTCCACCGAGACGACCCGACCCGGCTCCAGGAGCAGCGCGACCAGCAGGGCGCGCATCTTGCCACCGCCGATGGAACGGACCTCGCCGTCGGCGTCGTACAACACCGGAGGCCCCAGCAGCCCGAACCGCAGCCCGTACCGCATAGCCCGCCCCACTGCCTTTCCGTGCGACCGACCCGACCGGTTCAGACCGGTACCGACCACACCCATGGCGACTTCGCGCCTTCTTGCGACGACTTCACGCCGACCGACTTCCGGTTTCCGGGTTTCCGGATGGAAACCCGTTGGCGACATGTTAGCGATCCGTTGGCGCGGGCTGATGGGATCACTCCATCGGATCTGGCCCGACGGTGCGCGCGTACGACGCGTAACTCGGGGGAGTGTCGCCGCCGTGGCCGGATCCGGGGACAGAGAGGGCCCCGGTCGTCGGAGGTGAGCGACCGGGGCCCTCGTCCGCCCCGGGTCGTCCTGCCGCTCGCCGTCAGATGACGGGCGGGCGTCCCAGCCGCGTGAGCCGCCACACCGTCCGCCATCGCATCGGCCGCCGCTCACCGCCCGACTGCCGCAACCCTTCCGCGAAGCCGCCGAACCAGGCCCGCAGCCCGCCGAGCGACCGCGTCCGTGCGAGCGTCAGCAGCATCCAGATTCCCAGGTGCACGGGGATGAGCGGGAGGGGCAGCCTGCGACGGGTGAGCCAGACCCGGTTGCGGGCGGTGACCCGGTAGTAGATGGCGTGCCGGGCGGGCGAGGTCTTGGGGTGCTGGAGCAGCAGTTCGGGCTCGTAGAGCACGGTCCACCCGTCGTCGATGGCCCGCCAGGCCATGTCCGTCTCCTCGTGTGCGAAGAAGAACTCGGCGGGCCAGTCCCCGATCCGGGCGAGCATGGGCATGGACAGCGCGTGTCCACCGCCGAGGAACCCGGTGACCGGACCGCCCCGCATCGGGTCCTTGGCCCCGACCCGGGGCACGTGCCGGCGCTGGGTCTCCCCGTGCTCGTCGGCGATGCGGAAGCCGACGATGCCCAGACGCGGATCGGCGGTGTACAGGTCCCGCACCTTGCGCAGCACATCCGCGTCGACCAGCAGCCCGTCGTCGTCCAGCTCGACGACGACGTCCACGTCCGCGAACTCCCTGAGCCGGGCGAGGCCCACGTTGCGCCCGCCCGGGCAGCCGAGGTTCTCGTCGACCTCGATGCCGGTCACCTCACCGGGCAGTCCCAGCCGCTCGGCGAACTCGGGCAGTGGACACCCGTTTCCCACGATCACGATCCGCGCGGGCGCGACGTCCTGCTTGGCCACCGAGGCGAGCAGCGCGTCGACCTCGTCGGGCCGGTTCCCCATGGTCACGACGGCAACGGCGATCCGAGGCCCCTCCGACACGACACCACTCCATCCCAGGCCGACAACTCTGCCCGCGATGCTAGCCGTTCACCCGGAGTCTCCCTCACGTACGCCGCGCTTCCCCGCGCTCTCCGCATTTACTCACGTCGTACGAAGCTCTTTGCGCCGTACGAACTTCAGTCCCGACCAGTCCTCCCCCAGCGCGGCCACCTTCACGTCGACCACCCCGAGCGGCAGGAAGATCTCGCGCAGGGCGTTCTCGGTGATGTCGCTGCGGTGCCCGGCCGCCCTGCGCGGCCAGGCGATCCAGAGCATCGCGTGATCGGCGAGGCCGCCCACCAGCGCGGGAGCCTCGGCGACCAGTTCCCCCAGGGACCGGTGGAAGACGACGGCGACATCGGCCCCCGCGGCCCCGTCGCCCCCGGACACGGCACACCCCTCCGGCAGTCCGGGGATCTCCCACTCCTCGGGCCGGTGCACCAGCCGTACCCGCTGCCCGGCCTTGACGCCGATCTTCTTGGCGAGCGGCGTACCGGAGTACCCACCGCCGGCCGTACGGGACGTACTCACACCGGGCCCCTTCCCGCCCCTGCTTTCCACGCGGTCAGGGGCGAACCTGCTCGGGAACCTACTCGGCGCGGGGGCCACGACACGGGGTGCGCGCCCGGAGTCCCGTCAACTCTTACCGACTCTTGTCGACTCTTACCGAGTCTCCAACTCTTGTCGAGTCTCCGACTCTTGTCGACCGTCGACCCTTACCGGACGTACACCCGCGCGGCCTCAGGCGGCGTACGCGCCCCGCACCTCGAAACGCTCGGCGGACGGCGGGGCGGCCAGCCAGTCCTTCAGGCCCGCCTGGAACTCACGGAACTCCTGGATCTCGGAAAGCGGATTCTCGATCCCGTCCGCGATCTCGAGTTCCGCGAGGTAGGTGACTCCGTCGGGGAGCCGGTACGAGGCGTAGCGCACGCCCTTGGGCCGCGCGGCCTCGATCGCGGCGAACATCTTCCGCAGCGCCGCTTCGAGCTCGTCGACGCACTCGGGCCTCACGGTGGCACGCACCATCAGAACAGCCATGTCGTCATCTCCTTCTCGTCCCTGTCACACCTGTCACACCGCTACCGGGCCACGTGGGTGGCGCCATCTCCCTGACGCGCCCGGAGGCGGAGGTGTGACGGGGACGAAGAAGGAATCCCCGACCGGTCAGGCGTTGGGGTCGAACGAGATGCCCGCCGGCATGGCCTTCGTGAGGTGGGCGGCGAAGTTGGCGTCCTTGAGTCCGAAGTTGGCGCTGCCGAAGTCGTAGGCGCTCAGCTTGTCGCGCAGACCCGCCGGGTAGCCGTTCCAGCCGACCAGGGTCGGGTACTGCCAGGTGTGGTAGCCGTTCTCCGGCGGCTCGTCGCCCGAGTTCGCGAGCCGGAAGTCGTGGGTGCTCAGACCGTCCTTGTGGTAGACGATCTTGGGGTGCGTGCCGTCCCACAGGACCTGGTCGGCGCTGTAGACGTTGAAGTCGCCGTGCGCGGACGTGCAGACGTACTTGGCCTGGTTGTTCTGCACCCAGACCGCCACGTGCTCCCAATCGTGGCGGTGCCCGCCGATCGTGGCCTGGTCCTTCTCGAAGTAGAGGCCGTAGAGGATCACGCACCAACCGTTGTTGCACTTCTCGCGCGAGTAGCCGTTGGTGTTGTCGAGGTCCGAGGTGTCGTGGCACTCGCCGCTGGGTGAACCCGAGGGCTTGAGGCCGCCGTTGATGGTCCCGTCGGGGCCGATGGCGGGCGTGGGGTAGCAGCCGTCCGTGTCGTAGTCGTACGCCGGCTGCCAGGTCTTCTCCAAGTCGTCCGCGTTGGCGGGCAGGGCCTTGGGCGGGGCGGCGAGCGCGCTGCTGGGGAAGGCGACGACCAGCGCGACGGCGCTGCCGAGGATGAGAGAGGCCCTGCGTACGCGCGAGCTCTTCTGCACTGCGTCCTCCTGAGGGACCGCGAGGGGGGTGGGGCAAGCGGTTTCATTGGCATGCCCGGATCACCCTCACTCGACTCGTTGAGCGCTCAAGCGGTGCGGGGTGTCCCGAGGGTGAAGGATCAACCAACAAAGGGGACGCGGGAGTTGACGCCGATCTCGACCGACGTCTCGGTCGACACCTCGGTCGAACCTCGGTCGACGCCCCTAGGCAGACACCCCGGTCGGCATCCCAGACACCGGCGCGTTCGGCCGCCGGCCCTTCGGGGCGGCGCTCGCCGCCGCGGCTCTCATCGCCGCGGCTCTCATCGCCGCGGCTCTCATCGCGCTGTTGCGAACCACACCGGGGCGGGCCGGCTCTCCGGCCCGCCCCAAGCCCCCGCCCTCCCCTTCACCCGCTCAACTCACCCGCTCAACCCCGCGGCCAGGGACGCCCGTCGAGACGCTCGATGTCGCGGTTGAAACGGCTGAGATAGGCCGCGAACTCGGCCACGTCCTCGGGATCCCAGTCGGTCATGATCTTCTCCAGACCGTCCAGGTTCTCCGCGCGGTGGGCCTCCAGCCGGCGCCTGCCCTCCGCGGTGATGGCGAACTTGCGGGCGATGCCCCCCTCGGGATCGGGCATGCGCTCGACGACCCCAGCCCGCAGCATCGCGGCGGTCTGCCGGTTGAGGGTGGACGCGTCCAGACCGAAGGCCTCTCTGAGCTCACCGATGGACATCGGGCCTTGCACCTGAATGCGGCTGAGCAGGACGTACGCACTGCGGTCCAGCCGCTCCTCACTCACCCCGCGCCCTCGCGGGTTGAGCATGTGCATGTGGCGCCCGAGCAGCATGGTCTCGAATTCCAGCAGGTCAAGTGGCTTGTCCACGCGAGGCATCCTTCGGCTCCTGGCTCGCTTCCCCTACAGGAAAGCTACCTCCCGCCAGGTATACCACCGCGATGTGTATGATGCATTAGACGTGCATGATGCACATTGCATGCAGCATGCAACTCGCGTGCGCCTTGCCCGCGACTCACCGCGGTCCGGGTGATCGGGGTGATCCGGGTGATCCGGAGACGCGGCAGGCCAACAGACGCGGCAGGCCCGGATCCCCGCGGGCCCGGATGCGCAGCACAGCGACAAGCCCGGAAAGAGCAACAGGGAGTACCCGTGGACAGTTCCCAGCCCGCAGCCCGCTCCGGCGGCGTTGTCGGCATCCTCGCCTTCGGCGGCATCGTGGCCGCGATCACCCAGACACTGGTGGTGCCACTGATCGGGGAACTCCCGACCCTCTTCGACACCACCGCCTCGAACGCCTCCTGGGTCGTCACCGCCACGCTGCTCGCGGCGGCCGTGATCACCCCCGTCGCCGGCCGCCTCGGTGACATGTACGGCAAGAAGCGCATGCTTCTGGCCTCCCTGGTCCCGCTGATCCTGGGCTCCGTGGTCTGCGCCCTGTCCTCCTCGGTCGTCCCGATGATCGCCGGACGCGGTCTGCAGGGCCTCGGCATGGGCGTGGTGCCCCTCGGCATCAGCCTGCTGCGGGACGTCGTACCGGCGGAGAAGCTCGGCTCGTCCATCGCGTTGATGAGCGCGTCCATGGGTGTGGGCGGCGCGCTCGGCCTGCCGTTCTCCGCGGCGATCGCCGAGAACGCCAGCTGGCGCGTGCTGTTCTGGGTCGTCGCCGCGCTGACCCTCGCGGTCGCCACGCTGATCTGGTTCTTCGTGCCCGCGGGCCGCGAGAACACCGCCTCGGGCAGCTTCGACCTGCTCGGCGCCATCGGCCTGGGCATCGCCCTGGTCTGCCTGCTCCTCGGCGTCTCCAAGGGCGCGGACTGGGGCTGGGGCAGCGGCACCACGCTCGGCCTGCTCGCCGCCGCGATCGTCCTGCTGCTGGCCTGGGGCTGGTGGGAGCTGCGCAGCGCCGAGCCGCTGGTCGACCTGCGGGTGACCGCGCGTCCGCAGGTGCTGATGACGAACGCCGCCTCGATCCTGGTCGGCTTCGCGATGTACTCCCAGTCCCTCGTGATCCCCCAGCTGCTGCAGCTGCCCAAGGAGACCGGCTACGGCCTCGGCGAGTCGATGCTGGCCATGGGCCTGTGGATGGCCCCGGCCGGCCTCATGATGATGATCATCTCCCCGATCGGCGCCAAGCTCTCCGCCGCCAAGGGCCCCCGGATCACCCTGACCGTCGGCGCCCTGGTCATCGCCCTCGGCTACGGCATCTCCCTGCCGCTCATCGGAAACGGCTCCGCCTTGGGCCTGCTCGCCGTGACCATCGTCTGCAGCACGGGCGTCGGTTTCGCCTACGGTGCGATGCCCGCGCTCATCATGGGTGCGGTACCCCAGTCGGAGACCGCCTCGGCCAACAGCTTCAACACGCTGATGCGCTCGATCGGCAGCTCCGTCTCGGCCGCCGTGATGGCCGTGGTCCTGGCCCAGATGACCACGAAGTTCGGCCCGGTCTCCCTGCCGTCGGAAAGCGGCTTCCGTGTCGCCATGCTGATCGGCTCCTGCGTCGGCATCGCCGCCGCGATCGTCGCCTTCCTCATCCCGGTCCGCCCCACGGCCACCCGGCCGCAGGCCGAGCCCACCCAGGACGCGGCCCCCGAGGCGGTCGAGGCAAAGGCCTGACCCACCCGCGCACCGCGCCTGGGCGCCTGGGCGCCTGGGCGCCTGGGCGCCTGGGCGGCAGTCGCCATCACAGAACCAGAGAAACCGCAGGTCAGATTTTCTGGCCTGCGGTTTTTCGTTGCCCCAACCACCACCTCCCTGGCGACCGGTCCGCACACCCGGGCCCGGCACTTCGCGCGCCAAGGAGCCCCGCACGGCGTCGAGATCACCCTCGCGCCCCTGAGTCGCCCTCCAGGCCGCGCGCGGAGGGACAGCTTGCCGTTGACCCAGCGACGGCGTTGGTGAGGGGTGCGGAGCCGTCGCCCTGAACCTCGACGTAGTCGGTGGCATGCCGTGCGCGGCGGCTGGTTGACAGGGCACGTCAGTTCCAGCCCCAGGCACTTCCAGTCCACCCGCCCACACCGCATCGGCCGCCTGTCGGCCTGTCAGCCGCTCCGCGAACCGCGGGAGCGAGGCACGCGCGACCTGAGCCGTCGACACCGGAACCTCACGCCAGACCTCGGCACAGGGCAAAGCCCACCCGTAGGCCCGCCCCCTGACTCGGACGGCGAACGGTCCTCGTTCTTTCGGCCGAGGCCGGGGCTCGCAACCGGCCGGGGAAGCAGCACGAGCTGCGCCAGCTGGGCATCGTCGCGCATCTCTCGCAGCAGCCGCTCGGGGGCAGGGCGGGCGAGGCAGTTCGTCGCTGCTGCGCTTGAAAGCCGCAACGGTGCCGTTTCCGCCATGCCGAACTCGGCCACGTCAGGATGACGGCTCACACACCTGGGTGCACCAGGCAACGGCAAAGGACGAGCCAAGGCTTGCCAGGGCTCCGCCAAGAGAAGCGAAAGTTGTGAGGGAGGTGTGGCCGAAGTTGCGGAAGTGGCCGAGATCGTGCCTATGATCCACTTCGGATGAACCAATAATTCGGATTGACCCGCGACTCCGCCGCTTCTTGATGAAGCATTACGTGCACGTTTGACCGACGTGCTGTACGTGATGAGCCTGCGCCGCAGGCGGACGGCGCCGCTACCACGGAAGCAGGTCGGAGGGGGCGTCATGAATACGCCCGTGACCTGGTGAAATAAATCGCTGCTTTCAGGGGGAACGTGCAATGGCCAAGAGTTGTATACCAGCCTGTTTTGTGCCGCCGGACGTCTTCCGCAAGGCCGTCACCTGCCGTGATAACGGTGTGAACGCCGCCCCGCGAGGACGCTCCGGAGACGGCCTTGCACTCTGAGGCACGTTTCTCGGTCTTGGGCCAGATGGGGATCACGCGCGATCAGGACACCGTGGTTCTCCCTTCGTCAAAACCCACTATTTTGTTGGCCACAATGCTCTTGCGGCCCAATGAGGCGTTGTCGTCCGAATATCTCCAGCGCATCGTCTGGAACGAGGACCCTCCGCAGACCGCGCGAGCCACGCTGCAGACGTATGTGCTGAGGCTTCGCCGGATATTCGGCAAGTACGGGATATCCGACGGTGCCATCAAAACCGTGCCGGGCGGATATCAGCTTCCGGTGACGGAGGAGACGCTCGACCTGGCCAGGTTCCGGGCACTGCTGAGGGCCGCCGACGGTGCTCGGGACCCCGAGGCCGAACTGCGTCTCATCGTGGCGGCCCTCGGGCTGTGGCAGGGCGAGCCGCTGTCCAATATCCGTTCCGACGTGCTGCACCGCGACGAAGTACCCGTCCTGCGGGAACAGTGGCTGCGCTCCGTGGAGCGCCGGTTCGATCTCGAACTCTCGCTGGGGCGCTGCCGTCAGACCGTCGCGGAGCTGAGTACGACAGCACGGGCGCACCCGGGGCACGAGCGGTTCTGGGAGCAGTTGATCGAGGCCCTGTACCGGTCCGGCCGCCAGAGCGATGCCCTTGAGGCCTATCGCACCGTAAAGCGTTATGTGAACGACGAGTTGGGTGTGGACCCCAGGCCCTCTCTGCAGAGCCTCGAACTGGCCATTCTGCGCGGGGAGGATCTCGGTCCGCAGGACGAACGGCCCGTGCGGGTCCAGGCCGTGGAGCCGCCCATCGCCCAACTCCCGGGCGGTCTGCCCGACTTCACCGGCCGGGAGGAGGAGGCCGCGGAACTGGCCGCCCGACTGACCGCCGATCGCTCGGGCCCCGCGGTCGCGGTGATCAGCGGACCGCCCGGGATGGGCAAGACGGCGCTGGCCATACAGGTCGCCCATCTGGTGAGCGACCGCTTTCCCGACGGCTGCGCGTTCGTCGACCTGACCGAGGACGGCATCCTGGCCGCCCGGGCCCGCCAGGCGGCCCGGTTCGGTGTCGAAGACGGCAGAGGACGGTCACTGACCGTCCTCGACGGTGTCCACGACTTGGCGCAGATCCTGCCGTTCCTGCCGTCGGGAAGGGGCAGCGCGGTGCTCGTCACCAGTCGCGCGAGCATGACCGGCCTGGTCGCCACCCGGGGTGCCTCACTGCACCGGCTCGGCACCTGGGAGCCGGCCAGGTCGGCGACCATGCTCGTCTCCGTCATCGGAGCCGCGCGGGCGGACCGGGAGCCCGCCGCGATCACAGAACTCGCCGAACTGTGCGGGCACCTGCCGTTCGCGCTGCGCATCGCGGCCATCCGGCTGCAACTACGCCCGCACCAGTCGGTCACGTCGACCGCCGCCTGGTTGCGCGACGACCCGATGGGCCGGCTGGCCGTGCCCGGTGACCCGGCCATGTCCGTGTCCACGCTGTTCGAGGAGTTCTTCGCCCGGATCGGCCCGAGGCTGACCGGCGCTGCTCAACTCCTCGCCGAACGCTGCGAAGTTCGGGCCCCGCTCAAGCAGTGCGTGGACGCGCTCGGCGTGCCCCTCGGCGATGCTGTGGCCCTCCTCGACGAGCTGATCGCCGTCAACGTCCTTGAAGAGGACGCCCCGGGCGTCCACCGGCTCTCCCCGCTGATCCGCACCTTCCTGCGGGCCCGGCCCTCCGGCCGGGATCTCCGCCGCAACGTCGCGTAGCCAAGGCCTGCCCCCCACCCCGCAGCCTCTCGCTCCATCGACCCGCCCCCCCCACCGACCCGGCGCCTCCACCGCCCCTCCGCCCAGCCCTCCGCTCCACCGGCCGGTCCTCCGGCCTGCCCGGCGCGTGCCGCCGCCGACCCGGCGTGCGCGCCCTTCGAACCGTGACCCCTGACTACGGGAGATCCCACGTGACCGTCATGTCCGCCGCCTTCAAGGCCATCGCCACCACACGCCCTCGCATCAAGCGGGACGTGCTGTTCACCGAGACCCGCGAAGGCGTCCTCTTCCACAACACCCAAGGCGGCTTCCACCTGGCGGCCAAGTCGGCGTACCGCTTCGCCTCGCTGATCGTGCCGTACCTCAACGGCGAACACCGGGTGGTCGACCTGTGCGAGGGCCTGCCGGACAGCCAACGGGCGATGGTCGCGGACCTGGTACGGGCGCTGCTGGAGCGCGGCTACGCCCGCGACGTCGCGGAGTCCGGCGAGCAGGACGGGACCGATCTGCCTGCCGAGGTCGGGGAGCACTTCGCGGCGCAGATCGCCTATGTCGACCACTACGAGGACCGTCCTGCCGAGCGCTTCCGCCGATTCCGCGAGGCGCGGGTAGCCGTGCTCGGCGACGACCTGGTGGCGCGCTGGTGCGCCCTGAGCCTGCTGCGCAACGGTGCCGCCGCCGTGCACGTCGACCCCGCTCTGGACCGGAGGGGCGACGGCGTCGCCGCGCTGCGGAGCGAGGCCGCGGAACTCACGGCACAGGGGGTGCCGTCCGAAGTCCTGCTGTTGCCCGCCGGCGACACGTTCTTCACCTGGGACGACCTCGACGATTTCGACACCGTGGTGTGCTGCGGCTCCACGGCCGCCGGACAGGTCTTCCGGCTGCTGGAGGCCGGAGTGCCGCGCGGCCGCCGGTTGCTGTCCGCCACCGCCTTCGGCGACCGGGCCGTGGTGGGCCCTTTGATGACGGACGAAAGCCCCTGCTGCTGGGTGTGCGCCATGCTGCGGCTGGGAGCGGGCGCCGGTTCCGGCGAGGCCGCCGACGTATGGAGCGCCGTGTGCCTGCCCGGCGCGGGGCTGCCCGCCGCCGCGCCCGGGCGGAACCTGTCGGCCATGCTGGGCAACCTGATCGGCTACGAGGTCTTCCGCGAGCACACACAGGTGCTGCCCGCCGACACCGACGGCCGGGTCCTGATCCAGGACTTCGAGTCCCTGGACACGGTGGCCGAGTGGATCCTGCCGCATCCGCGCTGCCCGTTCTGCCGTGGGAAGGAAGGTGTGCGGGACGCCGCGGAGGCGACCGCCGCCGAGTTGGCCGGGCTCGTTCCCGTCGCCCCGGCGGTGACCACCGCGGTGACCGCCGACGACGCGGACGCGCTTGTCGACGAACTCAATGACCGCAGCGTCCTCGTGGCCGCGAACGGCGGCGTCTTCACCCGGTTCGACGACGACACCCCCACCCAACTGCCGCTGAAGGTGACCCGGGTCGAACTCGCAACCGGCGGCGGGCGGCGCCGCAGCATCGCCGCCTTCGACGTCCACCACGTGGCCGGTGCCCGGCTGCGCGCCCTGCGGTCCGCGACCGCCGTCTACGCCGAGCACGTCGTGCCCCAGACCGGGGTGTTGCGCGCCGACGCACTCGAACGCGCACGAACCACGCTGCGTTCCGTCGACCCGCGGCAGCTGTCCACCGCCAGCGGCCTGCCCGTGTCCGAGGACAACCTCGACGGTTGGGTCGCCGGCGCCTCGCTGCTGCACGGGGACCAGGTCCTCGTGCCGGCGGCGGCGGTGCGCCCGTTCGGCCCCGGCAACCGGGCCATGGCCTTCGAGCGGACCAGCGCCGGCCTCGGCGTCGGTGACACGGCCGCCGAAGCCGCCTACCAGGGCCTGTTCTCGGCGCTCGCCCACGGGGCGGTGCGCCAGGCGACGGCCGGCGCCCGCAAGGCCCGGCGCGTCCCCGCAGCCGCGTTCGCCGCGGACCCGGAGCTGACGTTCCTCACCGCGTCCGCGGCCAACCTCGGCCTGGACGCGGAACTGCTCGACCTCACCGGTCCGGCCCCGGCACCGGGCCACGTCCTGCTGGCCCGCGCTGTTGATCCGGCCACCGGGGAGCCGCGCTGGGCGGTCGCCGCCGACAGCGCCTGGCGGCGAGCGGCTACCGCCGCGCTGCGGGACCTCGTCGGCGGCTGCCAGCTCTCCGCCGAACTGTCCGGCGACGAGCCGCTCGACCTCGGCGACCCGCTCCTCGACTCCTTCGACGCGGGCGTCCTCGCCGTCGCCGACGGCCCCGCCCCGGAGACCGACGCGGTGACCCCCGTACCGCAGCTCCTCGACCGGCTCAGGGACGCCGGCCGCGACGTCGTGGTGGTGTCCAACACCTCTGCCGACCTGCGGTCGAGCGGCATGGTCGCGGTCCGCGTCCTGCTGACCGGAGGACGCGCGTGAGCCCCGAACCACCCGTCCACGCAGGGTTGTTGACGGTGCTCCAGGAACGGCTCCGGACCACTGTGAAGCTCCGCCTGGGACGTCCGGTCGATATCCGAGTGGCGTCCCTGGGCACCCGTGACGAACTGTCCGGTCCCGCCGCCGAGCAGCCCGCACCGGCCGGCACACCCGTGATGCCCGTCCACCTCTACGGCCGTACCGCCGTCGTCGGCCCCTACCTCACCCCCGGCCGCCCCGGCGCGCCCTGCGGGCACTGCCTCGCCCGGCGCTGGCAGTCGGTCAGGCCCCGGCAGGTCCGCGAGGCCCTCGAACGCGGCGGCCGCACGCACGCGGTGGGCGAGCCGCCGTACGCGACGGCGTTCGTCACGGACGCGCTCACCTCGCTCGTGGTCCGGGCCGCCGAGCACGAGCCCGAGAACGAGCACGCCGCCTGCCCGCCGGTCCGGCTGCTCGACATGGAGAACCTCCGCGTCCACACGTTCCAACTGCTGCCGGACCCCGAGTGCCCGGTGTGCGGCGAGCGCGCCCCCGACACCGCCGAGGCCGCCGTACTGGAGCTGGAACCGTCGCCGAAGACGTCCGTGGACAGCTTCCGCGGACGCGGTGTGCACGACTACGACCTGCCGGAGGACGCACTCGTCAACCCGGTCTGCGGAGCCCTCGGACTGAGCGTCGTACGGGAGTTGGATTCGCCGACCACCGCCGCGACCTTCGGCAAGATGGAGACGCGCACCGGCACCTACCTGCACGAGGCGTACTGGGGAGGGCATGCCGACGCCTACGGGGACAGCGTGCGCGTCGGTCTCCTGGAAGGCCTGGAGCGCTACGCCGGCATGCGCTCGCGCGCCAAGGCCGTCGGCACCTCGGCGTCCCTGGGGGCCTTGCGCGCCCGCAAAGTGGCCGCCCTCGACCCGCGCGACTGCGGCCTGTACTCCGACGAGCTGTACGCCGAGTACGAGCGCGAGGGGCGCATCACACCGTTCGCCGAGGACCGGGAGATCCCCTGGGTGTGGGGCTACTCCCTGCGCGACAAGGCGCCCCTGCTGGTCCCCGAGGCGCTGACCTACTGGCACGCGGTGCCGCTGTCCGAGCGCTTCGTCCAGGAGTGCTCCAATGGCTGCGCGTCCGGCAGTTCACCGGCCGAGGCGGTCTACCACGGGCTGATGGAACTCGTGGAGCGCGACGCGTTCCTCATCGCCTGGTACGGCCGGATCGCCCTGCCCGAGATCGACCCGCGGGCCGCGCGCTCGGCGGCCGTGCGGCACATGACCGAGCGGCTCGCCATGTATGGGTACGAGGCGCGGTTCTTCGACGCCCGGATGACCCTGCCGATCCCGGTCGTGATCGCCGCGGCGGTCGGCGCGGACGGCGGGCTGTGCTTCGGGGCGGGCGCGAGCCTCGACCCGGAGGACGCGATGCGGGCCGGCATGGCCGAGATCGCCACCGACGCCCCCCATTTGCGCCGCAGGACCGAATGGCGCCGCACCGAACTGGAGGCCATGGCCGACGACTTCGGCAAGGTGGCAGCACTGCACGACCACCCGCTGCTGTACGGCCTGCCCCGGATGCGGCCGTACGCGTCCTTCCTGCTCGGCAAGCCCGGCGCGCCGCGAGGCCCACTGGTGGCGCCGGCCGACCTGGACCCGGCCGCGCGCGGCACCCTCGTGCCCGGCACAGACCTCCGTGACGACCTGGAGCACTGCGTCGCCGCGGTCACCGACGCCGGTTTCGACGTCGTGGTGGTCGACCAGACCCTGCCCCAGCAGCGGGAGCTCGGCCTGCACACGGTCAGCGTGATCGTGCCCGGCCTGCTGCCCATCGACTTCGGATGGGGCCGCCAGCGCGCCCTGGGCATGGACCGCCTGCGCACGGCACCCCGCGCGGCGGGCCTTCGCGACCGCGACCTGGATCCGGCCGACCTGAACCCGGCCCCGCACCCCTTCCCGTGACGAAAGGAACGCCGATGGCGTACGCCAGTGAGTACCTCTCCGCCGTAGTGCAGCGCGGCCGCGTGAAGATGCCGCCGCACGGGTTCGAGCCCAACTGGGCGGACGCTCCCCGCTACGGCAAGCTCTACCCGGGCGCCCCGCTGTTCCCGCTGCCGCCGGGAGACATGCCGGAGGGGGCCGCCCTGCAGGAGGGCCTGCTCCCGCCGCTCCCCGAGGGCGGAGCGTTCGACCTGGACACCCTGTCGGGCATGCTGCTCGACTCCTACGGCCGACTGGGCCGCCGTATCGAGCTCAACGCAAACGACGACGTCACGCGCCTGCACACGTACACGGCCGCCAAATGGACCCGCGGTACCGCCTCCGGAGGCGGCCTGTACCCGGTGAGCCTCTATTGGGTCAGTGGGGCGAGCGGCCCGATGACACCGGGTGTCTACTACTACGCCACCCCGCACCACGCGATGCAGCGGCTGCTCACCGGCGACGTGAGCGAAGAGGTGCGGGCCGCGCTCGGACACCCGCAACTCGGCGCGGAGACGGACCAGTTCCTGGTCCTCGGCATCAAGTTCTGGCAGAGCTCGTTCAAGTACAACAACTTCAGCTACCACGCCACGACGATGGACATCGGCACTGTCACCCAGACCTGGCGGATGTGGGCCCGCGCCCGCGGGCTGAACATCGCTCCCGCGTTCTGGTTCGACGAGCGGCGCCTGACCCGGCTGCTCGGGGTGGACGGCGACGAGGAGGGCATCTTCGCCGTGGTGCCGTTGCCGTGGGGCGGCAGCGGGTCGAAGAGCGCACAGGCGCCCGCCTCGTACGGCGCTGAAGGCGTTCGCGCCCCGGCCGTGCGGTTGCGGGACCAGGATCGCTCTCGGGTGCAGTTGACGTTCGAACTGCTGCGGAAGGTGCACGCCGACACCCGGGAGGGGGCCACCGAGCGGCCGGCCGCCGCACAGCTGGAGGCCGCTGCCCCGCTGCCCCCGCGGGACGGCGGGACGACCGCCCTGCCCGCCCCCCGGACGCTCGGCATGCCGGTGCGCGACGCCCTGCGCGCACGGCGCAGCAGCTTCGGCCGGTTCAGCGGCGAACAGCCGCTGGCCGCCGACGAGTTGAGCGCGGTTCTCGCGGCCGCCCACGCGGGCGGTGAGCTTCCGTGTGACGCGCTGGAGCCGGGGGAGGGCCTGTCCCTGGCGAAGCTGTACGTCTTCGTCAACCACGTCGACGGAGTCGCGCCCGGCGCCTACGAGTACGACCCCGCCGGGGGCCGACTCGTGACCGTGGTGCCGGGACCGCAGGGCTCCTTCCTGCAGCGCAACTACTTCCTGTCCAACTACAACGTCGAGCAGGCGGCGGCCGTAGTGGTGCCCGCCGTGCGCGGCCAGGCCCTCATCGGCGCCGTCGGCGGCCGCGGGTTCCGGGTGTCGAATGCGGTCACCGGCGCCGTGGCGCAGGCGACGTACACGGCGTGCGCGGCCCTCGGCGTCGGCTGCGGCGCGGCGCTGGGCTTCGACAACGTCTCCTACATCGAACAGCTCGGGCTCGACGCCACCGGGGAGGTGCCGCTGCTGATCCTCATGGTCGGCCACGAGCGCCCGAACCCGGCGGGCCTGCGCCACGAGATCGTCTGACCGGCCGGAGAAACGGGAACCCACCATGACTCTCACCACCCCGGCCCCTGAGGCCCAGCCGCCGGTCTCGCACCCGGCCGACACCACCTGGTCCCTGGGCCGCCGCTTCATGACGCGTGTCGCGGGACTGCCGATCGAGACCGTGCACGGCCTGCGCACCCCGGAAGCCGCGCGCTGGGCCGACGACGTCACCGCGCGCGAGGAAGTGCTGCGCGAACGCGGGGCGCGCCTGAGCGACCTGCTCCACGACGCGGTGGGCGCCGCCGCCGACGACGGCGCACGCCGCGCGCTGGTCAACATCCGGCGGCACCTGTTCAACAACAAGCTGCCCCGGGACGTCGCCGCCGCGCGGGCGACCGCCACGGCGCTCGGCGGCACCGCGGGCGACGAACTCGCCGACTGGCTGCGCGAACGCGAAGAGCTGGAGGGGCTGCGCGCCGCGGGCGACGCGGTCCTGGACCGGGAACTGGACGGCGTCAGGTCCGCACTGCGGTCCTTGGCCGACGAGCCGTTCCTGCGCCAGGGGTTGCTGCTCGCCTCCCCCTCCCTGGACCGCTACCTCGACTCCTACACCCGTAGCACCGGCAACCGGCTGACCAAGCAACAGCGCAAGCTGGAGCGGTCGTTGCTGGAGTACGTCTACCGGACGGCGTGCAAGACCAGCCCGTTCAGCACCCTGACCGGCCTCGCGCTCGGCGAGTTCGTCCCGTCGGACGAGGGCCAGGACGGGACCGACGAGGGCCAGGACGGATCCAGGGGAATCCTCACCGGCCGCATCGACGACGCGTGGACGGACCACGTGCAGCTCAACGTGGCGGTGCTCGGCCGGCTGGCGGAACTGATCACCGCCAACCCCGGCCTGCGCGCCGACCTGCCCGTCACCCTCGTCTCCGGCTGGCAGCTCGACACGGACCGGATCCGCTATGTGCGGCGCACCGTTGAGGCGGGCGACGACGAGGCGACCGTCAGCTTCGACGCGGTCAAGGAGAGCCTGTTCTTCCTGCGTCAGGGCGGCAGCCTGGAACGGCTGTTCGCGATGTTCGAACGCGCCGCGAGTATCCGCTACCAGGACCTCGTCCGCGAACTCGTTGCCGCCTCCGAGGGAACCGCCTCCGAGACGGATCACGACCGCTTCCTCACTGTCCTGCTCCGGCTCGGCCTGCTCCAGGTCCCCGGCCTCTCGGTCGACATCCACAGCCGTGACGCACTGGACAGTTTCCGCGACTCCGTACGCGGCATCGGCACCGCCTGGGCCGCGGACCTCGCCGACCGGCTGGACGGTCCCGTACAGCTGCTGCGCGCCTACCCGGAGGCGGACCTGCCGCGGCGCCGTGCGCTGCTGGAGGAGCTGCGCACGGCGCTCGGCGAGATCCAGACGTCCCTCGGCGCGCCCGCGGCCGCCCTGCCCCAGACGCTGGTCTACGAGGACTCGCGGGCCGCCACGGAGGTGCTCACGGCCTCGGCGGAACAGTTCGCCGAAGCCATGGGCGCCGAGCTGAGGTCGCTGTCCCGGCTGACCCCGGTCTTCGACATCACGCTCGCCAACCGGCTGACGCTCAAGGGCTTCTTCCTCGCCCGGTTCGGCCTGGGCGGGAGGTGCGACGACGTCCTCAAGCTGGTCCACGACTTCCAGGAGGACATCTACGAGCAGTACCTCAGGGTCAGCGGGGCTCGCACTCCCTTCCGTGTGGACGGAAGCTACGTACCGGTCGACAACTGGCTCTACCAGCCCGAGATCACGGCAATCGACAACGCCCGCATGGCCTTCGTCGCCGGCATGCGCGCCCGGTTCGAGGAACTGCCAGAGAACGCCGACGAGTTGGTCGTCGACGAGGAGTTCGTCGGCGTGGTGGCGGGCGAGCTGGCGGACGCCCGGCCCCGGTACCAGCCGCAGGCCCACTTCGTGCAGCTGGGCCGCCGGCCGGACGGTGAGCCCCTGGGGATCCTCAACCGGTCCTGGGGCGGCGTGTCCTTCCCCTTCTCCCGGTTCACGCACTGCTTCGACGACCTGGCCCTTGCCGACCGGCTGCGCGAGGAACTGGGCGCTGCCCGCCCCGAGGGCGCGGTGCACGCCGAGATCACTGGCGGCTTCGCGACGACCAACCTCAACCTGCACGGCCGTCTCACGGACCACGAGATCGTCTGCCCCGGCGAGACCAGCTCCGTACCGGCCGACGCGCAGATCCCGCTGGACGACCTGTGGGTGGAGCACGACCCGGCGGCCGACCGTCTGGTGCTGCGGTCGCGGCGCCTGGACCGCGAGGTGATTCCGGTCTACCTCGGCTACCTGCTGCCGATGGCCCTGCCGGAGGTTCCCCGGATTCTGCTCCTTCTCTCCCCGGCGACCATGGCGTCGCTGGACGTGTGGGGCGGCGTGCCGCGGCGTCCGGCGCGCGACGGAGTCACCGTCCGTCCGCGGGTGCGCCACGGCAACGTCGTCCTCAGTCGCCGCAGTTGGACCGTCGACACGGCGCAGCTGCCCGTGCGGACGTCGGAGACCACGGACGCGGACTGGTTCCGGGCGTGGCGGGCGTGGCGGGAGCGGCACGGCATCCCCGAGCAGGTGTACGCCACCGCCGGGCTCACCGTGCGCGGCGCGGACGGCGAGGAGCCGGCTGAGTGGCGCGGCAAGGAGAAGCCGCACTACGTCGACTTCGCAGGCTTCCTCTCCCTGACCGTGTTCGAGCGCCTGGTGAAGGACAAGGAGTCCGTCACGCTGCGCGAGGCACTGCCCGGCGAGAGCGACCTGTACATCGGCTCGTCCCGCGGCAGGCACATGGCCGAACTGGTCGTCGAGACCGTTTCCCAGCCCGGCCCCACCCGCCGTCGACCGGAAGAGGCGTGACCATGACCCTTCAGGAACCCACCACGACCGCCCCGTTCACCCCCCCGGCCTGGGGCTGCGCCGAGCCCGGCGAGGGCAAGTGGCAGGCGCTGTACATCTTCTACACCGGCAACCCGCGACCCGTGCTCACCGAGTACGTCAAGCCGCTGGTCGACGGCCTGACGGCCGACGGTCTCCTCGCCCGCTACTTCTTCCTCAACTACTGGCTGGAGGGCCCGCATATCCGGCTGCGGCTCAAGCCGTCCACCCCCGGGCACACAGCGGAGGTCCGGCGCCGGGCGGAGGAGGAGCTGCGCGCCTTCCTGCGGGCCCGGCCGTCGCTCTACGAGGTGCGCTCCGACTTCTACGTCGGCCTCTACAACACCCTCTTCGACCTGGAGTTCACCCCCGAGGAGCGCCTGCCCTACCTCGGCGAGGACGGCACCATGCGGCTGCGGAACAACAACTCCTTCAGCTGGGAGCCGTACGAGCCCGAGTACGGCAAGTACGGCGGACCGGCCGGTGTCGAGCTGGCCGAATGGCACTTCAAGCACTCCTCCGACCTCGTGATCGACGCGGCGCGCACGATGAACCTGCATGTGCGCACCGTGCTGCTGGGCACGGCCGCGCAGCTCATGATGGTGATGTCGTCGACGTTCCTCGGCGAGCGGCCCGCCATGGCCGCCTTCCTGGAGCGCTACCACTCCTTCTGGCACAACGCCTTCGCCGACACCGCGCTGATCAGCGGCACCGCCTACGACGGCAACTACGACACGATGGCCGAGTCCGTGCGCAAGCGATTCACCGCGATCCACGGGGCGCTGACCGAGCAGGAGCCCGGCCGGCTCTCCGGGTTCGTCCGCGCCTGGGCCGAGCACTGCGCCGAACTTCGTCACCGTGCCCGCGAGTTGGCGGTACGCGGGGATCTGGTGTTCCGCTCCTGGGACGGCACGCGGGACGAGGCCGTCACCGACCCGGACGTGGCCGCCGAGGCACTGCTCTCCCCCTACATGCACATGACGAACAACCGGCTGCACGTGACCGTCACCGACGAGGCGTACCTCAGCCACGTCCTGGCCCGGTCCCTGCGCGAGTCGTGCGCCGTGGAGGCGGGATGACCGGGGCGCCCGCGGCCTCGCTGCTGGAACGCAGACCGGCCCGGCACCCCGAGGTCGTGCTCGGACCGGCGCTGCGCTGCGGGCCGCGCACCGTCCACCTGGTCAGGCAACGCGGCACCGGGCGCGACTACGAGGTGGGGCCGAAGGAGCACTTCGTGCTCGCCCGCCTGGACGGCGAACGCACCCTCGCCGACATCGGCACGGCGTACGCGCAGACGTTCGGGCGCCGACTGGGCGAGGACAGCTGGCGGCAACTGCTCATGCTGCTGGCCGCGCGCGCGTTGCTGGCGGGCGGCGAGCGCCGTCCGGACGCCGCGAGCGGCCGTCCGATGGCCGGGGACCGGACCGGCTCTGCCGCCGGGCGTCCGCCCGCCGCCCGCCCGGAAGAGGAACGGCGCCCGAATCGGCTCAGTGGTGAGCTGGTCTTCGGTGATCCCACCCCGCTGCTGGAGTGGGCCCACCGCCGGGCGGGATTCCTCTTCTCGGCATGGTTCCTGGTCCCGCTGCTGGCCGCCCTTGTCACCATGGAGGCCGTGCTCGCGCTGCACTCGGGCGAAATATGGCGGCACGGCACCCGGGCCCTGGCGGCCCAGCCCGAGCTGGCGATGCTCGCCTTCACCCTCCTGTGGGCCAGCACCGGACTGCACGAGCTGGCCCACGGCCTGACGTGCCGCCACTACGGCGGCCGCGCCACCGAGGTGGGCATGCGCTGGAACCTTCCCCTGGTCTACATGTACTGCAAGGCCGACGACGTGCTGTTCTTCCCGTCCCGTCGGCCGCGCGTGGCCGCCGCGGCGGCCGGAGTGATCGCCAACCTCCTCTTCCTGCTGCCGTTCTTCGCGCTGTGGCTGTGCCTGCCGCCCGGGGACGTCACCCGCGACTGCGTCGGGGCGATGCTGCTGATCGGCAGTGTCAAGGGGCTGCTCAACTACCTTCCGCTGCCACAGCTCGACGGGTACGCGATGCTCTGCCACGCCCTGGCCACCACACGGCTGTCCCCCGAGACCGCGGGCTATCTGAAACTGCTCACCGGGCACGGCGAGGACGTCCGCAGACAGCGGGCCGCCTATCCGCCGCATGCCCGCGCGATGTACCTGGGCTACGCGGCCGTGTTCCTGGTCTGCGTGACCGGCCTGGCGGCGGGTGCCACGGCGCTCGTGCTGGCGGAGATTCCGGCCGCCCACCACACCCTCGCCCTCGCTGTCCTGGGCGCCCTCTTCGCGCTCATGCTCGCCGCCAACCTGCTGCGGTCCCGCCGCCGCCCCGCCGCGTGACCGCCGGCGCCACACACACCCGAACCGACGATCCACGTACCACCTTCATCTCACTGGGGAGTTCCATGCGGGACACAGCCGGGTCCACCCACGGACCCGCGATCACCGTCGACGCGCTGCACAAGTCGTACGGCAGCGTCCATGCCCTCAAGGGCGTCGCGTTCACCGTGGAGCGCGGTGAGTTTTTCGGCATCCTGGGCCCCAACGGCGCGGGCAAGACCACGCTCGTCGAGATCATGGAGGGCCTGCGCGCTCCCGGCGACGGCAAGGTCAGCGTGCTGGGGCACTCCCCCTGGCCGCGCGACACCGGACTGCTCCCGCTGATCGGCATACAGACCCAGGCGTCCGCCTTCTTCCTTCGGCTGACCGCCCTGGAGCACCTGGAGACGGTCGCGGGGCTGTACGGACTGGGGCGGGACCGGGCCCGGGCCGCGCTCACGATGGTGGGGCTCGACGACAAGGCGGACGCGGCGACCGACAAGCTCTCGGGCGGCCAGCGGCAGCGGCTGGCCATCGCCGCGGCCCTCGTCCACGAGCCCGAGCTCATCTTCCTCGACGAACCCACCGCTGCCCTCGACCCGCAGTCCCGCCGCGACCTGTGGGACCTGCTGCGGGACATCAAGGGCCAGGGCCGGACCATCGTCTACACCACCCACCACCTCGAAGAGGCCGAGGCGCTGTGCGACCGCGTCGCCATCGTGCGCGACGGCACCCTGCTCGCCCTGGACACCCCGGCCCGGCTGGTGCGCTCCCTCGACGCACCCACCCGGGTCCTGGTTCCCGCGGACCTGCTGGCCCCGGAGCGGGCCCGACAGCTCCCGGGCGCCGACGAGGTCACGGCCGAGGGCAGTTCGACCGTCATCACGACCCGCTCCGTGGGCGAGGTCCTGGGCGCCGTGGGGGCCATCGCCGGCCTGCAGGACGTCGAGACGCGCCGCGCCTCCCTCGAAGACGTCTACCTCAAGCTCACCGGAACGGAGTACCAGGCGTGACCGGCTACAACGTGCTGCTGAAGGCACACTTCCGCGCGGCCTTCAGGGACCGCACGACACTCTTCTTCACCTTCGCCTTCCCCCTGGTGTTCATCGTCGTCTTCGGCCTCCTCAACAGCGGCAAGACCCTGCCCGACGGACGCCACTACATCGACTACATCGCGCCCGGCGTGATGTCCTGGGGCATCGGCAACGGGGCGGTGTTCGGAGTCGCGTACACCCTCGTGCTGTGGCGGCGCAGCGACGTGCTGCGCCTGGTGCGCATGACGCCCACTCCGGCGCTGTCCGTGCTGGCCTCGCGGCTGGTGCTCGTCCTCGGCGTCGGGCTCGCCCAGGCCCTGCTGTTCCTCGGGGTCGCGGTGCTGCCGGTGTTCGGCCTGACGCTGACGGCGACGGGCGCCGTGCTCGCGCTGCCCGTGGTGCTGCTGGGGGCGCTCGCGTTCTTCGCCATCGGCGTCCTGGTCGGCACGGTCGCCAAGACGCCCGACGCGGTCGCGGCGATCGCCAACTGCATCATGGTGCCCATGGCCTTCCTGTCGGGGTCGTTCTTCCCGATGAGTGAGTCGCCCCACTGGCTCCAGGTCTTCTCCCGGGTACTGCCGCTGCGCTACATGAACGAGGGCATCACCAACGTGCTGGCCGGCAGCCACGGCGCCGCGTCGCTCGCCCTGCCCTGCGCCGGCCTGGTCGCCTTCGCCACGGTCCTCGGCGCGCTGGCGCTGCGCACCTTCTCCTGGGGCGACGAGGCATGAGCACTTCCGCACAGACGACGCCCTCGGCCATGGCCGAGGCGGTCGTCGAGCTCCAACAGCTGCTGACCGAGCGCTTCGACGAGATGACCGCCCCGGACGGCAGCACCCTGACCGGAGCGCGAGGAGTCGTACCCGCACCTGTGGTCGTGACACTCGGAGCCGAGGACACGCTGGCGGCCGGGTCCGCACAGGCCGAACGGCACGCCCGCGCCACCGTCCACCTGACTGCGCACACCGTGCTGTTCGGCCCCTGGTCCGCCCCGCTCGGAGACGGCACGGCCGACGGCGCGGGGCCCGCGTGCGGACAGTGCCTGGCGCAGCGCTGGCAGCGACTGCGTCCCCGCTACGAACGAGAGGCACTGGAGTTCGGGACCGGACTGCGGGCGGCGGGCAGCTGGCCGCTGGTCACCCCGTTCGTCGCGGACGCCGTCTGGTCGGGCTACCTGGCCTCGCTCAACACCGCTTCCGCGCACGGTCCCCAGGGGCATCCCGCCGGTTCCCGCGTGACCATGATGGACCTCGGCACGCTCATGCTCCGCACGTACCCGCTCGTCGCCGACCCGCTGTGCCCCGCCTGCGTCCCCGCGGTGCCGGAGACCGCCGCGCACGCCCCGCGCCCCCTCACCTCACGGACCAAGCCCGCCCCGGACACGTACCGTCTGCGCCGCCCCGCGGACTACCGGCTGTCCCCCGGGGCGCTGACGAATCCCGCGTGCGGCGTCCTGGGCGCGGCCACCACGATGAGCGTCACCTCACCCACCACCGCACCGGTCTCCGGCCAGGTCCTGGCCCCCGGCTACTACGGTCTGGCCGACATGTCCTGGAGCGGCCAGGCGAACTCCTACGGCCTCAGCCGCGACCTAGCCTTCCTCGAAGGCCTCGAGAGGTACGCGGGCATCGAACGGCGCAGGCGTACCGTGCTGCCTGTCGCCGCCTACCAGGACGTGGCGACCGACGCGCTGGACCCGCGCGAGTGCGGGGTGTACTCGCCGAAGACATACGAACTCGATGACGCGCTCGCGCCCTTCGACCCGGCGGCCGAGATCCCCTGGGTGTGGGGCCGCTCGCTGCGTGACGACCGCCCGGTGATGGTGCCCGCCCGGCTGGTGCACTACGGCTCGGGCTCCCTGGTGGACAACTTCGTCTTCGAGTCGTCCAACGGGTGTGCCGGCGGTGGCAGTCTGGAGGAGGCGGTCCTCTTCGGACTGCTGGAGCTGGTCGAGCGCGACGCCTTCGTGCTCGGCTGGTACGGCGGAGCGGACCTCACCGAGATCGACATCAGCGACACGGCAGACCCGCAGCTGCGCGCCATGCTCGACCGCGCGGCCTTCCTGGGCTACGACGTCAAGGTCTTCGACAACCGCCTCGACCTGCGCATCCCGGTCGTCACCGGAGTCGCGATCAGGAGGGACGGCGGGGACGGAGCACTCTCCTTCGCGGCGGCGGCCGGTCTCGCCCCGGAGGCGGCCGTGCTCGGAGCGGTCTCTGAGATCCTCACCTACATCCCCGCGCTGCCCGGCCGGATCGCCGAACGCCGCGACGAAGTCCAGGCCATGACGGACGACTACTACAAGGTGCGCGAACTGCGGGACCACTCCGCGCTGTTCTCGCTGCCCGAGATGAGGGTCCACGCGCGCCGCTACATCGAGCCCGCCGCCGTACGCCCCTTCGAGGAGGTCTACGACGGGTGGTCGCGGGAACGGCCGCGTACCAGGGACCTGCTGGACGACCTGCGGTTCTGCCAGGACGAGTTGACGGCTGCGGGGTACGACGTGATCGTCGTGGACCAGACGAGCGCCGAGCAGCGGGCACTCGGCCTGCACACCGCGTGCACCATCGTGCCCGGCCTGCTGCCGATCGACTTCGGCTGGGCGCGTCAGCGCGCGCTGCGGATGCCGCGGATGTTCTCGGCGCTGCGGCGGGCGGGCCTGCGGACTTCGGACCTCACGGAGGCCGACCTGCACCGGGTGCCGCACCCGTTCCCCTAGCTGACAGCGGGTCCCGGGGGCCCGGCGCGGTGCGCCCGGCCCCCGGTCGTACGGCTGCGGGCTGATCCGCCCGCCTCCTGACCGCCGCTCCGTCAGGAGCAGCTGGTGGTGCTGGTGGTGCTGGACGTGGTGCTGCAGCTGGTGGTGGAGGTGGAACCGAGCATGGCCTCGCCGGCGTCGGCGTAGTCCTTGATCTCGAAGTTCTCGGTCTCCAGAGCCAGGATCTCCTCGGCCAGGTCGGACAGCAGTGACGTGTTCGCCATATCCATCTCCCGTGAAATACCACGCCCCTTGAACGGGGCCGCGCAACGATGCGGGCCGAACGGCCCGCTCTGTCGATCCAGTTATGCCGGAGGCCGCTGGCTGCTCGTCTGTCATGCCGCTGGCAGACCGCCGACACCCGCGAGCGCCCGAACGGCGAAGAAGGCGCGAAGAAGAGGGCACGAAGGAAAGGAAATCCCGTGAACCCTGGAGAGAGTCCTGAGGGAAGCCCCGGGGAGAGTCCTCGGGACAGTTCGAGACGACGCGTCGCCGAGGAATGCGGCCGGGCGCTGGCGCCTGCCCTGGAGATGTACCTCGACCTGCACCGCTCCCCGGAACTGTCCGGATGCGAGGCGCGCACGGCCCAGCGGCTGGCCAGGGCACTGACCTCGGCGGGCTGCGACGTCACCACGGGCGTGGGCGGTCACGGCGTCGTCGGCGTCCTCACGAACGGCCCCGGCCCCACCGTGCTGCTGCGCGCCGACATGGACGCGCTGCCGGTCGAGGAGCGCACAGGCCTGGTCTACGAGAGCCGGGTCACGACACCAGGGCCGGACGGTGCACCGGTACCGGTGATGCACGCGTGCGGGCACGACCTCCACACCGCAGCGCTGGCCGCGTCGGCCGCGGCCCTGTCGGGACTCCGGCAGGACTGGAGCGGCACCCTGGCGCTGGTCGGACAGCCCGCCGAGGAGACACTGAGCGGGGCCCGCGCGATGCTCGCCGACGGTTTGTACGAGCGCTTTCCCGTGCCGGACGTCGTACTCGCGCAGCACGTCGCGCCCTTCCCCGCGGGGCATGTCGCTCACGGGACGGGCCCTATGACGGGGTACGCCACGCTGCTCGACGTCCTCGTGCACGGGCGCGGCGGCCACACCGGCATGGCGCACCTGGCCGTCAACCCGATCGAAACGGTCGCGGCCGCCCTGGTCCGCATCAGGGAATGGGTCCACGGCACCCACGGCGAAGTCGTCGTCGGCGCCGGGGCGTTACACGCGGGAGTGCGTGCCAACGTCGTACCCGAGACGGCCGTCCTCCGTCTCGCCCTGCGGGCGCACCGCGCGGACCGCCTGGAAGAGGCGACTGCGATGGTCCGCGAGATCCTCAGGCAGGAGTGCGGCGCGGCCGGCGGCGCGAGCGAGCCGGAGGTGACGGTGACCGCCGAGGCGGTCGGCAACATCAACAGCCCCCGGGCAGGACGCACCGTACGCCAGGCGCACGCGGCGTTCCTCGGCGCCGGGCAGGTCGTCGACTGGCCGCCCGCCCTGTCGGCGGAGGACTTTCCGCTGTACGGGCAGGCCGGGGCCGCCCTCCACGGCCACCCCGAGGTGGAAACCGCGTACTGGATGGTCGGCAGTGTGGGCCGTGACACATGGCGCCGGACACCGGGCACCACCGTGTTGGAGAAGCTGGCGTCTCTGCCGCCGAACCACTCGCCCGCCTACGCGCCCGACCCGGTGCCGACGCTGCGCACCGCGATCACGGCCATGGTCACCGGGGCGCTGTCGCACCTCGAGGTGTCAGGGAACTGCCAGCGAGACGCCCCCCGGGAAGCCAGCGGCGACCGCCATAACTGATAGCAGCGGGCGGCCGCTTCCCAGGTCTGCCCGTACAGCCGTCGACAGGAGAGCGCTTATGGCGACGAAGACCGAACTGACCGATCTGGCCCAGGAGATGTTGGCCCTGGAGGCAGAGACCTTCGAGATCAACGACTACACCGAGGGCCAGGGCAAGCTCCTCGGCATCAGCTCCACGAGCTGTGACAGCAGCAGCTGCTCGTCCAGCACGACCAGCACCACCAGCTGCAGCTGCGCCTGAGCCGGCCCACGGCCCGGCCTTTTCCCCACCCGACCCACCGATCCTCTGTGAGGAGAACGCACATGGCGATCAAGACCGAACTCGCTGACCTGGCCCAGGAGATGCTGGCCCTGGAGGCAGAGACCTTCGAGATCAACGACTACCCGGACACCCAGGGCGTCCTGCTGGGAGCCACGAGCACCAGCTGCGACAGCAGCAGCTGCTCGTCCAGCACCACCAGCACCACCAGCTGCAGCTGCGCCTGAGGCTGGTGACGCCCGGTCGCCGACGGACCGCGCACGCACGCGGTCGGCCGCGACCGGGCCCCTTCACACCTCACACCGCGACACCGCACGAAAAGCCAGGAAGGACCACCCTTGATGCGGCACGGAATCTCTCTCCTCCCCGACTGCCGGCCCGAGCGCCGCTCCGCCGTGGAGTACTACCGTGACGTTCTCGCGGTCAGCCGCTTCGCCGACACCGCCGGGCTCGACTACGTCAAGATGACCGAGCACTACCTCGGCGAGTACGGCGGCTACTGCCCGAGCCCGCTGACGTTCCTGTCCGCCGTCGCCGCCCAGACCAGCCGGATCCGGCTGATGACGGGTGCCGTACTGCCGGTGTTCCACCACCCCGTTCAACTGGCCGCGCACATAGCGCAGGTGGACGCCCTCAGCGGCGGCCGGGTCGAAGCGGGATTCGGCAGGGCCTGGCTGCCCTACGAGTTCGAGGCCTTCGGCGTGCCGATGGACGAGAGCCGCGCCCGGTACGAGGCGACCATCGACGCCGTGATCCGGCTGTGGACCGAGGAGAAAGTGGACGAGAGCACACCGTTCTTCTCCTTCCGGAACGCCACCTCGCAGCCGCCCGTGGTCCAGCGCCCGCACCCGCCCGTGTGGGGTGCGGCGGTCCGCTCACCGGAGAGCTTCCAGTGGCTCGCCGAGAAGGGCTTCGGCGTCATGCTCGCCCTGGCCCCCCTCAAGCAGCAGGTCGGTCTCAGCCGCCACCTCGTCGACCTCTACGCGGACACCTTCCGGCAGTGCCACGGCGACACCGGCCGTCCGCGCGTCGCACTGAGCACCCCGCTGTACGTCGCCGAGACGGACGCCGCGGCCCACCGCGTCGCCGAGCCTCTCTACCGCGAGTACCTGAGCGTGTGGTCGCAGGCCGCCTCCTCCTGGAAGGACGTCAGGTCCAGCCAGTACGCCGGCTACGAGTCCATGGGCCGCACGGACGCACGCGACCTGCGCGGCTTCGACGTACGCCGGCACGGCACAGCGGTCATCGGCTCGCCTGAGTCGGTGGTGGAGCAGATCACGGAGCTGCGCGAGACGTACGGCGTCGACACCTTCCTGTGGAACGTCGACTTCGGCGGCGCGGACCTCGCCACCATGGAGCCGAGCCTGCGGCTCTTCGTGGACAAGGTATTGCCGAATCTGTGAACTACGGAACGCATGTCCGCCGCCCCCCATCGATACGATGATCCCCGTGAACGAGTCCACGACGTCCCAGCTCCGTATCGGCCACGACGAACGCGAGCAGGCCATGGAGGCGCTCACGGAGCACAGCCGCGAGGGGCGCCTGAGCATCGACGAGTACGGCGACCGGATGACCGCTCTCAACGACGCGGTCACCCGCAACGACCTGCTAGCTCTCTTCCACGACCTGCCCGAACCGCATCCGCACATCGCGGACTCCGCCCAACTGGCAGTCCCCACCGCCGCCCCGGTCGCACTGAACGACGGCCGCCCGCCGACGCTGCGCGAACGCCTCACCCGCGTCAGCGTGCCCGTCGGCGCCGCCGCGGCGGTGGGCCTCACCGTGGCCACGGGCAACTGGGCTTTCATGTTCCTCACACCGCCGGTGACCTACGCGGTGGAGTCGATCCTGCGCGGCGCGAGGTGCCGTCGTCGGATTCGCTGAGCCGCACGGGTAGGGCAGACCGGATCGCACGCTCGGAGCAGGGACGGCCGTGAGGCTCGGCAGGTTTGTCACTCCCCCCCCGTGAGCAAAGGGCATGTCCAGTCCTGACGCACCGCTCGTCGTGAGAGTGAGCGGCTTCGGAGAGAGCCGGCAGGGCAGCTCGCCCCTGCCGCTCACCCACCCGGCCGACACACCACACACCGGGCAACGAAGAAGAAGGACCAACGGCGGACGGACCAGACCCGCGCGGGCCCCATATTGGGCCCCATCGGGCCGCCTTGAGGCCCGATCCGTAAGTGGTTTAGACCAGAAGGCGCTCCAGGAAAAGCAAAAGCCCCAGGTCACGGCGAGTGAGAATCCTGGGGCTTCCACAGAGCCGCCTTCGGGATTCGAACCCGAGACCTACGCATTACGAGTGCGTTGCTCTGGCCATCTGAGCTAAGGCGGCGCGCTGTCCGCACTATGGTGCGATCAGCAACGTCGGTAAGTCTACACAGTTCCCGGGGGTGCTCCGTACACGCCCCGGGAGGACCGGTTCCGGGGCGTGCGGGAGGGCTATGCGCAGCGCTTTCCCTTCGCGGGAGGGGTGCCCTGGAGGAGGTAGCGGTCGATCGTGGAGTCGATGCAGACGCTGCCGCGGCCGTACGCGGTGTGGCCGTCGCCGACGTAGGTGAGGAGGACGCCGGAGGAGAGCTGGGAGGCGAGGGCCTTGGCCCAGGCGTAGGGGGTGGCCGGGTCCCGGGTGGTACCGACCACGAGGATCGGGCCCGCACCGTTCGCCTCGATGCGGTGGGGCTCGCCGGTGGGCCGCACGGGCCAGTACGCGCAGTTCAGAGAGGCCCAGGCCAGACCGTCACCGAAGACGGGGGACGCCTTCTCGAACGCGGGAAGGTCCTTCTCCACCTGCTCGGGCGTGGAGAAGGCGGCCGGGAGGTCGAGGCAGTTCACGGCCGCGTTGGCGAACATGAGGTTCGCGTACTTGCCGTCGGCGTCGCGCTCGTAATAGCTGTCGGAGAGGGCGAGCAGGCCCGCGCCATCCTTGTCCTTCATCGCCGAGGTGAGCGCCTGGCGCAGCTGCGGCCACGCCGCCTGGTCGTACATCGCCGCGATCACACCTGTGGTCGCGAGCGCCTCGCCGAGCTTGCGGCCGCCCGCGTCGCCTGTCGGGATCGGCTTCGCGTCGAGCTGCTTGAAGAAGGCGCTGAGGTTCTTGCCGACCTGGTCCGGGCTCGTGCCCGGGCCACCCAGCGGGCAGTCGCTCTGGCGCACGCAGTCCTTCGCGAAGGACTGGAACGCCGTCTCGAAGCCCGCCGTCTGGTCCTGGTTGAGCTTGCGTGCGGACAGGGACGGATCCATCGCGCCGTCCAGGACCATGCGGCCCACCCGGTCCGGGAACAGGCCCGCGTACGTCGCCCCGAGGAGCGTCCCGTACGACGCCCCCACGTAGTTCAGCTTCTGGTCGCCCAGGGCCGCGCGCAGGATGTCCATGTCCCGGGCCGCCTCGACCGTGGAGACGTGCCGCAGCAGGTTCGGCGAGTGCCGGCCGCAGCCCTCGGCGAACTTCTTGTACGCGTCGACCAGTTCACCCGTCTCCTTCTTGTCGTCGGGGGTGACGTCCGTCTCCGTGTACGTGTCCATCTGGGGGCCGGTGAGGCACTCGACGGGCTCGCTGCGAGCCACCCCGCGCGGGTCGACCGCGACCATGTCGTAGCGGGCGCGGACCTCCGCCGGGTAGCCGATCCCCGCGTACGACTGCAGGTAGCCCACCGCCGAGCCGCCCGGCCCGCCCGGGTTGACCAACAGCGAGCCGATGCGCTTGCCGGGGCCGGTCGCCTTCTTGCGGGCCACGGCCAGCTTGACGTCGCCCGAGGCCGGTTTCGCGTAGTCGAGCGGCGCCTTCATCGTGGCGCACTCGAAGCCGGAGACGCCGCAGCTGCGCCAGGTCAGCTTCTGGTCGTAGTACGACGCCAGCGTGGAGGGTGTGGCTCGGGGCAGTGCGGCCAGCACCGCGTCCGCCGACGTCGTGGTCGTCCTGGTCGAACTCCCCGTGGAGCAGGCGGAGACGAGCAGCGTGGTGGCGGTGAGCAGCACGCCGCCCGCACGGACGGTACGCATCGCGCGGATCGCACCGCGGGGTCGGTTCGGCCGACGGGACCGGGGCGGCCGAGGGGTGCGCCTGAAGTACCTGGAGTACATCTCGCGAGCGTAACCCTGCGCGACGTCGTGATCACCAACAGTCGTGGATGTGCCTCGTACGAGTGATGTCGTCAACATGGCGACTCAACTCCTGCTCCCCACACCTCGCCTCAGCTCCTCACTCCGGCTCCTCGGCACGGCCCCGGCTGTCGGCCGGTCGTGGTCACTGTCGGCCGCTCGCCGGTCGCTGTCACTGTCAGCTGTTCGCCGGTCGCCGTTGGCTCAGGGTCCTCGGCTCCACCGTGCCTTCGAGCCTCTCGGCTCAGCCCGCCCGCAGCGCCATCGTCATCGCCTCCACCGCCAGCAGCGGGGCCACATTGCGGTCCAGCGCCTCGCGGCACGCGGCGATCGCGTCGATCCGGCGGAGGGTCGCCTCCGGCGAGCTGCCGCGGGCGAGGCGCTCGAGTACATCCTCGGCCTCCGTATTGGCGAGGGCCACCCGGGAGCCGAGCTGGAGGGCGAGAACGTCCCGGTAGAAGCCGGTGAGGTCGATGAGGGCCAGGTCCAGGCTGTCGCGCTGCGTACGCGTTCTCCGGCGCTTCTGCCGGTCCTCCAGCTCCTTCATGACGCCCGCGGTGCCACGCGGCATACGGCCGCCCTGCGACGCGCCGAGGGCCGCCTTCAGGTCTTCGGTCTCCTTGACGTCGACTTCCTCGGCGAGCTGCTTCGCGTCCTCCGAGGCCGTGTCGATCAGCTCCTGGGCCGCCTTGAGACAGCCACCGATGTCGTCGACCCGCAGCGGGAGCTTGAGGACGGCGGCCCGGCGCTCACGGGCACGCTGGTCCGTGGCGAGACGGCGGGCGCGCCCGATGTGGCCCTGTGTCGCGCGGGCGGCGGCCGCCGCGACAGCGGGCTCGATGCCGTCACGGCGGACGAGGATGTCGGCGACCGCGTCCACCGGCGGGGTGCGCAGGGTGAGCAGGCGGCAGCGGGAGCGGATGGTGGGCAGGACGTCCTCGATGGAGGGCGCGCAGAGCAGCCAGACCGTACGCGGGGCCGGTTCCTCGACGGCCTTCAGAAGGACGTTGCCCGCGCCCTCCGTGAGGCGGTCCGCGTCCTCCAGGACGATGACCTGCCAGCGGCCGGTCGCCGGGGACAGCTGGGCGCGGCGGACCAGGTCACGGGTCTCCTTCACACCGATGGAGAGGAGGTCGGTTCGGACGATCTGCACATCGGCGTGCGTCCCGATCAGGCTGGTGTGACAGCCGTCACAGAAGCCGCAGCCGGGGACTCCGCCCAGCGCGCGATCGGGGCTCACGCACTGGAGCGCCGCCGCGAAGGCCCGCGCCGCGGTGGAACGCCCGGAGCCGGGCGGGCCGGTGAACAGCCAGGCGTGCGTCATCTTGGACGCCTCGGGGAGCGGGGTGTCCGCGGCGACCGCCGAGACGAGGGCGTCGGCGTCACGAGCGGCGGCGGCGAGCTGCTCGCTCACCTTGTCCTGGCCCACCAGGTCGTCCCATACCGGCACGGGGCACCGCCCTTTCGTCGCACTTTGCCTTGCCGCGTCCATTGTGCGGGTCGCCACTGACAACGGGCCCCCGGACCTCAGCTACGGCGGCGACCGCCCCGTCCCTCGCGCCCGTCGTCCTGCTCGTCGTCGTCACGCGGGCCCAGCAGCTCGTCCGCCAGGGTCGGGAGGTCGTCGAGCGGGGTCTCCTCCGCCCAGTCGGAACGGGGGCGGCGACGCGGTGCGCCCTCGGTATTGACCTGGGGCAGCTCGCGCGTACGGTCATCGGCCCTCTCGGGCCGCTCGTCCCGGAAGAAGCCCGGAGGCACCCGGTTCGCGGGATCACCCGCACCGGCATCCGGAGCGGCACCCGCGCCCCGGTCGCGTACCGGAGGAAGCACCGCCGTCTCGTCGGCCGCGCCCGGCGCCACCGGCGGCAGCACGGCGGTCTCGTCCGCGGCCCCCGGAACCACCGGCGGGAGCACGGCGGTCTTCTCGGCCGCTTCCTCGGGCACGGGAGGCTTCGGCAGCTTGGCCGTCTCCTCCGAGTCGGAGCGGGAACCCTGGCGGCTCTCTCCGGAGCGCACGGGCCGCAGCACCGTCGTCTCGTCCACCGAGCCGCCCGAGGTGCTCGGGGGCGTCACGACCGGCGTGGGCACCGTCGTCTCGTTGTCGGCCACGGGACCCGTGGTCGCCGGCTCACCAGAACCCACAGGCGCCGAACCGGAAGTAGGAGCCGGCGTAGGCGATGAAGCGGAAGCCGCAGTCGAAGCAGAAGCGGAAGCAGACGTCGAAGCCGCCGTGGCTGCGGCCGCTGCCGCTGCCGCCGTCTCCGTCGCGGCCCGTCGCGCCTCCTCCGCCCGCAGCAACGCCTCCTCGGCCTTGCGCTGCTTCTCCAGACGGCGCTCCTCGGCCTCGGCCCGCAGCCGTGCCTGCTCCTCGGCCAGCCTGCGCAGCCGGTCCTGCTCGGCGGCCTGGGCCTGCTCCTGGGCCAGCAGCCGCGCCCGCTCCTCCTCGGCCCGGCGGCGGGCCTCCTCTGCGCGCTGTCGGGCCTCCTCCGCCTGGCGCTCGGCCTCGCGCCGCTGCGCCTCCTCCAGCTCGCGCTGCTTGCGCTCCTCTTCCTCCGCCCGCAGCCGGGCGAGCTGTTCCTGGCGCTCGCGCTCCAGTCGCTCTTCCTCGGCCTTTCGGGCGGCCTCTTCCTCGGCCTTGCGCCGGGCTTCCTCCTCGGCCGCCTTGCGTGCCTCCTCCTGGGCCTTCACCTCGGCCTCGGAGAGGGGCAGCATCACGTCGAGCCGGTGCCGGACGACGGTGGTGACCGCCTCGGGCTCCTGGGCGGCATCGACGACCAGGTACCGGCCCGGGTCGGCGGCGGCCAGCGTCAGGAAACCGGACCGCACGCGCGTGTGGAACTCGACCGGCTCCGACTCCAGCCGGTCGGGCGCCTCCGTGAAGCGCTCACGAGCCGCCTCCGGGGAGACGTCGAGGAGCACCGTCAGATGCGGCACCAGTCCATTGGTCGCCCATCGGTTGATGCGGGCGATCTCGGTCGGGGACAGGTCCCGGCCGGCTCCCTGGTAGGCCACCGACGAGTCGATGTAGCGGTCGGAGATGACGACGGCACCCCGCTCCAGCGCGGGCCGCACCACCGTGTCCACGTGCTCGGCGCGGTCGGCGGCGTACAGCAGCGCCTCCGCGCGGTGCGACAGGCCCGCCGACGACACGTCCAGCAGGATCGACCGCAGCCGCTTGCCGACCGGCGTGGCGCCCGGCTCGCGGGTCACCACGACCTCGTGGCCCTTGGCGCGGATCCACTCCGCGAGCGCTTCCGCCTGCGTCGACTTCCCGGCCCCGTCGCCGCCCTCCAGGACGAGGAAGAACCCGTTCGCGGTGGGAATCTGCACCGGGTCGTCGCCGCCGCGCAGCGCGTCCAGCAGGTCGTGTCGCAGCGGCACTCCGGAGCGGTCGTCGACCTTGGCGAGCACCAGGGCGGCGACCGGCAGCAGCAGGGCGCCCACCAGCATCAGTGTGAAGGCGGCGCCTCCGTGCGCGAACACGAACTTGCCGTTCTCGAGCCGGTGCGGGCCGATCGCCGCGGCCACCACGGGCGCCAGCAGGGCGCCGAGCGCCACGGAGACCCGTACGACCGCGTGCAGGTGTTCCGTCGTACGCGCCCGCCGGTACTCCTCGGTCTCCTGGTCGAGCAGCGCGTGCCCGGTGTTCGCGGCGACGCCCGCGCCGATGCCCGCGAGGCCGGCGATCAGCAGCCCCGTGGTGACGTCCGGGACCAGACCGGCGGCCAGCAGCGCGATCCCGGTGAAGGCGATCGCCAGCGAGAGCAGCCTGCGCCGCGACAGCGCCGGCAGCACGGAGGGGGCCGTCCGGATGCCGATGACGACACCCCCGGTCAGCGTCAGCACCAGCAGGCCGTACGTGACCGGTCCGCCGCCCAGGTCCTTGGCCTGCAGCACGGAGACGGCGACAGCGGCCGCGATCGCCGCGGCGACGGCCGCGCAGGCGAGCACCAGGAGCGGGATCGCGCCAGTACGGCCGTTGTCGACGCCTGTGCCCGTCCTGGGGCGGCGCAGGCCCTCCAGGGGCGAGCGCGCACGCGGGGTGCGGGTGTCGGGCAGTTCGAGGGACGTGAGCACGGAGAGCGAGGCGGCGAACAGTCCGGCGGCGACGTACGAGGCGAGCGCCCCCTGGTGCTGGTCGAACCAGGCGATCCCGGCACCCAGCAGGTTGCTGACGAGTGACACCACCACGAGCGTGGCGGCCGCGATCGGCACCGCCACGAAGGCCGTACGCAGTGACAGGCGCCGCAGCGCGTCCAGGTGGTCCGGCAGCGGGCGTACGGTGGCGCCCTCCAGCGGCGGCGCGGGCAGCAGTGCGGGCGCCGCGCTCTCCCGGCACACCGTCCAGAAGCGCTCGGCGACGCCGGTCACGAAGGCGAGGACGAGGAGGGCGGCGAGTGCGTTGTCCGGGGTCCAGTCGATCCACAGGGGCGCGATGAGCATGAGCACGGCGCGCAGTCCATCGGCTCCGACCATGGTCCAGCGCCGGTCGAGCGGCCCCTCCTGGGACGTCAGCGAGGTGAGCGGCCCGAGGAGTACGGCTCCGAAGAGCAGCGTGGCCAGAATGCGTGCCCCGAAGACGGCCGCCACGGCGAGGGCGACCCCGCGGTAGCCACCGCCGAAGGAGCCCTCCGCGATCGCTGCCTGGAGAACGAGGATGACCAGCACGAGCAGGGCCAGGGCGTCACCGACACCGCCCACCAGGTGGGCGCTCCACAACCGTTTCAGCTGAGGTCGGCGCAGCAGCGCGCGGACGGCGCGCTCGCGGGAATCCGCGACCAGGGCGTCGTCGGGGGCCGAAGTGTGGGCCGTTGGCTGCTCGGCTCGCGTCATCCTGCAAGCCTATCCGGCCCCACTGACTGCCCGTAGGGGTGCCCGAACATGTGGACGCCCCCACACCGAAAGGTGTAGAGGCGTCCACATCTGAATCTGTCTGACAGAGGCCGCGACCTGACAGAGACCGCGAGACCTGACGGGGGTCGCGAGCCCGGACCTCAGTTCTCCGAAGCCGCCGTCTTCTTGGCAACGGCCTTCTTGGCCGGAGCCTTCTTGGCAGCCGTCTTCGAAGTCGTCGTCTTCTTTGCGGCCGTCTTCTTGGCAGGGGCCTTCTTGGCCGGAGCCTTCTTGGCGGTCGCCTTCTTCGCGGTCTTCTTGGCGGGAGCCTTGGCGCGCTTCTCCGCCAGCAGCTCGTAGCCGCGCTCCGGAGTGATCTCTTCGACGCTGTCGGCGGAGCGCAGGGTCGCGTTGGTCTCGCCGTCGGTCACGTACGGCCCGAAACGGCCGTCCTTGACCACGACGGGCTTCCCGCTGACCGGGTCCTCGCCCAGTTCCTTGAGCGGCGGCTTGGCGGCCGCTCGCCCGCGCTGCTTGGGCTGGGAGTAGATCTCCAGCGCCTCTTCGAGGGTGATGGTGAAGAGCTGGTCCTCGGACTGCAGGGAGCGCGAGTCCGTGCCCTTTTTCAGGTACGGCCCGTAGCGCCCGTTCTGCGCGGTGATCTCCACGCCCTCGGCGTCCTTGCCGACGACGCGTGGCAGGGACATCAGTTTGAGGGCGTCGCCGAGCGTCACCGTGTCGAGCGACATCGACTTGAAGAGGGAGGCGGTACGCGGCTTGACGGCGTTCTTGCCCGTCTTCGGGGTGCCCTCGGGGAGCACCTCGGTGACGTACGGGCCGTAGCGGCCGTCCCTGGCGATGATCTGGTGGCCCGACTCCGGGTCCGTACCGAGCTCGAAGTCGCCGCTCGGCTTGGCGAGCAGCTCCTCGGCGAGCTCGATGCTCAGCTCGTCCGGGGCCAGGTCCTCGGGCACGTCCGCACGCTGGTGGTGCTCGGAGTCCTTCTCGCCGCGCTCGATGTACGGACCGTAGCGGCCCACACGCAGCATGATGCCGTCGCCGACCGGGAAGGACGACACCTCGCGGGCGTCGATGGCGCCCAGGTCGGTGACGAGCTCCTTGAGGCCGCCCAGGTGGTCCCCGTCGCCGTTGCCGGCCTCGGCGGCGCCCGCGGCGTCGCCCTCGCCGAAGTAGAACCGCTTGAGCCACGGCACGGCCTGCGCCTCGCCCCGCGCGATGCGGTCGAGGTCGTCCTCCATCTTGGCCGTGAAGTCGTAGTCGACGAGCCGCCCGAAGTGCTTCTCGAGGAGGTTGACGACGGCGAAGGACAGGAAGGACGGCACGAGTGCCGTGCCCTTCTTGAACACGTATCCGCGGTCGAGGATCGTGCCGATGATCGACGCGTACGTCGACGGGCGGCCGATCTCGCGCTCTTCGAGCTCCTTGACCAGCGACGCCTCGGTGTAGCGGGCCGGGGGCTTGGTGGCGTGCCCGTCGACCGTGATCTCCTCGGCGGACAGCGGGTCGCCCTCGTTGACCTGCGGAAGACGGCGCTCACGGTCGTCGAGCTCGGCGTTCGGGTCGTCCGCGCCCTCGACGTACGCCTTCAGGAAGCCGTGGAAGGTGATCGTCTTGCCGGACGCGCTGAACTCGGCGTCGCGGCCGTCGGAGGCCGTGCCCGCGATCTTCACGGTGACGGAGTTACCGACCGCGTCCTTCATCTGGGAGGCGACGGTCCGCTTCCAGATCAGCTCGTACAGCTTGAACTGGTCGCCGGTCAGGCCCGTCTCCGCCGGGGTGCGGAAACGATCACCCGAGGGACGGATCGCCTCGTGCGCCTCCTGCGCGTTCTTGACCTTCCCGGCGTACGTCCGCGGCTGGGCCGGCAGGTAGTCGGCGCCGTAGAGCTGCGTGACCTGGGCGCGGGCGGCGGAGATCGCCGTTTCCGAGAGGGTCGTGGAGTCCGTACGCATGTACGTGATGAAGCCGTTCTCGTACAGCTTCTGGGCCACCTGCATGGTGGCCTTCGCGCCGAAGCCGAGCTTGCGCGAGGCCTCCTGCTGGAGGGTCGTCGTGCGGAACGGCGCGTACGGCGAGCGGCGGTACGGCTTGGACTCGACCGAGCGGACCGCGAAGTTCGTGTCCTGGAGGGCGGCGGCGAGCGCACGGGCGTTCGTCTCGTCCAGGTGGAGCGTGTTCGCGCCCTTGATCTGGCCCAGCGAGTCGAAGTCGCGACCCTGGGCGATGCGCTTTCCGTCGACCGCGGTCAGACGGGCGACCAGGTTGGACGGGTCGCTCGCGTCACCGGCGCGGCCGGTGCCGAAGGTGCCGGTCAGGTCCCAGTACTCGGCGGAGCGGAAGGCGATGCGCTCGCGCTCCCGCTCGACGACGAGCCGGGTGGCCACGGACTGCACGCGGCCCGCCGACAGTCGCGGCATGACCTTCTTCCACAGAACCGGCGAGACCTCGTAGCCGTAGAGGCGGTCGAGGATGCGGCGGGTCTCCTGGGCGTCGACGAGCTTCTGGTTGAGCTCGCGCGGGTTGGCGACGGCGGCCTGGATCGCGGCCTTGGTGATCTCGTGGAAGACCATCCGCTTGACCGGGACCTTGGGCTTGAGCACTTCCTGGAGGTGCCACGCGATGGCCTCGCCCTCGCGGTCCTCATCGGTGGCGAGGTAGAGCTCGTCGGAGTCGCGCAGCAGGTCCTTGAGCTTCTTGACCTGGGCCTTCTTGTCGGCGTTGACCACATAGATGGGCTGGAAGTCGTTATCGACGTCCACGCCGAGGCGGCGCACCTCGCCGGTGTACTCCTCCGGCACCTCCGCGGCGCCGTTGGGGAGGTCGCGGATGTGCCCGACGCTCGCTTCGACGACATAGCCGGGGCCGAGATAGCCCTTGATCGTCTTCGCCTTGGCAGGCGACTCGACGATGACGAGTCGGCGGCCGCCGTGTGCGGTGTCGCTGGTCGGGGACAACTTCGCTCTTCTCTCCGGTCGACGCAGGGGGTCTCCCCGGGCCTTGGTCCCGGGGGTCGGGTCATGCTGACGCTGCGGAGTGTGACGGTACATCCCGCCCCCGTGTCAAACGGGAAAAGCCCGCAACGGCCACTCGAACGGTAACCCGACTACCGCCATTCCTGCCGCCCGGAGTGTCCAGCAGCCCTTTCGGGCCTATCCGGAGCGTGACCTCTCAGTTACTGGGGAGCCACCTCTCACGCGCGCGTAAAACACCACATCCCGAGCGCCAGGGCACCAGCTCCGGCGACGCCGGCGAGCGTCGCCGATGCGACGCGGTTCACACCGACGGCGACGGGCTCGCCCTGTCGCACCCGCACCGCGGTCCAGACCAGCAGTCCGCCTCCGAACAGGGCGAACACCGTCCCCACGAAGATCGCCGGTCCGCTTTCCATTGATATGTCCTTCCGCCCCGGAGCCCCAGGGTGGGGAGGTTGCCACTCCCCGGAAGCCGACGTGCGAACCTGCGGTGAACGCCGGGAAGACGGCGCACATGGACCGCTCAGACCGTGGCGGGATCGGGTATCCGCTCGCTCGTCCGCGTTCCGTCGACCCGTCTCACGGTGCACAGGACTTTGTTGAATCCTTGATTCCACTCCTCCTCACTGGCCAGCCAACCGGAGACGGTGTGCTCCGTGTCGGACGCCCAACTCGACGCGAACTTGTTGGTACAGAGCTTGCCTCCCTGGGCGAGGGCCTTCTTGTAGTCCATGCCCGCCGCGGCCTGCGCGGTACCGATCACCTGGTCGGTGTGCGGCTCACCACAGTCCGCCAGGTGAGCATCGAAGCTCTTGCCCTTCTCCGCATAGCTCCAGCAGTCCCCGGTGCCCATCTGAGTGGGCCACAGATTCACCCCCGCGTCCCGGAACCGCCCCACTTCGCCGCCTATCGCGACATGGCGTCCGAGCACGAGACATGCCGTACCGCCCTTGGCCGCGCCGAACCCGTCCTTCGTCGGCGCGACGGCGTAGACACCCGCGTCGGGCAGGGCGTCGGCCGTCGCCGCGCTCTGGCTGGTGCAACGCTGCGCGCCATGGGCGAGGGCGTCGGCGTAGTCGTCGGCCGTGTCGACGGCCACGACCTGGCCGTCCGGCCAGTCCTTGGCGCAGTTCACGACGCCCAGGTTGAGCGCCGACTTGAAGGCGGGTCCCGACCAGACCGTCTTCACGCAGTCGCCGGCCTGCAACGGCTTGGTGAGGCCCACCTGTTCGCCGTACGGATACACCGGTCCCGTCGGTCCCGGCGACGGGCTCCCTGTGGGGCGCTTCTTCGCGGTCGCGTCCTTCGTGCCGTCGTCGCCGGTGAGTGAGACGGCGGCCCAGGTGCCGCCGACGACCACCAGGAGGACGCCCACGACGAGGGCGACGACGGGGACCAGGGGCCTCCTGCGGCGCACCGGCGGCAGGGGCGGACCGGCCGTGGGCCTGGTGGGCGCACCGGTCCCGGCGTACGGATTCCACTCGTACGCGCCACTGGGAGTGGACGGGCGCCAAGGGCCGTACGCAGGCGGGGTCCCGGAGGGCGGTCCGAGCGGGCCACCGGGGGCGGCCGGGCCGCCTGGTGGAGTGTGCGGGGTGTTCGGGTTGTACGGGGTGTTCGGGGTCGGGGGTGCGCCTGAGGTCTGCGGGATGCCGGGGGTCTGCGGGGCGCCCGAAGTCTGCGGAACGCCTGGGATTTGCGGAACGCCTGGAGTCTGCGGAGTGCCGGGGATCTGCGGGACGCCGGGGGTCTGCGGAACACCTGGAGTCTGCGAAGTGCCAGGGGCCTGCGGAACGCCGGGGGTTTGCGGAACACCTGGAGTCTGCGGAACGCCGGGGGTTTGCGGAACACCTGGAGTCTGCGGAACGCCGGGGGTCTGCGGGGTTCCCGGAGGCGAGCCCGTGGCATGCCCGGGCGGTGCCCCGGCGAGGAACCCGGGGGGCGCCCCTGCGGCGTACCCGGGTGACGGTCCGGCGGCGTACCCGGGCGACGGTCCCGCGACGTACCCAGGCGGTAGCCCCGCGGGATACCCCGGCGGTGGCCCGAACACCCCGCCCGCCGCCGCCTGCACCACCCGCTCAAGCCCCCGTGCGACCGCCTCCGGCGACGACCGCCGCAACGGGTCCTTGACGAGCAGTCCGTGCAGCACGGAGGTCAGTTCACCCGCTCGGACGGGCGGGGTGGGTTCCTCGCCGAGCAGGGCCGTCAGAGTCGCGTACTGACCCGGCCGGTCGAAGGGGCCACGGCCCTCGACGGCGGCGTACAACGTGGCGCCGAGGGAGAAGAGGTCCGCGGCCGGGGTGGGCGGCTCGCCGCGGGCGCGCTCGGGGGCGAGATAGCCGGGCGTGCCGAGGATGCCGGCGGTGGCGGTGAGCCGGGGCTCGCGGGACTCGGGCTGGAGCGCGATCCCGTAGTCGGTGAGCAGTACGCGCGCGTAGGGATCGCCCGAAGAGTCGGGCGCCAGAAGGATGTTGGCCGGTTTCACATCCCTGTGGAGGATCCCGATCCGGTGTCCGGCGCAGAGCGCGTCGAGGACGGCCAGCCCGATCCGGGCGGCCCGAGCGGGCGACAGCGGCCCCGACTGCCGTACAACCGCCTGCAGATCGACCGCGTCCGGCACGTACTCCATGACGATCCACGGCAGTCCCTCGTGCACCACCACGTCGTGCACGGTGACCACATGGGGATGCCCGCGCAACCGCGCCGCGTGCCGGGCCTCGCTGCGCGCACGGGCGACGCGCTGTCCATGTTCCGCCGCGTCCATCGGCACGTCCGGCAGCGCGATCTCCTTCATGGAGACCTCGCAGGCCAACTCCGCGTCGTACGCGAGCCACACCCTCCCCATGCCGCCCGCGCCGAGCGTCCGCAGCAGCCGGTACCGGCCGCCGATGATCCTGCCCTCGCCCTGATCCGGCGTCTCCCCCGCCATGGCGCCTCCCCCGAGACAGCGCGCCTCCCCCGAGGACGCATGGAGCTTGTCTCTTGAAGGTAGCTTCGCACGCACCACTGACAGGAGCCCTTTTACCGACCAATCCCGATCAATATTGCGCAATCCCGTCAGAACAGGCACATGCGACTCAGCCCTTCACTCCGCGGGCTCGAGGAACCCCTGTTCCACCAGCAGCCGGATCTGCGCGGGCGTCCGGTCACGCAGCAACACCGGGTCCTCGCCGACCAGTTGGGCGATGGCGTCCAGGATCCGCCCGGCGCTCAGCGTGCCGTCGCACACGCCCGCGAAGCCCGCGCCGACCGTGTCCACCTTGGTGGCCCGGCGCATCCCGCGGTGCTGGCGCAGCACCACGTGCTCCGGGTCCTCGGCGCCGGGCAGCCCGACCTGCTCCTGGACGACTTCGGCCACGAGCCTGAAGTGCCCGTCGAGCAGGGCAGCGTCGTCACTCGCCCGCAGGTAGTCGACGCGGTCGAAGTGCGCGCGCACGGTCTCGCCGAGCGGCTGCTCGATGGAGTGCGGCCACTCCTCGACCGTGATCGAGGGCTCGGCGGCCGCCGTTCTGCGCAGCGTGATCCAACCGAAGCCGACGGCCTTGACCTTGCGGGCCTCGAACTCGTCCAGCCAGGCGTCGTACCGCGCCTGGTACTCGGCGGGGTCGTCGCGGTGGTCGCCCGCGTCGCGCAGCCACAACTCCGCGTACTGCGTGACGTCCTGCACCTCGCGCTGCACGATCCAGGCGTCACAGCCGCGCGGCACCCAGGAGCGCAGCCGGTCCTGCCACTCCTCGCCCTCCACGTGCTGCCAGTTGGCCAGGAACTGCGCATACCCCCCGTCGCTGAGCCGGTCCCCCGCCTGCTGAACGAGCGTGCGGCACAGATCGTCCCCGCCCATCCCGCCGTCGCGGTAGGTGAGCCGGGCGCCGGGCGAGATCACGAAGGGCGGGTTCGAGACGATCAGGTCGTACGTCTCGTCGTCCGCGATCGGTTCGAAGAGGGAGCCCTCGCGCAGATCGGCCGCCGGGGCGCCGGAGAGCGCGAGGGTGAGCGCGGTGATGTGCAGGGCGCGCGGGTTGAGGTCGGTCGCGATCACGCGCGTGGCGTGCTGCGCGGCGTGCAGTGCCTGGATCCCGGAGCCGGTGCCGAGGTCGAGCGCGGAGGAGACGGGCGTACGGACGGTGATGCCGGCCAGGGTCGTGGACGCGCCGCCCACACCCAGGACGACGCCCTCCTCCCGACTGCCGATGCCGCCCGCGCCGCCGACGGCGCACCCCAGGTCGGACACGATGAACCAGTCCTCGCCGCCGGGCCCGCCGTACGGCCGGATGTCCACGGTCGCGGCGACCTCGTCCGCGCCCGCCCGGGTCAGCCAGCCGCTCTCCAGGCAGTCCTGCACCGGCAGCACGTCCGCCACGCGCGCGTGCGGCACGGGCTGCTGGAGCAGGAACAGCCGTACGAGCGTCTCCAGCGGTGTGTCCCCGCGGGTCGCCCGGAGCGCGGGCACGGTCTCGCTGCGCGCCAGCGCCGCGTACGCGGGGGCGCCGAGCAGGTCGAGCAGGCCGTCGGCGGTGAAGGAGGCGCCGAGCAGGGCGTCCCGCAGCCGAGCGGCGACGTCGACGCGATCGGACGAGGGCAACGGTGACAGGCTGGTGTGACTCACGTCCCCCATTGTGTCCGTTCCCGCCGAAAGGGACGTACACCTGTGGACAGAGCCCGTGCGAATGTGGACAAGCCCGCACGAGGAGTCCTGGGGGCTTTGTAGGGGTAGCCGTGGGGGCGCTTGTGCAGGGAGCCGTGGGCCGTGCGTCGCCGAGAGCCGTGGGCTTGTGTCGGGAGCCGTAGGGCACGCGCCACGGGCCCGGTACGCGCGCGTACCGGGCTCTTTCCGGGTGCCGGACCGAATCCCGCTCCGCGGTCGCTCTCCGGGCGCTCCTCGGCGGGTCAGCCCTGGGTGGTCGCCGGCGAGGCGGACGCGGCGGCGGACTTGCAGCTCACCTGCTTGGCCATCGCCTTGCCGACGTCGCCCGCTTCGAGCTCCTTCAGGGCGTCGGTCCCGGTCTTGCTGAGCTTCTCCAGCTGCTTGGCGACGCCGTCGAGACCGTCCGCGAACTTCGCCTGGTCCTTCGTGTTCAGCGCGTCGGACTGCTTCCCCAGATCGGCGTAGGAGGCGGAGAGGGCGTTGAGCTCCTTGACCGCGTTCTCCTGCTTGGTCTTGCCGCTGTCCACGTCCGGCGGGCCGGCCTTCTCGATGGCGGCCGCCATCGCCTTGTAGGCGTCGGAGATGTCCTGGAAGCCCTTGGAGTCGGCCTTCTGCACGTCCGCCGGTGCGCTCTGGTCCGTGGTCTCCTTCTGGATCGCGGTGTTGGCGGCCGCGATCTTCTGGACCTGCGGCTGCACCGCGTCACAGACCTGCTTGGCCCAGGGGTCCAGCTTGTCGTCCTTGCTACTACTACCGCTGCTGCATGCCGACAGCGCCAGCACCAGTACCGCACCGCCGGACAGTGCGGCCGTGAGCTTCTTGTTCACCGGATTGGTCCCTTCCGTGGCTCTCGGCCCCGGAACTTACACGCCGCATGGGCGCCACCCCTATGGCGAATTTCCGATTTAGTCACTATTGCAGCCATTTGCGCCATACGAGAGAAGGCTCACGACACAGGGGTCAACACACACGAACGACGGGTGGGCGGCACGTCGCTGCGTGCCGCCCACCCGTGAGGACCTGCCCAAAGACCCGAACGCTACGAAACCACCGCGGCGTCGTGAGGCTTGGACACTCGTTCCGCGTTGTCTTCGTCACCCACGGCGATCCCGCGCCGCTTGGAGATGTACACCGCGCCCACGATCACGAGGATCGAGAGCACCGCGATCAGGATGCGCATACCGAGGTTCTTGTCGTCGCCGTACGAGAACTTCACGACCGCGGGTGCGATCAGCAGCGCCACCAGGTTCATCACCTTGAGGAGCGGGTTGATCGCGGGGCCCGCGGTGTCCTTGAAGGGGTCGCCGACGGTGTCGCCGATCACCGTGGCGGCGTGGGCCTCGCTGCCCTTGCCGCCGTGGTGGCCGTCCTCGACGAGTTTCTTCGCGTTGTCCCACGCACCGCCGGAGTTGGCGAGGAAGACCGCCATCAGCGTGCCGGTGCCGATCGCGCCCGCCAGATACGAACCGAGCGCGCCGACGCCGAGCGTGAAGCCGATGGCGATGGGCGCCAGGACGGCGAGCAGACCCGGAGTGGCCAGCTCCCGCAGGGCGTCCTTGGTGCAGATGTCGACGACCCGCCCGTACTCCGGCTTCTCCGTGTAGTCCATGATCCCGGGGTGCTCGCGGAACTGCCGCCGCACCTCGTAGACCACGGCACCCGCTGACCGGGACACCGCGTTGATCGCGAGGCCCGAGAACAGGAAGACGACCGCCGCGCCCGCGATCAGGCCCACCAGGTTGTTGGGCTGCGAGATGTCCATCATCAGGTTCAGCGGCGCGCCAGGACCGGAGACCTTCTCGCCCACGTCGTTCGCGGCCGTGAGGATCGCGTCCCGGTACGAGCCGAAGAGCGCCGAGGCCGCGAGGACGGCCGTGGCGATGGCGATGCCCTTGGTGATGGCCTTGGTGGTGTTGCCCACCGCGTCCAGGTCGGTGAGCACCTGGGCGCCCGCGCCCGTGACGTCGCCGGACATCTCGGCGATGCCCTGCGCGTTGTCGGAGACCGGACCGAAGGTGTCCATGGCGACGATGACGCCGACCGTGGTGAGCAGGCCTGTTCCGGCGAGCGCCACCGCGAACAGCGCGAGGATGATCGACGTACCGCCGAGGAGGAAGGCCCCGTAGACACTGAGGCCGATCAGCAGGGCGGTGTAGACGGCCGATTCCAGACCGATGGAGATACCGGCCAGGATGACGGTGGCCGCGCCGGTGAGCGAGCTCTTGCCGATGTCCCGTACGGGACGACGGGTGGTCTCGGTGAAGTAGCCGGTCAGCTGCTGGATGAGCGCGGCCAGCACGATGCCGATGGCCACCGCGATGAGCGCCAGGATCCGCGGATCGCCGTCCTTCGCCTTGATCGCCGCGTCCGTGACGCCGTCGAGGTCGGCGTACTTCCCCGGCAGGTAGATGAAGACGGCCACCGCCACCAGCACCAACGAGATCACCGCGGAGATGAAGAAGCCGCGGTTGATCGCGGACATGCCGCTGCGGTCGGAGCGTCGGGGTGCCACCGCGAAGATGCCGACCATCGCGGTGAGAACGCCGATCGCGGGCACGATCAGCGGGAAGGCGAGCCCGGAGTCGCCGAACGCCGCCTTGCCGAGGATCAGCGCGGCGACAAGCGTGACGGCGTACGACTCGAAGAGGTCCGCGGCCATGCCGGCGCAGTCGCCGACGTTGTCGCCCACGTTGTCGGCGATGGTCGCGGCATTGCGCGGATCGTCCTCCGGAATGCCCTGCTCGACCTTGCCGACCAGGTCGGCGCCGACGTCGGCGGCCTTGGTGAAGATGCCGCCGCCGACACGCATGAACATGGCGATCAGCGCCGCGCCGAGACCGAAGCCCTCCAGGACCTTCGGCGCGTCGGCCGCGTACACCAGCACCACACAGGAGGCGCCCAGCAGACCGAGCCCCACCGTGAACATGCCGACGACGCCGCCGGTACGGAAAGCGATCTTCATGGCTTTGTGCGAGACGGCGGTGAGATCCTTTTCGGGTTCGCCCTTGGCCGGAGTCGCTTCCCTTGCCGCGGCGGCCACGCGGACGTTGCTTCGTACGGCGAGCCACATACCGGTATAACCGGTGGTCGCCGAGAACACCGCGCCGATCAAGAAGAAGATCGATCGTCCGGCGCGCTGATTCCAGTCGTCCGCGGGCAGCAGCATGAGCAGGAAGAACACCACGACGGCGAATACACCGAGCGTGCGCATCTGCCGCCCCAGGTAGGCGTTCGCGCCTTCCTGGACCGCCGCCGCGATCTTCTTCATGCTGTCGGTGCCCTCGCCGGCCGCGAGCACTTGCCGTACCAGCACCCCGGCGACCGCCAGGGCCGCCAGGGCCACGGCACCGATGACCATCACGATCAAGCGATTGTCATTGGTCAGTACTGCGGCTGCGAAGGTAGTGGGATGGTCAAACTGATGAGGGGTAGAAAGCCCCGCCATTCGTCCTCCTTGACGCCTGTGCTGAGCTCAAGATGTGGACGGATTGTAGGTACCGGAACCTGATCAAAACAGTGCCCGGTAAACGGAATTCGCCTTCACATGCCCATCAGCGAATGATCGGCGGGCCTCCATGGAACCCAAAAGAAGTAATGCCCCAAAAGCGTTGACGCTTGATCCAATAATCGCGTGATTGATCGTGAATGAATTCACGAAAAGGCGGGGGCGGGTCCCGGCCGGGAGCGGGCATACAAAAAGGGCCCTGCTGAGCAGGGCCCTTCGAGTGTGTTGCGGGGGTGCGATCAGGGAACGAGCGCGGCCGGCGGCGTGGTCGGCCAGCTCATCTTGATCACTCCACCATGCTCACCGGCGGTGACTTCGACATCGTCGACGAGGCCACTGATGACCGCGAGGCCCATCTCGTCCTCCTCGGCATCCATGTCCGGATCACCCGTGGCACCGGGTGCCGTCTCACCGGGCACCGAACGCGGCGCCTCGTCGCCGACCTCGATGGAGAACTGCTTCTCCTCCTCGGTCAGCGTCACCCGCACCGGCGCCGAGATGCCGCTGCTCTGGTGCAGTCCGACGGCACGAGTACAGGCCTCGCCGACGGCGAGTCTGACCTCGTCGAGGACGGCCTCGTCCACTCCGGCCCTGCGCGCCACCGCTGCCGCCACCAGTCGGGCGGTCCTGACGTGCTCGGGCAGCGCGCTGAAGCGGAGTTCAACGGTGGCCATGCATCCCCCTCAACTACGGGCGTGCTGTCAGGGGGCCGGGCCGCCGAGGCCCGGTCCCCCGTCCATTGCTTCTACCGTCTCGGACACCACATCACTCGTGACGCCCAGAAGACGGGGTCAGTCGGTGGCCGCTACCGCTTCCTCGACCGAGGTGTGGATGGGGAACACCTTGGTGAGACCGGTGATGCGGAAGATCTTCAGAATGCGCTCCTGGTTGCAGACCAGTCGCAGCGAGCCCTCATGGGCACGCACACGCTTCAGGCCGCCCACCAGCACGCCGAGCCCGGTGGAGTCGAGGAAGTCCACGCCCTCCATGTCGACGACAAGGTGAAAATTGCCGTCGTTCACCAGCTCGACCAACTGCTCGCGCAGCTTGGGCGCGGTATATACATCGATTTCGCCACCGACCTCGACGACCGTACGATCGCCGACGGTACGGGTCGACAGGGACAGGTCCACGGATCCTCCAGCACCTTGCTATCGAGCGGTCATCCCAAGGGACACCTCGGCAGAGCCCCCGGGACGGTTCGCCAGCCGCGATGGCATTCAATCACTTACCGGCAGGCGTGCACGACGCCTTGGCCCCATTGTCCGTCACGCCAGTGACACACTCGATGCCGATGGCCAAGAATCATCGATCCGATCGACCCTCGACGGACACCGCTTCCCGCCCCGATCCAGGCACTGTCCTGGACCGGCTCGCCTCGGGGCCGAGCCGGGCTTCGCGCATCACTCATACGGAGCACTTGCCCCCGCGGGCGGGTCGCCATGCCGTGTGGCCCGACCGGATCCGTCCGGAGGTCATCGCCGCGGTGCAGGCCGCGGGCATCGAACACCCCTGGGCCCACCAGGCGCTGGCCGCCGAGCACGCCCTGGACGGCGACTCCGTGGTCGTCGCCACCGGCACCGCCTCGGGAAAGTCCCTGGCGTACCTCACACCGGTCCTGACGGCCCTTCTGGACGGCTCCGAGGCTCCGAACGGCCGGGGGGCCACCGCGCTCTATCTGGCCCCCACAAAGGCCCTCGCAGCCGATCAGCGCCGTTCGGTGAAGGAACTTTCACAACCTTTGGGCAATGCGGTTCGCCCAGCCGTGTACGACGGCGATACTCCGTTCGAGGAACGCGAGTGGGTACGGCAGTACGCCAACTACGTCCTGACCAACCCCGACATGCTGCACCGCGGGATATTGCCCTCCCACCCCCGCTGGTCCTCCTTCCTCCGCGCCCTGAAGTACGTCGTCATCGACGAGGTCCACACCTACCGCGGCGTCTTCGGCTCCCACGTGGCCCAGGTACTGCGCAGGCTGCGCCGCCTGTGCGCCCGCTACGGCTCCTCCCCCGTCTTCCTGCTGGCCTCCGCGACCGCCGCGGAGCCCTCGGTCGCCGCCCGTCGGCTGACCGGCCTCCCGGTCGTCGAGATCGCCGACGACGCCTCGCCCCGCGGCGAACTCGTGTTCGCCCTCTGGGAGCCCCCGCTCACCGAGTTGCACGGCGAGAAGGGAGCACCCGTTCGGCGTACCGCCACCGCCGAGACGGCCGACCTCCTCACCGACCTGACCCTCCAGGGCGTGCGCTCCGTCGCCTTCGTACGATCCCGCCGCGGCGCCGAGCTGATCGCGGTGATCGCCCAGGAGCGCCTCGCCGAGATCGACCGCTCACTGGCCCGGCGCGTGGCCGCCTACCGCGGCGGCTACCTCCCCGAGGAACGCCGCGCCCTGGAGCGCGCCCTGCACTCCGGCGAACTCCTCGGCCTCGCCGCCACCACCGCCCTCGAACTCGGCATCGACGTCTCCGGCCTGGACGCCGTCGTCATCGCGGGCTACCCGGGCACCCGGGCCTCCCTGTGGCAGCAGGCGGGCCGCGCCGGCCGCTCGGGGCAGGGCGCACTCGCCGTCCTCGTCGCCCGCGACGACCCGCTGGACACCTTCCTCGTGCACCACCCCGAGGCACTGTTCGACCAGCCGGTGGAATCCACCGTCCTCGACCCCGACAACCCGTACGTCCTCGCCCCGCACCTGTGCGCCGCCGCCTCCGAGATCCCCCTCACCGAAGAGGATCTGGAGCTCTTCGGCCCGGCCGCCGCGGATCTACTGCCACAGCTGGAGGCCGCGAAGCTGCTGCGCCGACGAACGACGGCATGGCACTGGACCCGTCGGGAGCGGGCCGCCGACCTGACCGACATCCGCGGCGAGGGCGGCAGTCCGGTACAGATCGTCGAGGCCGGGACCGGACGGCTGCTCGGCACGGTCGACGCGAGCTCCGCGCACACCACGGTCCACGAGGGCGCGGTCCACCTCCACCAGGGCCGTACGTACCTGGTGAAGCATCTGGACCTGGAGGACTCCGTCGCCCTGGTCGAGGAGGCCAACCCGCCGTATTCGACGGTCGCCCGCGACACGACGTCCATCTCCGTCCTGGAGACGGACATCGAAGTCCCCTGGGGCGAGGGCCGGTTGTGCTACGGCTCCGTCGAAGTCACCAACCAGGTCGTCTCCTTCCTGCGTCGTCGTGTCATCACCGGTGAAGTGCTGGGCGAGTCGAAACTCGACCTCCCTCCTCGTACGCTCCGCACGCGCGCCGTGTGGTGGACGGTCACCGAGGACCAGTTGGACGCGGCCCGGATCAACCCGGAGATCCTCGGCGGCGCGCTGCACGCCGCCGAGCACGCGTCGATCGGCATGCTCCCGCTGTTCGCCACCTGCGACCGCTGGGACATCGGCGGCGTGTCCATCCCGCTGCACCCGGACACGCTCCTGCCCACGGTCTTCGTCTACGACGGCCACCCGGGCGGCGCGGGGTTCGCGGAGCGCGCCTTCCACACCGCCCGCGCCTGGCTCACCGCCACCCGGCAGGCCATCGCGTCCTGCGAGTGCGAGGCCGGCTGCCCGTCCTGCATCCAGTCCCCCAAGTGCGGCAACGGGAACGAGCCGCTGCACAAACGGGGCGCTGTGCGGCTTCTCACGGAGTTGCTGCGGGAGGCGCCGGAGGGCTAGGCGCCGGCTCCTGTGGTCTCGCGGGACCGGCTCTGGACCTGACCTCCACGTCGAAGGGGCCGGCGCCCGACGCGGCCGTGACGTCCGAGATCTCGCCCTCCACGGCGCACCGCACCAGCCGGGCACGCTGGGCCCGCGCCACCCGGTCCGCCTGGGCGCAGGCCGCCGTGCCGCCGTACGCCCAGTGGTCCGCCGCGGCGAGCGCGGCCAGGTCGGCCGCCCCCGCCGCGCGGTGCCGGACCACGACCGCCTGTCCCATGGCCAGGGCGGCCCCGAACACGACACACAACACGGCGATCGCCCCGACGGTCCAGACGGTGGCCGATCCTCTGTCCGAGCAACGGATCCGGTAGGTGTGCCATCTGTTCCAGGCCGCTGTCCGCGCGACGTCACCGCGGCTCCGGACCCTCATCCCCTCACCACCCCCACGGTCTCCTCCGCCAGCGCCACGGCCTCGTCGCTGAGCTCCAGCGACAGTCCGTCCGGTCCCGGCGCGCTCGCCTTGACCGTGACCCGGACGAGGTCGCCCTCCCGGGTCACCGTGACCCTGGCGCCGCGCGGTGCCGCGCGGCGGGTCGTCGCCAGCACCGTGTCCGGCGGGTCCTGGCGGGCCGCCGCGCGGGCGCCCGCCCTGGCCGCGTCCACGCACTGGATCTGCGCCGACGCGGCGAGCAGGGCCCAGACCAGCGCCATTCCGACGAGCACCAGCGAGGGCAGCACCACGGCGGCCTCGGCGGTCACGAATCCCCGGTCCCCGCTCCGGTCCCAACTCCGGCCCCGGCCCCGGCCCCGGCCCACCGTCCCGCGTTCACATCGGCGCATTGAGCGCCCGCCCCACGATGCCCTGCAACTCCGCGCCGACCTGGCCGCTCGTCACCACCTTGTAGAGCACCGCCGCGAAGGCCACCGCCGCGAGGACACCCACCGCGTACTCGGAGGTGACCATTCCCGCGTCCCTGCGCGCCGCCAGGCCCAGCAGCCACGCCCGCATCCGTACGCTCACCGTCTTGCACATCTCAACCCCCGTAAGGTTCGAACCTGTTGATCGCCCGTCGTTCACCGCACGCCGCCGCCCGTCATCCGCCACCCCCTCCCAACACCCCGTCCGCCAGCCCGATCACCACGGGCAGGACGCCCATCGCGAGGAACGCGGGAAGAAAGCACAGCCCCACGGGCGCGGTGACCATGACGGCCGCCCGGCGCGCCCGCGCCGTCGCGGTGCGGCCCCGCTCGGCGCGGGCCTCCATGGCGAGCCGCCCGACCGGAACGGCCGCCGGTACGCCCGACTCGCCCGCCCGTTCCAGCAGCCGTGCCAGCGCCCCCGCGCCCGGGAGCGACGCCAACCTCCGCCATGCCTCGACCGGTTCGCCCCCGAGCCGCACCTCCGCCGCGCCCCGCGCGAGCCGCTCCCCCACCGGTCCGCCCAGGGCCTCGCCCACCGCCTGCGCCGCGACCACGGGGTCCGCCCCCGCCGCGATGCAGGCGGCGACCAGGTCGGCCGCCAGGGGGAGTTGCCGGGCGGCCAGCGCCACGTCGTACTCCTCCGCCGGCCCCGGTCTGCGTCGCTGCCGCCACCGCCAGGCCCCGAACCCGGCCAGCAGCCCCACCACAACCCCGGCAAGACCTCCGACCAGCACCCAGCCGGCGCACAGCGCGCCCGCCACCGGCAGCCACCGCCGCACGACGTCCCTGACCGCGAAGTGCCGCCTCTCGGGCGTCCTCTCCAGCGCCAGCAGCTCGGTCAGCCTTCTGCGCGCCCGTCGCTCACGCCGCGCCGCACCGAGCGCTCGCGGCAGCCACCCCACCGCCAGCGCCCCGCACACGAGCGCCCCCAGCCTGTGGACAACTTCCGTGCTCATGCCGCCTCCGCTCCCCTCACGATGCGCAGCGCCCACCACAACCCCACGCCCTCCAGCACCCCACCGACCACCAGACAGCCCAGGCCCGGCCCGCTGTGCAGCAGCACGTGCAGCGGATCCGCGCCCAGCGCGGTACCGAGCAGAAGGCCCAGAACGGGCAGCCCCGCGAGCATCACCGCCGTGGATCGCGATCCCGCCAATTGCGCTCGCAGATCGGCCCGTTGGTCCCGCTCGGCACACAGGGCCCCTTCCAGGCGGTCGAGGCCCGCCGCCAGGCCCGCGCCCCGGTCCACCGCCACCCGCCAACACGCGGCGAGCCCCACCAGCCCGTCGGCCCCCGGCTGCCGTGCCGCGTCGGTGAGCGCGCCCGGCACATCACCGCCGAACCGCGCCGCCGCCAGCACCACCGCCTGCGCCTCTCCGAGCCCGCCCGAGTCGTGTGCGGCTCTCCGCAGTGCCTCGCCCGGCTGATGCCCGGCCCGCACCTCGCCGGCCAGCGCCCCGCACAGGGCGATCACCGCCTCACCCCGACGCTCCCCCGCGCGCCGCGCCTCCCCGGCCCGCCGTACTCGGCGGAGCAGCGGCATCCCGGCCGCCCCGAGGAACAGCGGCACCACGGACGCGCCCAGTACCGCGATCACCAACCCGGCGACCAGTGACCACCCTTCGGGACGCAGCCGCTCACGTAGTCGCCGCCACTCGGCCCGTGCCCGCTCCCACGCCGGCGGTCCGGTGGCCACCACCCCGCCACCCGCGCACAGCAGCCGCGCCCTGCGTGCCCCCGCGTCCCAGCCGCCCATCAACCAGGCCGCCGCCCCGGCACACGCCATGGCCGCCCCCACCGAGATGTCACCGGCCCCCGCCATCACAGCCCACTCCCCTCGGTCCCGTCCCGGAGCAGCCCCCGCAGCCGCTCCCACCCCCGCTCGTACGCGAACGCCTCCGCGCCCCACCGCAGCGCGGGCACCGTCACCACCAACCCCGTCGCATCGCGCTCCAGGACATGCACCTCGGCGATCCGCCGCCGCCCGGCCCGGTCGCGTACGAGATGCAGGACCACGGACAGCGCCGCGGCCAACTGGCTGTGCAGCGCGGCCCTGTCGAGCCCTGCCGCCGTGCCCAGGGCCTCCAGACGGGCCGGTACCTGCGCCGCCGCATTCGCGTGCACCGTTCCGCAGCCGCCCTCGTGGCCGGTGTTGAGCGCCGCCAGGAGCGACACGACCTCCGGTCCGCGCACCTCGCCCACCACCAGCCGGTCCGGTCGCATGCGCAGGGCCTGGCGGACCAGGTCCTGCAGCGCCACGAGTCCGACGCCCTCCTGGTTGGCCGGCCGCCCCTCCAGGCGCACCACATGAGGATGGTCGGGCCGCAGCTCCGCCGAGTCCTCGGCCAGCACGATCCGCTCCCCGGCGCCGACCAGCCCCAGCAGCGCGCTCAGCAGGGTCGTCTTGCCGCTTCCGGTGCCACCGCTGATCAGGAACGACAGCCGGGCGTCCAGCAGGGCTCTGAGTACCCGGCCCCCGCCGGGCGGGACTGTCCCCGCCGCCACCAACTCGTCGAGGGTGAACGCGCGCGGCCGTACGACCCGCAGCGACAGGCAGGTGGAGCCGACGGCCACCGGGGGCAGCACCGCGTGCAGGCGGGTGCCGTCCGGAAGCCGGGCGTCGACCCAGGGGCGGGCGTCGTCGAGCCTTCGCCCGGCCACGGCCGCGAGGCGCTGCGCGAGGCGTCGTACGGCCGCCGCGTCCGGAAAGGAGACGGTCGTCAGTTCCAGGCCACCGCCCCGGTCCACCCACACCCGGTCCGGCGCGGACACCAGGACGTCGGTCACCGACGGGTCGGCGAGCAGCGGCTCCAGCGGTCCACTGCCGACCAGCTCGGAGCGCAACCGCTCGGCGGCGCCGAGGACTTCGGCGTCTCCGAGCACTCGCCCCTGCTCACGCAGGGCCTGTGCCACGCGCGCGGGTGTCGGCTCCGACCCGCTCTCGGCGAGCCACTGCCGTACGCCGTCCAGCAGTCCCGTGCCGGTCCCCGCGCCCGTGCCCGCCTCCCGGCTCATACGCCCCCGCCTTCCACCGCAACCCGCTGCCAGAAGGCCGTGCAGAACCGGGCGAGCGGCCCCCGCGCCGCTCCCCCGGGTGGCACGCCGGTGTCCAGCGGCGCGGATTCCGCGGGCACCTCACCGACCAGCGGCAGTCCGAGCAGGCGGGCCACTTCGCGGTCGTCGAGGCCCGGCGCGTAGGGGCCGCGGACCGCGACGCGCAGATCGCGCAGGACCATGCCGACCACGGACGCCACCCGTTTGGCCGCCGCGACGGCACGCAGATCGGCGGGGACGACCAGCAGTCCGAGGTCGAGCTGGGCGAGGGCTTCCGCGACTCCTTCGTCGACGCGGCGGGGCAGGTCGACGACCACGGTGCCGCCGCGCCGTCTGGCGGCGGCCAGGACCGCGCGGACGGCCTGCGCCGGGATGGTGACGGAGTCGCCGCGGTCCCAGCTGAGGACGCGCAGCGCGTGCAGTTCGGGAAGGGACTCCTCCAGGGCGCCGCCGCCGACCCTGCCGCGGGAGGCGGCGAACGCCGGCCAGCGCAGGCCTTCGGCGGCCTCTCCGCCCAGGAGTACGTCGAGTCCGCCACCCAGGGGATCCGCGTCCACGAGCAGGGTGCGGCGTCCCTCGCGCGCAGAGGTGACGGCGAGCGCGCAGGCCAGCGTGGAGGCTCCGGCCCCGCCGCGGCCGCCGATCACGCCGACGGTGAGCGCGGGTCGGCCGACTCCCTCGGCCACGTCGGCGATGCGGTCGACGAGCCACTGCTCGCCGTCCGGAAGCATCAGGACGTGGTCGGCTCCGATCTCGACAGCCCGTTTCCAGACGCCGGAGTCGTCCTGGTCCCGGCCGACCAGCACGACTCCGCGTCGGCGCGCTGCTCCGCGTACGCGCCGCGCCGCGTCGTCGCCGACCAGGACGAGCGGTGCCGCCTCCCAGCTGCCGCGGCCCTCAGGCACCCCGTGGTGGACCTCCGGCCTCGCGCCCGCCGCGGCGCACAGGCGCAGCAGGTCGTCGAGGAGTTCGGCGTCCTCCGTGACGATCAATGGTCCGCCCTGCCGCCCGTCGGCGGCGGGCGGCAGGTCGTGTGTGATGGCTCCCGCCACGATCTCCAGCCCCCTTCGCTGCTCCTTGCGCGGAGCTCGCAAGGTCCTCTGCGGACCCGCGATTCCCGCTCGTGTGAAGAACCGGCAAGCGGCCTCCATATGAACGGCCGATACGAACCGGCCAAACGCGTCCGACAAACGGAACCCGCCATGAACTTGCCGCGAGGAACTCGCCGCGAGCGGGACGCGCTGGAATCACGGTGCAGCGATCCAGAAAATCGTGTGGATCTTGGTCGATAACTGTGGACAACTCAGTGGTTGTGAATATCGCCTTCACCCATACCGGTGAGTCGCCTGTGACTTCCACAGAGCAGCCTCACGGATACGCGGAGTGACGAATCATGGGCACGCGGAAGGGGCGGCCACAGCGGTGACAACGGGGTCCCGGGGCCGCGCGAAAGAGGGGAAAAACCCATCCGGACATGCGACGACCCCCGCCGGGGGGGAGAGCGGGGGTCGTCCCCACGGCCGACTCGGGGGGGGAGGAGCCGGACCGGGTTAGCACGGTCGCGAACGATCCGTGACTTCCATGGTGTACCCGAGAGCCCTCTCAGGCAAACCCACGCGCCCCACACTAGCCCGAATGGTGGGCGCATATGCTCGGGCTCGTGGAAAACCACTCCTTGCCTCGCACGGCAGCCTTCTTTGACCTGGACAAGACGGTCATTGCGAAGTCGAGCACGCTCACGTTCAGCAAGTCGTTCTACCAAGGCGGGCTGATCAACCGAAGGGCCGTGTTGCGCACCGCATATGCCCAGTTCGTGTTCATGGCGGGCGGCGCGGACCACGATCAGATGGAGCGGATGCGCGCATACCTGTCCGCGCTGTGCCGGGGCTGGAACGTCCAGCAGGTCAAGGAGATCGTCGCCGAGACGCTGCACGACCTGATCGACCCGATCATTTACGACGAGGCCGCCTCCCTCATCGAGGAGCACCACACCGCCGGGCGCGACGTCGTGATCGTCTCCACGTCCGGGGCGGAAGTGGTCGAACCGATCGGAGAGCTGCTCGGCGCGGACCGGGTGGTGGCCACGCGCATGGTCGTCGGCGAGGACGGCTGCTTCACCGGAGAAGTGGAGTACTACGCGTACGGTCCGACGAAGGCCGAGGCGGTCAAGGAGCTGGCCGCGTCCGAGGGGTACGACCTCGGACGCTGCTACGCCTACAGCGACTCCGCGACCGACGTTCCGATGCTGGAGGCCGTCGGCCATCCCCATGCGGTGAATCCGGACCGTGCGCTGCGACGCGAGGCACTTGCCCGCTCGTGGCCGATTCTGGACTTCCACCGGCCGGTCCGGCTCAAGCAGCGGCTGCCCGCGCTGTCGGTGCCACCGCGTCCGGCGCTCGTCGCGGCGGCCGCGATAGGAGCGGCGGCAGCCACGGCGGGACTCGTCTGGTACGCGAGCAAACGGCGCGCGACGGTGATGTGAGCGCGTCACGCGTGTGCGTGCGGCACATTTACGTCCCGATTCACTCCCATTTGAACCTAAAAGTAAAGAAGTACAGCCAGGGGTTCCGCTTCCTCTGAACCAGGAGTAGAAAGGGTTTAACGGCCCGCGAGACCAAGGACATCCGAAAGGATCACCTTCAAACGCAACCAAGGCCCCACGGACCGCGCATGGACATCGAGCACCCACGCGACGTCGACCCGTCGATTACGGGCCAGCCGCACCAGGTGACGGGCAGGAGTTCCCGACCTGATGGGCAACATATCGAGGACGCTTGGTAACCCGGTGAGCATGCCAGCGGCGGTACGAAAACTCGTACCGCCGCAACCCTGTCCGGAGACTTACGCCGCGCCGCGCTGAAGCGCCTCGCAGACGGCTGTCGACTCCCTGGCTCCCAGTTCAATCGCCCGGCCGCAGTGGGCGATCCAGGTCGCCATGCCCTCCGGGGTGCCGGAGACGTAGCCTTCCAGTGCCGCCAGGTAGGCCGCGCGGCCCGGCTCGGCGTGACCGACCTCCGCCGGGCAGACGGATTTGGGGTCCAGACCGCTGCCGACCAGGACGATGCGCTCGGCCGCGCGTGCGACCAGGCCGTTGTGGGTGCCGAAGGGGCGCAGGGCGAGCAGTTCGCCGTGCACGACGGCAGCCGTCACCAAGGCCGGGGCCGAACCACCCGCGATGATCAGCTGCGAGAGCCCTTCGAGTCGGCCGGCCACCTCGGTCGCGTCCGGCAGGGGCAGCTCGACGAGCGGCTCGTCGACCGGTTCGCCGTCCTGGCGGGGCCTGCCGACGGTGTCCTCCTGGCCCGCGGCCGCGACGAGGTGCAGCCGGGCCAGCACCCGGAGGGGCGACTGTCGCCAGATGGACAGGAGTTGGCCCGCCTCGGCGGTCAGCCGCAGGGCCGCGCCGACCGTGTGGGCTTCCTCGTCACCACTGAAGTCGGTGCGGCGGCGTACCTCTTCGAGGGCCCAGTCGGCACCGGACAGCGCCGCGGAACCACGGGCGCCCCGCAGTGCGGCCTCGGAAGTGATCTCGTTGCTGCGGCGCCGCATGATCCGGTGTCCGTAGACCCGGTCCACTGCCTTGCGGACGGACTCGACGGATTCGGCCACGCCGGGCAGCGAGCCCAGGGCCGCGAGCGGATCGGCGGTCGCGCCTGTCGTACTCATGAGTACGACCCTACGCACCCCGGCGGCCCACCCCACGAAGGAGTGGTCTTCTTCACGTCACCAGGGCACCGTGCGCAATCAGCCCACTACCCTTGGTGAACATGAAAATTGCTTTCGTAGGGAAGGGCGGCAGCGGCAAGACGACCCTGTCCTCCCTCTTCATCCGCCACCTCGCGGCCTCGGGATCGCCGGTCGTCGCGGTGGACGCCGACATCAACCAACACCTGGGGGCCGCCCTCGGCCTCGACGATGCGGTGGCCGCCGGGCTGCCCGCCATGGGCCCGCGGCTAAAGCTGATCAAGGACTACCTGCGCGGCTCCAATCCGCGGATCACGTCCGCCGAGACGATGATCAAGACGACCCCGCCCGGTGAGGGGTCCCGACTGCTGCGGGTGCGCGAGAACAATCCGGTGTACGACGCCTGTGCGCGGCCGGTGGAACTCGACGGCGGCGCCGTCCGTTTGATGGTCACCGGCCCGTTCAGCGAGGCCGATTTGGGAGTGGCCTGCTACCACTCCAAGACCGGTGCAGTGGAGCTCTGCCTGAACCATCTCGTCGACGGCCAGAGCGAGTACGTCGTCGTGGACATGACGGCTGGCTCCGACTCCTTCGCGTCCGGGATGTTCACCCGCTTCGACATCACGTTCCTCGTCGCCGAGCCGACCCGGAAAGGGGTCTCCGTCTATCGGCAGTACAAGGAGTACGCCCGCGACTTCGGAGTCATCCTGAAGGTCGTCGGCAACAAGGTGCAGGGCCAGGACGACATCGACTTCCTCCGCGCCGAGGTCGGTGACGACCTCCTGGTCACAGTCGGGCACTCGGACTGGGTGCGCGCCATGGAGAAGGGCCGCCCACCCCGGTTCGAGCTCCTGGAGGACGCCAACCGTCGCTCCCTGCGCACCTTGCAGACCGCCGCCGACGCCACGTACGAGCTGCGGGACTGGGAGCGCTACACGCGCCAGATGGTGCACTTCCACCTGAAGAACGCGGGCAGCTGGGGCAACGAGAGGACCGGGGCCGACCTGGCGGCGCAGGTCGACCCCGGTTTCGTGCTGGGAGAGGGACTGGTGGCTACGGCTTGAGGGCCGGCGCCCCGGGGATGCCCTTCGGGGCCGGGGCGGGGCGGCCCGACAGGAAGGACGCCCAGCCCTGCTTCGGGACCTCTCCGACGTTGAGGCCGCGCAGCCTGTCCAGCGTGGCCGGGTCCTGGGCGTCGAGCCAGTCGGCGAGTTGCCGGAAGGAGACGCAGCGGACGTCGGGCTTGTTGCAGACGTTCTCCACGACCTGGTCGATGGCACGCATGTAGGTGCCGCCGTTCCAGGACTCGAAGTGGTTGCCGATGATCAGCGGCGCGCGGTTGCCGTCGTAGGCGCGGTCGAAGCCCTTGAGCAGGCCGTCACGCATCTGGTTGCCCCAGTACTCCCGCTTGTCGGGGTCGCCCTGGGTCTGTGTGCCCGACTGGTTGACCATGAAGTTGTAGTCCATGGTGAGCTGCTCGAAGGTGTGCCCGGGGAAGGGAACCAGCTGCATCGACAGATCCCACAGGCCGTTCTTCTTCTTGGGCCAGACCTGGTTGTTGACACCGCTGGTGTCATAGCGGAAGCCCAGCTGCCGGGCCGCCTTCATGAAGTTCTTCTGGCCCTCCAGGCAGGGCGTGCGGGCGCCGATGAGCTCCTTGTCGTAGTCGAAGGGCAGCGGAGCCGCGTTCTTCATGCCGGCGTTGGTCTTCCAGGACTTCACGAACGCCTTCGCCTGGGCGATCTCGCTCTTCCACTCCGCGACCGACCACTCGCCGACACCGCCGTCCGCACCACAGAAGTGGCCATTGAAGTGCGTGCCGATCTCGTTGCCCTCCAGCCACGCACCGCGTAGCTGCTCGACGGTGTCCTTGATGCCCTTCTCGTCGTTGAAGCCGATCTCCGAGCTGCCCGGCGAGTGCTCTGGCGGCTTGTACAGCTCGCGCTTGTCCTCCGGCAGCATGTACACGCCGCTCAGGAAGTAGGTCATCGTCGCCCCGTTGGCCTTGGCGACCGTGCGGAAGTGCGAAAAGAGCTTCTGGCTGTCCTCGCCGGCGCCGTCCCACGAGAAGACCACGAACTGCGGGGGCTTCTGACCGGGCTTCAGCCGCTCGGGCTTGGGCAGATGCGGCTGCGCTCCGGTGTACGCGGTGGAGCCGTCGCCGATCAGGCGGACCGCGCTCTGGGGCGCCGGCGCCCCCTCCGCCTCGTTCGCGCCGTGCGCGCCTTCCTTGGAACCGGTGGTGCCGGTGGCGCAACCGGCGAGCGCCGTGGCGCAGGCCGCGGCGACTGCTACGCCCGCGGCGATCCTCTGGGTGGCGGCCATCTCCGCCCACCTTCTTCCTTCTGTCAGAGCAACGCCACTTTGGGCGTTCTAGGGTGTTGTGCGGCGAAATGCCGACAGCGCCGTCAAGGTCGCACGGGGCCGAGATCGAATAAATACGACAAGCCGATAAAAAGCTCGCTTCACCCACGCGAGTGATTTACTGCCCCATTTGCCCATAAATTCCGCATGTGGGCTTTACTCTGGATTACGATCTATTTACCGAGCGTTGAAAGTCCCGCCACTGCACGCCGTGACCCACGGCCGCGATCTGCCCCCGTCCTCCCTGGACGGGGACCACCTGTTCCGCGACCGCGCTGCCCCGGAGGAGACGGGAATGTCTGCCTGCGTCCCCACCCGCGCCGCCGACTCGACTCGGCCCAGGCGCACCCATCAACCCCACAGCCCCCCGCCGACCCCGCCCCGCCGATTCCGTATCGCGGGCGCCGATCTGTCGGCCTCGATCGCGGTCTTCCTGATCGCCCTGCCCCTGTCCCTCGGCATCGCGCTCGCCACCGGCGCGCCGCTCCAGTCGGGCCTCGTCGCCGCCGCCGTGGGCGGAATCGTCGCCGCCCGGCTCGGCGGCTCACCGCTCCAGGTGAGCGGGCCCGCCGCCGGGCTCACGGTCGTCACCGCCGAGCTCATCCACCGCTACGGATGGCGTGCGACCTGCGCCATCACCGTCCTCGCCGGAGTCGCCCAGCTGGGCCTGGGATGCCTGCGCGTGGCCCGCACGGCGCTCGCCGTCAGCCCCGCGATCGTGCACGGCATGCTCGCCGGCATCGGTGTGACCATCGCCGTCGCGCAGCTGCACATCGTGCTGGGCGGCACCCCACAGAGCTCCGTACTCGACAACCTGCGCGCGCTACCCGCCCAGTTGGCGCACGTTCACCCCGCGGCGGTCTCGATGAGCGTGCTGACACTGACGCTCCTCTTCGCCTGGCCACGGATTCCCGGACGGGTCGGGCACATCCTGCGCACCGTGCCGGCCGCGCTCGTCGCCGTCGCGGGGGCCACCCTGACCGCCTCACTCACCGGGCTGGTCCTGCCCAAGGTCGACCTGCCGTCCTGGAGCAGTCACGCGCTGGCCGGGCTGCCCGAAGGGCCGGTGCTCGGGATCGCCGCCGCCGTCCTCACCGTCACGCTGGTGTGCAGTGTGCAGTCGCTGCTCGGCGCCGTGGCCGTGGACAAGCTGGTGGCGCGGCGGCCCGCGCAGCAAACCCGGGTGGGCCGCTCCGACCTGAACCGGGAGTTGCTCGGTCAGGGCGCCGCCAATGTCGTCTCCGGCGCGCTCGGCGGGCTGCCCGTCGCCGGGGTCGCCGTGCGCAGTTCGGCGAATGTGCAAGCCGGTGCCGTGAGCCGGAACTCCACGATGCTGCACGGCGTTTTCGTAGTAGTTGCCGCGCTGCTGATGGTCCCGATCCTGGAGCTGATCCCCCTCGCATCGCTCGCCGCCCTGGTGATGGCCGTCGGCATCCAGATGGTGTCCCTGCACCACATCCGCACGGTCACCCGCCACCGCGAAGTGCTGGTGTACGTCGTCACCACGCTCGGCGTCGTGTGCCTCGGTGTTCTCGAGGGCGTGGTGCTGGGGGTCTCCGTGGCCGTCGCCGTCGCCCTGAACCGGCTCGCCCGCACGCGCATCACGCATGAAGAGAGAGGAGAAGTCCATTACGTACGAGTACGAGGGCAGTTGACGTTCCTCGCGGTGCCTCGGCTCAGCCGCGCCCTGCACCTGGTACCTCAGGGAGCGCATGTGGTCCTGGAGTTGGACGGATCGTTCATGGACCACGCGGCATACGAGTCCCTGCAGGACTGGCAGAACTCGCATGTCGCGCGAGGTGGCACGGTCGAGTTGACCGGGCGGACCGGCACCCGGATCGCCGAGCCCGAGGGCCCCTCCCACTGCCGCTGCCGCCCCTGGACGCCATGGCGCAACCACCACTGCGAACCCTCCGCCGGTCCGCAGCCCGCATCCGCCGACGACCGGTCGGGTGGGGCGGGCCCGGCAGACGGATCGGAGGGGCCGGACGGTACGGCCGATGCATCCGGTGCCGCCGGGCGCGATGGCCGCAGCGGGCAGAGCGGGCATCAACTGGCGCGTGGAATCAGCGCGTTCCAGCGCAACACCGCGCCCCTGGTGCGGGGTGAGCTGGCACGGCTGGCGCGGGAAGGGCAGCGGCCGTCGCAGCTGTTCCTGACCTGTGCCGACTCGCGGCTCGTCACGTCGATGATCACCTCCAGTGGTCCAGGCGACCTGTTCGTCGTACGCAACGTGGGCAACCTCGTGCCGAAGCCCGGGGAAGAGAGCGGGGACGACTCGGTGGCCGCGGCGATCGAGTACGCGGTGGACGTGCTGCATGTGCGATCCATCACGGTCTGCGGGCACTCCGGATGCGGGGCCATGCAGGCCCTGTTGAACGCGGAGCCCGGCGGGGCGCAGACCCCGCTCAAGCGGTGGCTGCGGCACGGGGTGCCCAGTCTGGAGCGGATGGCCGCCAAGAACCGTCCCTGGGCCCGGCTCGCCGGGCGGGCGCCGGCCGACGCGGTGGAGCAGCTGTGTCTGACCAACGTGGTGCAGCAGTTGGAGCATCTGCGGGCGCACGAGTCCGTGGCACGGGCCCTGCGGGAGGGTGCGCTCGAGCTGCACGGGATGTACTTCCACGTCGGAGAGGCGCAGGCGTATCTGCTCGTCGAACGCGACAACGGTGAGCTGTTCGATCATGTGGGGGCGACGGAGGAACTGCGGCACCCCGCCTGACCTCGCCACCCGTGTGACCTCGGCGTGGTGCGCGGCCCCGCTCGGCGGGAGTGCGTGCCACGCCGTGCGTAGGGATGCGGCGGGTGTATGGGCGCGGGGCACCCTTGCCCGGGCCGAGGGCCGGGTGCGGGGGCCGGGCGTGTAGGCCAGGTGTGAGGGGCCGGGCATGGGGGCCGTACGTGGGGAGGCCGTACGTGGGGGGGCCGTACGTGGGGGGCCGTACGTGGGGGGCCGTACATGGGGGGGGCCGTACATGGGGGGGCCGCGACACGCCCGGGCGTCTCGTGTGTCACGGCATCCACGTGGGGGGCGGTCGCGGGAATGGTTGCCGGGTGAACCCGCGCGCCTGTCCGTACGTGGCTCGGAGTGCGTACCCCATGCATGCCTGGTGCGTACTTCTGAAGGGACCTCAGCTCCTCGATAGGTCTAAACCAATTTGAGGTCGGCCCTTGTCATCGAGGCCCCCGGTCTGATGAGCTGTGGCCTGGGACACAACGGACACCCTGGGAAAGGGAGATGTCGTGAGCAACGAAAGCCTGGCCAACCTGCTGAAGGAAGAGCGCAGGTTCGCGCCGCCCGCCGACCTGGCGGCGAACGCCAATGTCACCGCGGAGGCGTATGAGCAGGCCAAGGCTGACAGGCTCGGCTTCTGGGCCGAGCAGGCCCGCCGGCTGACCTGGGCCACCGAGCCGACCGAAACGCTGGACTGGTCGAACCCGCCGTTCGCGAAGTGGTTCGCCGACGGGAAGCTGAACGTCGCGTACAACTGCGTCGACCGGCATGTGGAGGCCGGGAACGGCAACCGGATCGCCATCCACTTCGAGGGCGAGCCCGGTGACAGCCGGGCGATCACCTACGCCGAGCTCAAGGACGAGGTGAGCAAGGCCGCCAACGCACTGATCGAGCTGGGCGTCGGGAAGGGCGACCGGGTCGCCGTCTATCTGCCGATGATCCCCGAGGCCGTCGTCGCGATGCTGGCGTGTGCGCGGATCGGCGCGGCGCATTCGGTCGTCTTCGGCGGATTCTCCGCGGACGCGATCGCCACGCGCATCCAGGACGCGGACGCCAAGCTGGTCATCACCTCCGACGGCGGTTACCGGCGCGGCAAGCCGTCCGCGCTCAAGCCGGCCGTCGACGAGGCGGTGAGCCGGGTCGACGGGGTCGACAAGGTGCTGGTGGTCCGCCGTACCGGCCAGGAGGTCGACTGGACCGAGGGCCGCGACGTGTGGTGGCACGAGATCGTCGAGCGGCAGTCCGCCGAGCACACGCCGGAGGCCTTCGACGCCGAGCAGCCGCTGTTCATCCTCTACACCTCCGGGACCACGGGGAAGCCGAAGGGCATCCTGCACACCTCGGGCGGCTACCTCACGCAGGCCTCGTACACCCACCACGCCGTCTTCGACCTCAAGCCGGAGACCGACGTGTACTGGTGCACGGCCGACATCGGCTGGGTCACCGGGCACTCGTACATCACGTACGGGCCGCTTTCGAACGGTGCGACGCAGGTGATGTACGAGGGGACGCCGGACACGCCGCACCAGGGGCGGTTCTGGGAGATCGTGCAGAAGTACGGGGTGACGATTCTCTACACGGCGCCCACCGCGATCCGTACGTTCATGAAGTGGGGGGACGACATCCCCGCGAAGTTCGATCTCAGCAGCCTGCGGGTGCTGGGGTCCGTGGGCGAGCCGATCAACCCCGAGGCGTGGGTCTGGTACCGCAAGCACATCGGCGGCGACCGGACGCCCATCGTGGACACGTGGTGGCAGACCGAGACCGGCGCGATGATGATCTCGCCGCTGCCGGGAGTCACCGAGACCAAGCCGGGGTCGGCGCAGCGACCGTTGCCGGGGATCTCGGCGACCGTGGTCGACGACGAGGCGCGGGAGGTTCCCAACGGGGGTGGCGGGTACCTGGTGCTCACCGAGCCGTGGCCGTCGATGCTGCGCACGATCTGGGGCGACGACCAGCGGTTCCTCGACACGTACTGGTCGCGGTTCGAGGGGAAGTACTTCGCCGGGGACGGGGCGAAGAAGGACGAGGACGGGGACATCTGGCTCCTCGGGCGGGTCGACGACGTGATGCTCGTATCCGGGCACAACATCTCGACGACCGAGGTCGAGTCGGCGCTCGTCTCGCATCCTTCGGTCGCCGAGGCGGCGGTGGTCGGTGCGGCGGACGAGACGACGGGGCAGGCGATTGTCGCGTTCGTGATTCTGCGGGGGACCGCTTCCGCGGAGGATGCAGGGCTGGTGGCGGATCTGCGGAATCACGTGGGGGCGACGCTGGGGCCGATCGCGAAGCCGAAGCGGGTGTTGCCGGTGGCCGAGCTTCCCAAGACTCGGTCCGGGAAGATCATGCGGCGGTTGTTGCGTGACGTGGCGGAGAACCGGGAGCTGGGAGATGTCACGACGTTGACGGACTCCACGGTGATGGATCTCATCCAGGCGAAGCTGCCGGCGGCGCCGAGCGAGGACTGAGGGTTTCCCCACCCACCCGCCCCTTGGGGGTGTGGGGGCGCTACCTGCCCCCACACCCCCCACCTTGCACCTTGCGGGGCTCCGCCCCAAACCCCAACCCCCCGGGGGCTCCGCCCCCGCACCCCACTCGGGGCTCAGCCCCACATCCCCGTACACCGTGACGCTCCGCCCCATGCCCAACGGCGTTGGACTCCGCGCGCACGCCGGGCAAAGCTCCGCCCCCTCATCCCCAGTACCACGACGCTCCGCTCCACAGCACCCCAACATCGCTGGATCCCGCGCCCACACCCGACGCGGGGCCACACACCTGCACCCTGCAGGACTACGCCCCCGCATCCCCGGCAGCGTGACGCTCCACCCCCAGCACCACTAGCGTTGCTGGACCTTCGTGCGCACGCCAGGCAGGGCTCCGCCCCTGCGCCCCACCCGGGGCTTCGCCTCGCACCCCCCAACGCCGCAGTGCCGCCATCGCCGGCCCCCGCGCCCGCACCCCACACGGGGCTCCGCCCTTGCACCCACAACTCCGCCGTGCCCCTGGCGCTGGGCCCCCGTCGGCGCCTCAACGTTCGAAGCCCGCGCCCCGACATCGCTACGCCCCGCCCTGCGCCCGCACCCCACATGGGGCTCCGCCCCGGCACCCCGGCGGGGATCGCACCTCCTGACCACCCCGCGCTTGCGCGGCCCCGCTGGGGCCTGGAACACGGCCCCGGCCCCGGCCGTGTTCCCCGCGGCGGCGAGGCGTGCAGTGCCCTTGCCGCAGCCCTGCGGCAACACGCTGGGAGGTCTGCTCCTGGGGCTCGTGCTGGGCCTGGAGGCCGTGAAGTCTCCGTCGCGTTGGCTACCACCGCTCCGGCCTCCGTGCCTGGCGGGCCCCGCATGGCCTCGCGTCGCGTCCGCTACCCGGCCGTGGGATCGCTCCCGTACGCCGTGTCCCGGTCAGGCTCTCGCAGGTCCGTGCCGCACGGCAGTGAGCCGTCACGTCCAGCCCTCGTTGGTGCCGAGGCGCGCCGCCGCGCGTCTACGCGGCCACTCACTCCGCTTGTGCACCATATGTCCGTAACGCGAAATATCTCGCTGTAATGGCAAGGTAAAGTAGTGGCCTCAGGGTGTGCCGGGAAGTCTGGTCGGCGGTGTCGTCAGCGATCCCGTGTGGCGGCCGTCAGCAACAGCCGTAACGACCCGGAGGTCCCGCCGTGGCGACGACGCCCAGCGCCAACAACCGCAAGCTCCTCGGACGCCTCTCCCTGCCCGAGCGGAACTTCGTCGCGGAGGCGTTGCGGACCGAGACCGTCGGTGGGGTGCTGTTGCTCGTCGCGGCGGTTGCCGCGCTGGTGTGGGCCAACACGCCGCTGCGGGACAGTTACGCGAGCGTCAGCCATTTCCATCTCGGGCCCTCCGCGCTCGGACTGAACCTGTCCGTTCAGCACTGGGCGGCGGACGGACTGCTGGCCGTGTTCTTCTTCGTCGCCGGTATCGAACTCAAGCGCGAGCTGGTGGCCGGGGATCTGCGCGATCCGAAGGCCGCGATACTGCCCGTCGTCGCGGCCGTGTGCGGAATGGCCGTGCCCGCGCTGGTCTACACCCTCACCAATGCGATCGGGGGCGGATCCCTTCGCGGGTGGGCCGTACCCACCGCCACCGACATCGCCTTCGCCCTCGCCGTACTCGCCGTGATCGGCACCTCCCTGCCGTCCGCCCTGCGCGCCTTCCTGCTCACCCTCGCCGTCGTCGACGACCTGTTCGCGATTCTCATCATCGCGATCTTCTTCACCGACCACATCGACTTCGGCGCGCTGGGCGGGGCCGTCGTCGGGCTCGGCGTGTTCTGGGTACTGCTGCGCAAGGGCGTACGCGGGTGGTACGTGTATGTGCCGCTCGCGCTCGTCATCTGGGGGCTGATGTACAACAGCGGCGTCCACGCCACCATCTCCGGCGTCGCGATGGGGCTGATGCTGCGCTGTCACCCGCACGAGGGCGAGGAGCACTCACCCGGGGAGCACATCGAGCATCTTGTACGGCCCCTTTCCGCCGGGCTCGCCGTGCCGCTGTTCGCGCTCTTCAGCGCCGGGGTCGTCGTCTCCGGCGGGGCGATCGGTGACGTGTTCACGCGGCCCGAGACACTCGGTGTCGTGCTGGGACTCGTCGTCGGGAAGGCCGTGGGCATTTTCGGGGGGACCTGGCTGGCCGCCCGGTTCACCCGGGCCTCGCTCAGTGAGGATCTCGTCTGGCCCGACGTCTTCGCCGTCGCCTCCCTCGCCGGAATCGGCTTCACCGTCTCCCTCCTCATCGGCGAACTCGCCTTCAAGAACGACCTGGTACTCACCGACGAGGTCAAGGCCGCCGTACTGATCGGCTCGCTCATAGCCGCCGTACTCGCCACGACGCTGCTGAAGGTACGCAACGCCAAGTACCGTGCGCTGTACGAGGCCGAGGAGCTCGACGAGGACAGCGACGGCATTCCCGACATCTACGAGCAGAACAACCCGGCGTACCACCTGCGGATGGCCGAGATCCACGAACGGAAGGCCGCCGAGCACCGAAGGCTTGCCGAAGTGGCGGGCGGGGCAAGCGAGGAGAACGACGGTCCGGCATGATCTGAGCAGAACCGGATAGTCAGGACCGGATGGTCAGGACTGGGTGGTCAGGACTGGGTGGTCAGGACTGGGTGGTCAGGACTGGGTGGTCAGGACTGGACGGTCAGGGCCGGACGGTCAGGGCGAGATGGTCAGGCCGGGCGGTCGGCAGTGGACGGTACGGGCACTGGAGCAGCCAGGACCGTGCCGACACCGTTGGCAGCCGGATCGTACAGAGCAGCCCGTACAGAGCAGGCACATACAGAAGAGGGAGTCCGCGATGAGCGCACCCGACGGCAGCCCGGTCGGCGCCGAACGCAGCATCGGCCAGTTGTTCGCCTCGGCGACGACCGAGATGTCCGCACTGGTGCACGACGAGATCGCGCTGGCGAAGGCGCAGCTCAAGCAGGACGTCAAGCGCGGCGCGGTCAGCGGCGGCGCGTTCTCCGCGGCCGGAGCGGTGCTGATCTTCTCCCTCCCGATGCTGAACTTCGCCCTGGCGTACGGCATCCGGACCTGGAGTCACTGGAATCTCGCGATCTGCTTCGTCCTGTCGTTCGCCGCGAACGTGCTGGTCGCCGGCTTCCTCGCGCTGATCGGCCTGGTCTTCGCGAAGAAGGCGAAAAAGGGCAAGGGCCCCCAGAAGGTCGCCGCCTCGGTCAAGGAGACCGCGGGTGTGCTCCAGAACGCCAAACCCCACCCCCGGACCGCCCCTGTGAGTGACGCGGTCGAGGTTGTGGCACGCTCGACGTCATGACGGACCCCGCCACCCCTTCGGCGCAACCCACCTCAGTCGTGCGGCTCGACGTCCCCGGCGGGAGAGAAGTGACCCACCGGGACGTCGCCGCCAACGGCGCGCGCTTCCACATCGCCGAGATGGGCGACGGGCCGCTCGTCCTGCTGCTGCACGGCTTCCCACAGTTCTGGTGGACCTGGCGCCGGCAGATGGTGGCGCTCGCTGACGCGGGCTTCCGGGCCGTGGCCATGGATCTGCGCGGCGTCGGCGGCAGCGACCGCACGCCGCGTGGTTACGACCCCGCCAACCTCGCGCTCGACATCACCGGGGTCGTACGGTCCCTCGGTGAGCCCGACGCCGCGCTGGTCGGACACGACCTGGGCGGCTATCTGGCGTGGACGGCGGCCGTGATGCGCCCCAAGCTCGTCCGCCGGCTCGCCGTGTCGTCCATGCCGCACCCGCGGCGCTGGCGCTCGGCCATGCTCTCCGACGTCAAGCAGTCGGCGGCGGGTTCGTACATCTGGGGGTTCCAGCGGCCCTGGATCCCGGAGCGCCAACTCGTCGCCGACGAAGGCGCCCTGGTGGGTCGTCTGGTGCGGGACTGGTCGGGGCCGCGACAGCCGGACGACGAGGCCGTGGAGACGTACCGCCGCGCCATGTGCATCCCGTCGACGGCGCATTGTGCGATCGAGCCCTATCGGTGGATGGTCCGTTCGATGGCGCGACCGGACGGGATCCAGTTCAACCGGCGCATGAAGCGACCGGTTCGGGTGCCGACGCTGCATCTGCACGGGTCGCTCGACCCGGTGATGCGGACGCGGAGCGCGGCCGGTTCCGGGGAGTACGTCGAAGCGCCCTACCGTTGGCGGCTGTTCGACGGCCTCGGACACTTCCCCCACGAAGAGGACCCGGTGGCGTTTTCGACCGAATTGGTCAACTGGCTGAAGGACCCCGAGCCTGACCGGTGACCCGTCGGTGACTGTCCGATTGCGGCCCGTGGCCCGCCCGGTATGCGGACGCGAACGCCTGTCCTACGAACAGCCAAATGCCTCGCGCATAGGCCAATTGGGGGGCTTGGGCGAGGTTATCGACCTTGGGGCAGGGGCAGACGTCGAGGTATGGGCTGGACGCACGACTACAGTGACGCACCACGCAACCGCCGCTCGGCGACGGGCCTGAGCTCCCATCAGAGGGGCACCCCGCAGTTGCCGGGCGCGGACCCCCAAGTGGGGATCCCGCGCATTTTGCGCCGCCGGGCCCGCTGGGTTTCGGTACGGCTGCGTCACCCACGAGGCTGAGGCCCCGCACACCGCCGCCCGTCACCCTTCGCTCTCGGAGCGGTCCGTCACCCTTCGTTCTCGGAGCGGTCCGTCACCCTTCGCTCTCAGAGCGCGCAGCTGTCGCTGTCCACCTGCTGATCGGCCGCACGCCCCTTGGTGGCGTCCGGCTGGACCTCGTCCGCGGTGAGCGCGTACCCGGTGTTGGCGTCGTCGAGGGACTTCGCGAAGACCACTCCGTACACCTTGCCGTCGGGCGTGAGCAGCGGGCCGCCCGAGTTGCCCTGGCGCACGGTCGCGTAGAGCGAGTAGACGTCGCGGCGCACGGTTCCGCGGTGGTAGATGTCCGGGCCGTTGGCCGTGATGCGGCCGCGCACGCGCGCGGGCTGGACGTTGTACGCGCCGTTCTGCGGGAAGCCGGCCACGATCGCGTTGTTGCCGCTGGTCGCGTCCTTGGCGGTGAACTGGAGCGCGGGCGCGTCCAGGTTCGGTACGTCGAGTACGGCGATGTCGCGCTCCCAGTCGTACAGGACGACCTTGGCGTCATACTTCCTGCCCTCGCCGCCGATCTGGACGGTGGGCTCGTCGACCCCGCCGACCACGTGCGCGTTGGTCATCACGCGGCGGTTGCCGAAGACGAAGCCGCTGCCCTCGAGGACCTTGCCGCAGCTCTGCGCGGTGCCCATCACCTTGACGATGGACTTCTGGGCGCGGATGGCGACGGGGCTGTTCGCGAGCGCCGGGTCGGGGGGCTGGACGTCGGTGATGGGTTCGTTGGCGAACGGGCTGAAGACCTGCGGGAAGCCGTTCTGCGCGAGGACCGAGGAGAAGTCGGCGAACCAGGTGTCGGCCTGGGAGGGCAGGGCGCCGGAGACGCCGTGGAGCACCTTGGAGCCGCGGACCTCCTTGCCGAGCGTCGGCAGCGTCGTGCCCGCGAGGGCCGAACCGATCAGCCAGGCGACCAGGAGCATCGCGACGACGTTGACGAGGGCGCCGCCGGTCGCGTCCAGGGCGCGGGCCGGGGACCAGGTGATGTACCGGCGCAGTTTGTTGCCGAGGTGGGTGGTGAGGGCCTGGCCGACGGAGGCACAGACGATCACGACGATCACCGCGACCACGGCGGCGGTCGTACTCACCTTGGAGTCGTCTGTCAGGGCACCCCAGACGACGGGGAGCAGATAGACGGCGACGAGGCCGCCGCCCAGGAAGCCGATCACCGACAGGATGCCGACGACGAAGCCCTGGCGGTAGCCCACGATCGCGAACCACACGGCGGCGACCAGCAACAGGATGTCCAGCACGTTCACGGGGGCCACCCTGTCATGCGCGCCAGTCGAGCGGGACCTGCTTCTCGCGGTCCCAGGGCAGCTCCCAGCCCGCGTAGTGCAGCAGACGGTCGATGATCCCCGCGGTGAAGCCCCAGACCAGGGCCGATTCGACCAGGAATGCCGGACCTCGGTGACCGCTGGGGTGCACGGTCGTCGCACGGTGGGCGGGGTTCGTGAGATCCGCCACGGGGACCGTGAAGACCCTGGCCGTCTCGGCCGGATCGACCACGCCGACCGGGGTCGGCTCGCGCCACCAGCCCAGGACCGGGGTGACCACGAAGCCGCTCACCGGGATGTAGAGCTTCGGCAGCACGCCGAAGAGCTGGACGCCGCTCGGGTCGAGCCCGGTCTCCTCCTCGGCCTCCCGCAGCGCGGCCCGCAGCGGTCCGTCGGCCTTCGGGTCACCGTCCTGCGGGTCGAGGGCGCCGCCGGGGAAGGAGGGCTGCCCCGCGTGCGAGCGCAGGGAGCTGGCACGCTCCATCAGCAGCAGCTCGGGGCCGCGGGCGCCCTCGCCGAAGAGGATGAGCACGGCGGACTGCCGCCCCGCGCCGTTCGACGGCGGCAGGAAGCGGCTCAGCTGGAGCGGTTCCACGGTCTCTACGGCGTGCACCACCGGGTCGAGCCAGGTGGGCAGACCGTCCTTGGTCACCACGACCCGGCCGTTCTGCGAGTCGGGGCCTTCGTGCGTGCGGTGTGTGTCTGGCTCCTCGTGCCTGCTGTGCGTGTTGCTCGCGTGCGTCATCGCCACCCCCGTTCTGCTCTGCCCAACGCCGGGCGGCGCCGTGTTCGTTCCGTCATCCGGCGCCCAGTGGGGGTGCCGGGATACCGCCCGCGTCCAGGTAGGACTGCGGCGGGTTGAGGCGTTGGCCGGGGAAGCCGCCCTTCTCGTACTTCAGGAGCTTGCGCGCCTTCTCCGGGTCCGTCTCGCCCTCCCCGTACGCGGGGCAGAGCGGGGCGATGGGGCAGGCGCCGCACGCGGGCTTACGGGCGTGGCAGATGCGGCGGCCGTGGAAGATCACGTGGTGCGAGAGCATCGTCCACTCGCTCTTCGGGAAGAGCGCGCCGACGGCGGCCTCGACCTTGTCCGGGTCGGTCTCGTCGGTCCACTGCCAGCGGCGCACGAGTCGGCCGAAGTGGGTGTCCACGGTGATGCCGGGGCGCCCGAAGGCGTTGCCCAGGACGACGAAGGCGGTCTTGCGGCCTACGCCGGGGAGCTTGACGAGGTCTTCGAGGCGGCCGGGGACCTCGCCCCCGAAGTCCTCCACCAAGGCCTTGGAGAGCCCTATCACCGACTTGGTCTTGGCCCGGAAGAAACCGGTCGGACGGAGGATCTCCTCGACCTCCTCCGGATTCGCCGCGGCGAGGTCCTCGGGCGTGGGGTACTTGGCGAAGAGCCCCGGAGTCGTCTGGTTCACCCGCAGGTCGGTCGTCTGGGCCGACAGGACCGTGGCGATCACCAGCTGGAAGGGGTTCTCGAAGTCCAGCTCCGGGTGGGCGTACGGGTACACCTCGGCGAGCTCACGGTTGATGCGGCGGGCGCGGCGCACGAGAGCGGCGTGGGACTCGACGACCGCCTTCTTGGGAGCGGCTTGGGCGGGGGCAGCCTTCTTGGCCACGGTCTTGGCCGGCGCCGCCTTCTTGGCGACCGTCTTGGCCGGCGCCGCCTTCTTGGAAGCGGCCGCCGCCTTCTTGATCGTGCCCGTCGCCTTCTTGGCCACGCCTGTCGTCTTCCCGGTCGTGGCTGTCGCCTTTTTGGCAGCCTTCTTCGCGACCTTCTTCGCGGCCGGCTTCACCGGCGTCGATTTTGCCGCTTTTGTCCTTTTCATACTTTCGGCGGAACTCTGTTCGCCCACAGCAGAATCGCGACGTACAACCACCCGCCCAGCCCCCTTGGCCTGTGCTCTCACCGGCGATTTGGACACCCGGCCAGCCTAAAGCCCCCCACCGACATCCGCCCCGGACCCAGAAGATCAGCCCCCAATTGGCCCCCTGCCGCACTGCCCGGCACGCCAGTGCGGCAGACTTGTGACTGATCACACTGTTTGGACCGTCCAGCAAGATGGGGAACACGCTCCCCTGGTATCACGGGGGAGCAAGATCCCCTGAGCAGGTCGACAAGGAGAGAACTCGTGGACGACGTTCTGCGGCGCGCCCCGCTCTTCGCGGCGCTCGATGATGAGCAGGCCGCGGAGCTCCGCGCCTCCATGAGTGAGGTGACCCTCGCACGCGGCGACGCTCTCTTCCACGAGGGCGACCCCGGCGACCGCCTTTACGTGGTCACCGAGGGCAAGGTGAAGCTCCACCGCACCTCACCCGACGGCCGCGAGAACATGCTGGCCGTCCTGGGCCCCGGTGAGCTCATCGGCGAGCTGTCGCTGTTCGACCCGGGCCCGCGCACGGCGACCGCCACCGCGCTGACCGAGGTCAAGCTGCTCGGCCTCGGCCACGGCGACCTCCAGCCCTGGCTGAACGCGCGGCCTGAGGTGGCCGCCGCGCTGCTGCGCGCCGTCGCCCGGCGCCTGCGCAAGACCAACGACCAGATGTCCGACCTGGTCTTCTCGGACGTGCCCGGCCGCGTGGCCCGCGCGCTCCTGGACCTCTCCCGTCGCTTCGGCGTGCAGTCGGAGGAAGGCATCCACGTCGTGCACGATCTCACGCAGGAGGAGCTGGCCCAGCTGGTCGGCGCGTCCCGCGAGACGGTCAACAAGGCGCTCGCCGACTTCGCGGGCCGCGGCTGGCTCCGACTGGAGGCCCGCGCGGTCATCCTGCTGGACGTGGAGCGCCTCGCGAAGCGCTCGCGCTGACCGCACCGCGCGCCGGCTTTCGACGCACCTGAAGGGCCTCGCTGCACAGCGGGGCCCTTCTCGTATCCCCGACGTCCCCGGCATCCCCGGTTCTCGTACGGCCGGTTCTCGTACGGCCGGTTCTCGTACGGCCGGTATCGCCGCCGGTATCGCACGGGCGCCCACCGGCCGCCCGGACGCCCCCAGGCGCCTAGATGAGGCCGTGTTCCCGGAGGTAGTCCATCTGCGCCCGGACCGACAGCTCCGCCGCCGGCCACAGCGAGCGGTCCACGTCCGCGTACACGTGCGCGACGACCTCGGCCGGCGACCGGTAGCCGTTCTCGACCGCCGTCTCGACCTGGGCCAGGCGGTGAGCGCGGTGGGCGAGGTAGAACTCGACGGCGCCCTGGGCGTCCTCCAGGACGGGCCCGTGCCCCGGCAGCACGGTGTGCACGCCGTCGTCCACGGTGAGGGACCTGAGCCGCCGCAGCGAGTCCAGATAGTCGCCCAGACGGCCGTCGGGGTGGGCCACGACGGTCGTACCGCGGCCGAGGATGGTGTCACCCGTCAGGACGGCCCGATCGGCCGGGAGATGGAAGCACAGCGAGTCGGCGGTGTGGCCCGGGGTCGGTACGACACGCAGTTCGAGCCCGCCCACGGCGATGACGTCCCCGTGTGCCAGCCCCTCGTCCCCGAGCCGCAGCGCCGGATCCAGCGCCCGCACCTTCGTGTCCGTCAGTTCCGCGAACCGCCCGGCGCCCTCGGCGTGATCGGGGTGCCCGTGCGTCAGCAGGGTCAGCGCCACCCGCTTCCCCGCCTTCTCGGCGGTGTCCACGACATTGCGCAGATGTACGTCGTCCAGGGGCCCGGGGTCGATCACCACCGCCAGGTCGGAGTCCGGCTCGGAGACGATCCAGGTGTTGGTGCCGTCCAGGGTCATCGCGGACGCGTTGGGCGCGAGCACGTTGACGGCGCGCGGGGTGGCGGAGCCGGAGAGGACCCCGCCTCGCGGCTGGCCGGGGAGGGCTGCGGCGTCGGTCATGCGGGGGCTCCACCGGTCGGGATGTGCTTGGTGAACTCGTCGTGTCCCGGCCAGGCGAGGACGACTTCGCCGTTCTCCAGGCGGGCCTTGGCCAGGACGGGGGTCAGATCACGGGCGGGCGCGGCGGCCAGGACGTCGGCGGCGCGGTCGTACGGGATGAGCTGGCGCAGGGTCGCGACGGTGGGCGGCATCATCAGGAGCTCGCCCTTGTCGTACCCGTCCGCCGCGTCCGCGGGGCGGATCCAGACCGTACGGTCGGCCTCCGTGGAGGCGTTGCGGGTGCGCTGGCCCTCCGGGAGGGCGGCCACGAAGAACCAGGTGTCGTAGCGGCGGGTTTCGAACTCCGGGGTGATCCAGCGGGTCCAGACGCCCAGGAGGTCGGACCTGAGCACGAGTCCGCGGCGGTCGAGGAACTCGGCGAAGGAGAGGTCGCGGGCGACCAGGGCCGCGCGGTCCGCCTCCCAGTCCTCGCCGGTGGTGTCGCCGACCACGGTGTCCGGAGTGGGCCCGGCCAGCAGGACACCGGCCTCCTCGTACGTCTCGCGGACCGCCGCGCAGACGACGGCCTGGGCGGACGTCTCGTCGGTGCCGAGCCTGTTCGCCCACCACGCGCGCGTGGGGCCCGCCCACCGGATCTGGTGCTCGTCGTCGCGTGGGTCCACGCCGCCGCCCGGATACGCGTACGCGCCTCCGGCGAAGGCCATGGAGGCGCGTCTGCGCAGCATGTGCACCACGGGGGTGGTGGGGGTGTCCTTGAGCAGCATGACGGTGGCCGCGCGCTTGGGGGGTACCGGGATCAGCGTGCCCTCCGCGAGCGCGCGGATCCGCTCGGGCCACTCCGGTGGATACCACTGCCCATTCGCCATGGCCGGAGGCTATCCCGAGCCGGGCGAATGTTCGAGGGGCCCTTGGGGATCCCCGGGCCGGGGGTGGGGGCGGCGAAGAAAACCGCCACCGGTCCCGACCGCCTACGCCCCCGTCAGCTCCACCTGGATCTCGACCTCGACCGGGGCGTCCAGCGGGAGGACGGCCACGCCGACCGCGCTGCGGGCGTGGACACCCTTGTCGCCCAGGGCCGCGCCCAGGAGCTCGCTCGCGCCGTTCAGGACACCCGGCTGGCCGGTGAAGTCCGAGGCCGAGGCCACGAAGCCGACGACCTTCACGACACGCGCGATGCGGTCGAGGTCGCCCGCGACGGACTTGACCGCGGCCAGCGCGTTCAGCGCGCAGATGCGGGCCAGGTCCTTGGCCTCCTCGGCCGTGACCTCCGCACCCACCTTGCCGGTGAGCGGAAGCTTGCCGTCCACCATCGGCAGCTGCCCCGCCGTGAAGACGTACACGCCGGACTGCACGGCGGGCTGATAGGCGGCCAGCGGCGGTACGACGCCCGGCAGCGTCAGACCGAGCTCCGTGAGCTTCGCCTCGACGGCGCCGCTCATGCCGACTTCTCGCGCTTCAGGTAGGCCACCAGCTGCTCGGGGTTGTTCGGCCCGGGCACGACCTGGACGAGCTCCCAGCCGTCCTCGCCCCAGGTGTCCAGAATCTGCTTCGTGGCATGGACGAGCAGCGGCACGGTTGCGTATTCCCACTTGGTCATGTCGCCGACTGTAGTCGTTGCCGCGGGGGGTCTCGCGCGCACGTTGTCCACAGCCTCCTGCGTAGTACGGCGGCGGACTGGTTAGGCTCGAAGACGTGAGCAGGCTCCAGGTCGTCAGCGGCAAGGGCGGTACCGGCAAGACCACGGTAGCCGCGGCCCTCGCGCTCGCCCTCGCGACCGAGGGCAAGCGCACCCTCCTCGTCGAGGTCGAGGGCAGACAGGGCATCGCGCAGCTCTTCGAAACAGAAGCGCTGCCCTACGAGGAGCGGAAGATCGCCGTCGCTCCGGGGGGCGGGGAGGTGTACGCCCTCGCCATCGACCCCGAACTGGCCCTTCTGGACTACCTCCAGATGTTCTACAAACTGGGCGGCGCCGGCCGGGCCCTGAAGAAGCTCGGCGCCATCGACTTCGCGACCACCATCGCGCCCGGTCTCAGGGACGTGCTCCTCACGGGGAAGGCGTGCGAGGCCGTCCGCAGGAAGGACAAGAGCGGGCGGTTCGCGTACGACTACGTCGTCATGGACGCGCCACCCACGGGCCGCATCACCCGCTTCCTGAACGTCAACGACGAGGTCGCGGGGCTCGCCAAGATCGGGCCGATACACAATCAGGCGCAGGCCGTGATGCGCGTCCTGAAGTCGCCGGAGACGGCGGTGCACATGGTGACGCTGCTGGAGGAGATGCCCGTCCAGGAGACCGCGGACGGCATCGCCGAGCTGCGGGCGGCGAAGCTGCCGGTGGGACGGATCATCGTGAACATGGTGCGACCCGCGCTCCTGGACGACGTCGACCTGGAGCTCACGAGCGCCGTCTCGCGCAGCGCCATCGCCAAGTCGCTGTCCGCGGCCGGGCTCGGCGGCGCCCGCCGCGGCGGGAACGCCGAGCGGCTCGTCGGGCCTCTCCTGGAACAGGCCGAGGAGTACGCCGAACGGCACACCCTGGAGCGCGAGCAGCGGGCCGTCCTGACCGAGCAGGACCTCCCGCTGCACGAACTCCCCCTGCTCGCCGAGGGAATGGACCTGGCGGGCCTGTACGAGCTCGCCACGGAACTGCGCACTCAAGGGATCTCATGAGTCTGGACCCGGCCCGCGTACTCGACCTCGACCCGCTGCTCGACGACCCCGACACCCGCATCGTGGTGTGCTGCGGCTCGGGCGGCGTCGGCAAGACGACCACGGCGGCGGCCCTGGGGCTGCGCGCCGCCGAGCGGGGCCGCAAGGTGGTCGTTCTCACCATCGACCCGGCGCGCCGGCTCGCCCAGTCGATGGGCATCGACTCCCTCGACAACGTGCCACGCCGGGTGAAGGGCATCGACGACTCCGCGGGCGGCGAGCTGCACGCCATGATGCTCGACATGAAGCGCACGTTCGACGAGATCGTCGAGGCGCACGCGGACGGCGAGCGGGCGGCCGTGATCCTGAACAACCCCTTCTACCAGTCGCTTTCGGCGGGCTTCGCGGGCACGCAGGAGTACATGGCGATGGAGAAGCTGGGGCAGCTGCGGGCCCGGGACGAGTGGGACCTGATCGTCGTCGACACGCCGCCGTCCCGCTCGGCGCTCGACTTCCTGGACGCGCCCAAGCGGCTCGGGTCCTTCCTCGACGGACGGCTGATCCGGCTCCTGACCGCGCCGGCGAAGCTGGGCGGGCGTGCGGGGATGAAGTTCCTGAACGTCGGGATGTCCATGATGACCGGCACCCTGGGGAAGCTGCTGGGGGGACAACTCCTGAAGGACGTGCAGACGTTCGTGGCGGCGATGGACACGACGTTCGGAGGCTTCCGTACGCGCGCGGACGCCACGTACAAGCTGCTCCAGGCACCCGGGACGGCGTTCCTGGTGGTGGCGGCCCCGGAGCGGGACGCGCTGCGCGAGGCCGCGTACTTCGTGGAGCGGCTGGCGGCCGAGGACATGCCGTTCGCCGGTCTCGTACTCAACCGGGTGCACGGCAGCGGTGCCACCCACCTCTCCGCCGAGCGGGCGCTCGCGGCCGCGGAGAACCTCGATGCCGAGGCCGCGGAAGATCTTGAATCCACGGCTGTAGAAAATCTTGACGACGCCCGCATTGTGGATCAGGAGGGCGGGAAAGCTGGACTTCGTAACTCTCCCGACACGTACGGCAGTTCAGAATCTCCCGCTTCCGAGACATCAGCTCCCGACGGCTCCGAAGGTCCAGCCGGCTCCGACGGTTCCGATGAAGGCTCCCCCGCCGCCACGGACAGCACAGACGCCACGGACAGGACCGACGCACCGACCGACACGCCGCCGCACGGGCACCGGACCGTCGAACAACTCACCGCAGGCCTGCTGAGGCTGCACGCCGAGCGCATGCAGCTGCTCTCCCGCGAGCAGCGCACGCGTGACCGCTTCGCCGCGCTCCACCCGGAGGTGGCGGTTGCCGAAGTGGCCGCACTGCCCGGCGACGTACACGATCTCGCAGGACTGCGGGACATCGGAGACCGGCTCGCGGCCAACCGGCCGGAGCTGCCTGAAACCGGCGCCTGAGCGGCGCCGTCCACGGGCCCGGGACCGGGTCTGAGTCATGAGCTCTGAGTCATGAGCTCTGAGTCATGAGCTCTGAGTCATGAGCTCTGAGTCATTAACTCGTGGTCATGAGTTCGTGGTCATGAGTTCATGGTCATGAGCTCATGGCCGGCCCGAGATGGCCTGAGGCAAGTGGGTCCGAGGCGGTGAGTGGGTCTGAGGCGGCGGGTGGGTCCGACGCGAGCCGAGGTGGCCCCGCGGGACGCCCTCCGTGGCGCCCTCAGCCCACCGCCGCGTAGCGCTCGTACACCTCTTCCTCGTCGAGGGGCAGCAGGCCCGCGCCGCGCTCGTACTCCGTACGCGCGGTCTCCAGCAGGCGACGCCACGAGGTGACGGTGGGACGCCTGCGCAGCAATGCGCGACGCTCCCGCTCCGTCATGCCACCCCACACGCCGAATTCGACGCGGTTGTCGAGCGCATCGGCGAGGCACTCCGTGCGTACCGGACATCCGGTGCACACTGCCTTCGCCCTGTTCTGCGCTGCTCCTTGAACGAACAGTTCATCCGGATCGGTAGTGCGGCAGGCCGCCTGCGCACTCCAGTCGGTTACCCAGCCCATACCGGCGCCGTCCTCTCCCGAATCGAGGCTCCCCCACGGCGGCAGCGGCATATTCACCGCCGCCAGTTGAGGACGTTACGGAAGGCAGGCACAGCGCAACACCCCCTGCGGGCCCAATCTTGAATGGCCCGAACGGACTATGCGTAAGCGGCAGATCACCCGGGGGAGTGAGCGGCGGACATACGTGAGTACCCCGGCAAACCGGGACAGTTCAGTTGAGTCACAACGGACGCCTGGTGACGCATGAGGCTGATTCGGACACGACCTCCCCAAAAAAGTTGGGGAACCTCCGGAACGATTCGGGGTCGCCGGACGTATTGATACGTGGCCATACTGCTGTGACAGTTGAGAGCAGCTTAGGCCAAGGCATATACGCGTGTCCGGCGAATGAGAACGTAGGCTGCCCCTATGCCAAAGAAGCGCTCGGGCGGTGGTCTGTCGCCAACGCAACAGGCCGCCAAGTTCCTCGGTGTCAGCGTGCTCGCTGGAGCAGTCATGGCCGGAATCGCGCTGCCCGCAGCGGGCGCGCTCGGTCTCGCGGCCAAGGGTTCCGTCCAGGGGTTCGACGAGATTCCCGACAACCTGAAGAGTCCCGCGCTGAGTCAGCGCACCACCATCCTGGACAACAAGGGCGGTCAGATCGCGACGGTCTACTCGCGCGACCGCACGGTGGTCGACCTCAAGGACATCTCGCCGTACATGCAGAAGGCGATCGTCGCGATCGAGGACTCCCGCTTCTACCAGCACGGCGCGATCGACCTGAAGGGCGTCCTGCGCGCCCTGAACCAGAACGCGCAGAACGGCGGGGTCGCCCAGGGCGCCTCCACGCTCACCCAGCAGCTGGTGAAGAACTACTTCGTGGAGGAGGCCGGCGACGACCCGACGAAGGTCGCCCAGGCCACCCAGCAGACCCTCGGCCGCAAGGTCCGCGAGCTCAAGTACGCGATCCAGCTGGAAGAGAAGCTCGGCAAGAAGAAGATCCTCGAGAACTACCTGAACATCACGTTCTTCGGCGAGCAGGCCTACGGCATCGAGGCCGCCGCCCAGCGTTACTTCTCCAAGCCCGCCAAGGACCTGAACCTCCAGGAGTCGGCACTGCTCGCGGGCATCGTCCAGTCGCCCAGCCGGTACGACCCGGTGAACGACGAGGCGGAGGCCACCAAGCGCCGCAACACCGTGCTGCAGCGCATGGCCGAGGTGCACGACATCTCCCAGCAGGAGGCCGACCAGGCCAAGGAGGCGAAGCTCGGCCTTAAGGTCAGCCAGCCGAAGAACGGCTGCATCACGGCGGTCAAGGGCGCGAGCTTCTTCTGCAAGTACGTGGAGAACGTGTTCCTCACCGACCCGGTCTTCGGCAAGACCAAGGAGGCCCGGGCGAAGCTCTGGAACCAGGGCGGCCTGACCATCCGTACGACGCTGGACCCGCAGGCTCAGAAGTCGGTGCAGTCCTCGATCAAGTCCCACGTCAACAAGTCGGACTCGGTCGCCACGGCGGCCACCCTGGTCGAGCCGGGCACCGGGAAGATCGTCGGCATGGGCCAGTCGAGGCCGTACGGCTACGGGAAGAACGAGACGGAGTACAACTACTCGGTCGACCGTGACATGGGCGGTTCGAACTACGGCTTCCCGACCGGTTCGACCTTCAAGCCGTTCGTGGCCGCGGCCGCGCTGGAGGAGGGCCGGCCGGCGACCCAGCAGTACCCGTCGCCGTACGAGATGGCCTACCCCAGCCCCGTACAGACGTGCAGCAGCAAGCCCTGGACCAACCTGACCAACGAGAAGCTGTCGAACGAGAGCACCGAGGAAAAGGGCCCGTACGCACTGAAGACGGCGATGGCCAAGTCGGTCAACACCTACTTCGTGCAGATGATCTCGGACATCGGCATCTGCCCCGTGGTGAAGATGACCGACAAACTGCACGTCGTGCAGGGCAATGGCGACAAGCTGCCCGAGGTGCCCGCCATCACCCTCGGCTCCAAGGGCATCTCCCCGCTGACCATGGCGAGCGCGTACGCCACCTTCGCCTCTCGGGGCATGTACTGCACGCCGATCGCCATCGAGTCGATCACCCAGAAGGCCGACGGCAGGGAGAAGTCGCTCGAGGTCCCGAAGTCGACCTGCTCGCGGGCCATGTCCGAGAAGACCGCGGACACCGTCAACACGCTGCTTCAGGGCGTGATCGACTCCGGTACGGGTCAGCAGGCCGGCCTCTCCGACCGCGACAACGCCGGTAAGACGGGTACGACGGACGAGCGCAAGAACGCCTGGTTCGTCGGGTACACGCCGAACCTGTCGGGCGCGGTCTGGGTCGGCAGCCCCAAGCAGAACGTCAAGATGACGGGCATCCGCATCGGCGGTGTCTACCACGACCTCGTCTACGGCGGTCAGGTGCCCGGCCCCATCTGGAAGGACGCCATGACCGGCGCCCTCTCGGGCAAGGACTCCCCGTCCTTCAACCTCATCGACATTCCCGACGAGAAGCCCAAGGACAACGGCCACGGCCCGGGCGACGGGAACAACGGCGACAACAACGGCAACGCGAACGGTGGGAACACCACCAACGGCAACACCGTCAACGGGAACACGATCAGCGGCAACACCGTCAGTGGCGCCAACGGCGCCACAGGTGACACGAACGGTGGCGGGTTCCCGACGCCCACGTTCTCGATCCCCTCGGGCTTCATTCAGGGTCAGAACGGCAACGGGGGGCGTCGCGGGTAACCCGCCCCGTCACGACCGCTGACAGAGAACGGCACAGCACAGCCGTCGGCCTCGGCGCTCCCCTGATCGGGAGCACCGAGGCCGACGGCTTTTGGTGAGCGGGGTGGTGTGGGTGCGGTACGGGTGCTCGTGCGGATTCGGGTGCGGGTGCGGGTGCGGATTCGGGTGCGGATTCGGTGCGTGCGGATGCGGAATCGGGTGCAGGTACGAGTACGGGTGCAGGTACTCGTACAGGTCCAGGTACCGCGTCTACTACTGGTTCCGGTCTTCCACCACTGTTTCCGGTCCCTCTCGGACTCAGCCCGCGAGCAGCTTCTTGACCACGGCGGCGACACGGCCGCCCTCGGCCAGCCCCGCGACCTTCGGGTTCACGATCTTCATGACCTGACCCATGGCGCGCGGCCCCTCGGCACCCGCCGCCCTGGCCTCCTCGACGGCCTGCCCGACGATCTGCTGGAGCTCCTCGTCGGACAGCTGCTTGGGCAGGTACGTGGCGAGGACCTCTCCCTCCGCCTTCTCCCGCTCGGCCGACTCGGGACGCCCGCCCTGCGCGAAGGCGTCCGCGGCCTCGCGGCGCTTCTTCGCCTCGCGGGTGATCACCTTCTGTACTTCGTCGTCGGAGAGCTCGCGCTTCGTCTTGCCGGCGACCTCCTCCTTGGTGATCGCGGCGAGGGTCAGCCGGAGCGTCGCGGAGCGGAGCTCGTCGCGCTCCTTGATGGCGGCGTTGAGGTCTTCCTGCAGCTTCGACTTGAGCGTGGTCATGCCGTCGATTGTCGCAGGTGTGGTGCGGCGGTCGCCTGCTGATTTCAGTGCCGCGCCCAGGGACTCGCCGTCGATGGGCGCGAGGCCGTCCACAGGTTCGAGGTTGTCCACAGGGCGGCACGCGGGGCTGTCAGGGTCTGACACGATGGACGTATGCAAGCGCGATACGGAGTACCCCTGGGAATCACGGCGGTGGGCGCCGCCGGACTGTTGTACGCGGCAGGTTTCGAGGCCCGCTCGTTCCGCCTCCGACGGGTGACGGTCCCGGTCCTGCCACCAGGCATGCGGCCACTCCGCGTCCTCCAGGTCTCCGACATCCACATGGTGAGCGGTCAGCGCAAGAAGCAGCGCTGGCTGCGCTCCCTGGCCGGGTTGCGCCCCGACTTCGTCATCAACACCGGGGACAACCTCTCCGACCCGGAGGGCGTCCCCGAAGTCCTGGACGCCCTCGGCCCGTTGATGGAGTTCCCCGGTGCGTACGTCTTCGGTTCGAACGACTACTACGGCCCCAAACTCCGCAACCCCGCCCTGTACTTGCTGGAGAAGTCCCAGGGCCGCCACGGTCTGAACGGCAACAAGCCGGCTGTGGGCGCCATCCACAACCCGTGGGAAGACCTGCGCGACGGCTTCGACACGGCGGGCTGGCTGAACCTGACGAACACCCGGGGGACGCTCAAGATAGAGGGCGCCGAGATCGAGCTGACCGGCCTCGACGACCCGCACATCAAGCGGGACCGGTACGCGCGCGTGGCCGGCGGCCCGTCGGAGTCGGCCGACTTCTCGATGGGCGTGGTCCACGCCCCGTACCTGCGTACGCTCGACGCGTTCACGGCGGACGGCTACCCCCTGATCCTGGCCGGTCACACCCACGGCGGCCAGCTGTGCCTCCCCTTCTACGGCGCCTTCGTCACCAACTGCGACCTGGACACCGACCGCGTGAAGGGCCTGTCCACGCACACGACGGAGGGGCGGACGTCGTACATGCACGTCTCGGCGGGCTGCGGTACGAGCCGCTACACGCCGGTACGGTTCGCGTGCCCGCCGGAGGCGTCACTGCTGACGTTGGTCGCTCGGCCGTAGGCCGGACGGCGGTAGACCGGACGGCGGTAGACCGGATGGATGCGGGTCGGACGGAGTGTGGCGGTCGGGCGTAGGGGACGAGCGTGGGGGGGGGCGAGCGTGGGAGGGGAGCGATCGGAAGCGGCGCCCAGGGCGACGGCGCCGTGCGGGTCGACCCGGTCGATCAGAGCGTTGATGTTGATGTTGATGTTGATGTTGATGGGACGCGGGTCCACGCTCGGCCGTCACCCGCTCGGGTGACCCATATCGCCCGATTCGCCCCCCGCGCTTAGCGTGGGGGCATGATCCCCCCGATCCCCAGGGACATACCCGACCTGCCCGCTATACCGGGCATCCCCCCGCCGACCCCCTTCATCGTCCCGGCGACGGCAGTGGTGGCCCCCGTGCGCCGCCCCCTGGTGGCCGTCTTCCGCCTCCTGGTCGCCCTCGTCGCAGCCGCGGGCGTGGCCATCGAGATGCGCCTGGGCAGTCCGCTCCACGTGCTCAGCTACTTCACCATCCAGGCCAACCTGCTGGTGGCGGTGGTCTTCGTCGCCTCGGCCCGGCGGGCATGGACGGCGCGTCGCCCGCTGCCCGCGGCCCTCATGGGCGGCACGCTGCTCTACATCTCGATCACGGGCCTGGTCTACCACCTGATCCTGGCGGACCCCTCCAGCGGCTTCTCCATGACCGGGGGCATGACCCCGCACACCGGCTGGCAGGCGGTGTCGAACCAGATCCTGCACACGGTGATCCCCATCGCCGCGGTGATCGACTGGCTCCTGCTGACCCGCCCGGCGCCGTTCGCGGTCCGGCATGCGACGACGTGGCTTGTCTACCCTCTCGTCTACCTGGTCTTTTCCCTCGTCCGCGGAAAGATGCTGCCGCCGGGCACCCCGGCGCGCTACCTCTACCCCTTTGTGGACGTCGACCGACACGGCTACGTGGGCATCCTCGGCAACACCGCGATCCTCGGCGTCGCCTTCTACGCCCTCGCCCTCCTCGTCATCGCCCTGGACCACGTCCGCCCCGACCCGTTCCGCCACCGCGGCCGACGCCCCGAAAACCGGATTTCGTCTCCGGCCACCGGTGGGCTAAAGTAAACGACGTCGCCGCGAGAGCAGCGACAATCGGGGTGTAGCGCAGCTTGGCAGCGCGCTTCGTTCGGGACGAAGAGGTCGTGGGTTCAAATCCCGCCACCCCGACAGAGAAACACCAGGTCAGGGGCCTGATCCGCTTAGCGGATCAGGCCCCTGACTCGTTCCCAGTGATCGTTTGGGAGAAAACTGGGAGACGATCTTGGTCGAGGTCTCCCAGCCCAAAGCGATCACCGCGGCGCAGCACACGTCACGGTCGGCTGCAGGGTACTGCGCGTTCGTGAATTTGGAGCAGGGGCAGCGGCGGAGCTGTGCAACTCCCCGGGGACCACCCCCCATACACGTCACGCCAGCCGACGCGGCCACCCGTTTGGCGGAATGCAGCGGCTTCACCGAAGCCACCAAGCACCGATGCCGTTGGACAGAGCTCCAACACCAGCATGTCGAAAGAACAGGACGGGCCATGCCTGACGACCAAGACGCATCACGCATTCACCCCGGTATCGAGGCACTGATCTGCGCCGAGCTGGACGGGCTTGGGGGCGGCTATTCCGCCGTCTTGGACGCTCGCGGACAGACTGGTGCTCACAGTGGTGAGTGGGTGCGGATCCTCCTAAGCCGACTCGACAGCCTTCACTTCTCGATCGAAACCTTGCGAGCGCTTCTGACGACGTACGCGATCAGTTGCAAGGTCGAGCGGCCGACCGTGGCACGCTGGCTCGGCCTTCCGGTCTCCGACGTGGACCTATACGTCACACGGTGGGCCACCGCGCAGATCGCTGGCGCCATCGGTTCGCAGTGCCCGTCCAAGGACGTGGATTCCCAGGAAGCGTTTCGTGGCGCGATTCTCATCTCCGAGCAGCCCGACCGGTACGTCAACAAGGCCGAGCAGGTGATGGAGCACCTGGCACTGCTCTACACCAGCGACTGGGCAGCAGACCAATGCACCTGGGTCTCCGAGAAGACCAGGAAGGCGATCAAGTCCGGATGGTATGTGCAGCCCAAGCGCGCGGCATCGCCAACGAAGTCCCCGTCACGCATCCCCCCTTCGCCCTCCCCTGACGCCGGAGAAGAGGCGGAGGCCGCGTGACTGTGGGCCGAGGATGACACCAGCACCGTAGCCGCGGAGGCAGACCACTTCTGGACTCATGGCCCCCGAACTCCACCGAGCATGTGAAGATCCCATGGAGTCCGGGGAGGGGATCATGAGCAACGACTGGGTTTCAATCGACTTCGAGACAGCCAACTACTGGGCCGGCAGTATCTGTTCGGTCGGTATGACTGCTGTCGTGGGCGGAAAGATCACAGGCAGGTTCTCCACCCTGGTGAGCCCTCCCGGAGACGGTGGCTTCGCGGCGTACAACACCTCGATCCACAGAATCACTGCGCAGATGGTCGATGGCGCGCCCTCCTGGCCAGCGGTTCTGAACCAGATCCTCGACTTCGCAGACGGCCGTCCCTTGGTTGCGCACAACGCTGCTTTTGACATCGGAGCGCTGCGCGAAGCCTGTACGAAGACGGCCGTGAAGTGGCCGGAACTTCAGTACGCCTGCTCCCTGGTTGTCGCCCGTCAAACGTGGAGGCTGCTGGCATACCGCCTTCCGTTCGTCGCCGAAGCCGCTGGTGTAGCCATGACGGGTCCCCACCACGATGCTCAGGCGGACGCCGACACCGCTGCTCGCATCATGCTCGCCGCCATGGCTGAGCACGGGGCAGACGAACTCGACGACCTCCTTAGGAAACTCCAGATCCGCTACGGCCAGCTCTACCCGGCTTCTGGTTCGTGGTCGAACTGCCGCCGACGCGTCCAAGAAAAGCGGCCGCCCATCCCGACGGCGAACCCGGACGCGGATCCAGAAGGCCCCCTGTACGGGCGCCACGTCTGCATCACGGGCACGCTCAACTCCCTCTCCCGCACGGATGCCCAGCAGCGACTGGCGGACGTCGGAGCACAAGCCACAGCTGGAGTGAGCCGCAAGACCGATGTCTTGGTCGTCGGCACCGCCGACCCCACACGCTTCGCCCCCGGTATGACGCTCAGCGGAAAACACCGGAAGGCGCAGGAACTCCTCGACGCCGGACACGAGATCGAGGTCATCTCCGAGACCGACTTTCTGGAGCTGCTTTCCCTCTGTGCCGCCAGTGCGCTTAGCCCAGAGGCTCTACAGCGGGCAGAAACTCTGTCTCCTACGGAGGCAACCGCCCGACACGCGAGCCTCAGCACGGAGATCGACGACCACAGGTTCCGCTACCACGTCCAGGATGCCCCCGTAATCAGCGATGCGGCGTTCGACCAACTCGTAATCGAGAGACGGGCACTTGAGAAGGCACATCCCTCGCTACGGCTCTGACCCGGTACGCCAGGCTGAACGGCTAACCCCTCCTGGCCTGCACACACCACTAACGAGCGGTGGCACTCGGGTTTGTGCGCCACCGCTCCAGGTCTCCGAAACCTGACCAGTCCAGTGGGGCAACTCATTGCGCCCCCACCTCTGGTTCGTCCGCTGCGGACGGATGGACGTACCTGCCCTCGTTGAACGGGGAGAACCACGCTTTGAATCCCATCGGCGCAACTCCAAGAGCCGCTCCGGCGGCACTCTCGTCAATCCCGTCCATGGAGTCGTCGTAGAGCCACTCGTGGTCCATGTCTTCGTAGACGTTGTTCGTGAAGGCATCGAGCGCGGCCGAGACGCCGTCGTCGAGCAGCCCGAAGGTCTCCAGGGTTACGTTCGTCTCGTTCAGTAGGAGCCTCAGGGCGAGTTCCTCGGCGACGCAGCTCAGCTGCTGGAAGCTGCCGTCCGTGAAGCGGGTGGTCATGGCGATCACCGTGACCAGGAAACGGCGGGCGAAGCGTGCGTCGTACTGGAGGGCGTACCGCTCGGGAAGGTCCTCGAAATGCCACAGAGGACCCTCGCATTCCGCTGCGCTGGTGTCCTCCTGCGTCAGAGTCTGCACGTCTTGGAACAGCTCATCCACCAAGATGTCCGTCGCGTAGACCAGGGCACCGGCAGCGAGCCTGGCCTCCTCCGGCGAGACAGCAAACTCACTGCCGATGTCTTCCTCGTCATCTTCGCCGTCGAGGACACCGAACATCACGGGCGGGAAGGCGCGCAGCTCATCTGCCAGCGTCAGCATCTGACCGCGTACGGCCTTGGCTTCTGCCTCAGCGTCATAGTCGTCTCCGTCGCTCTCTGCCGCGGCAGACTCCGCGTGCCGGGCCTTACGGGCAACTGGATCATCGGGCGGGGCATCGGGGCCGTCGGCAGCGGCCAGGCTCTCCTGAGCCAGCTCAGGATGCAGTTCGACCTCGCATCGCTCGAGGCGCCAGTCAGACAACAGCTCGGATCGATCCAGTAGTTCCCCCACGACCGACCGCACTGCGTCCTCGGCGAACTCCAGAGCGGGGGCATCCACGAACACTTTCAGGAGGGCCCCGCCTGGGTACACAGCCACGATGCTGTCGAGGAGGTCGACTTCTATGCCGTCGGGACCCTCGATGCCTTCGACCGAGGCAAAGCCGTCCTCGATCAGCGCGACAGCGCCCACACGCTGAAGCGGGTCCATCTCCGTCGCACCTTCAGGAAGTTGGACGTCCACAGTCACCACGTATGTCACGCGTCCGAGCCTGGCAGCCCAAATCTCCTGACGGAGAGGAATCCCGCCAATTGCCAGCGCACTTGCTTCGTGCCCTCACCCAGGCCATCGCAGTGCCGTGCGTGATCGGCGGGCTCCAACAAAGCAGTTGTGAAATGATATCGACATCAACTAAAGTGACCTGTGGCGCTGAATGGCCCGATGTGAAGTGCGACCGGAGGAGTCGTCCGCATGAGTGTTCCTCTTCCCCCTTGGGCGACTGAGGTGTTCGGCAAGCAGGCTGCAGCAGTGCGAGTAGGGCTCGGCCAGGCGCTGCGGAACATGCAGGCCAACGCCCAAGCGGCACAGGAGCAGGCCGACTCCAGGACCAACCACACCTATGGCTCCGCCCGTTGGCAGGGCCAGTACGAGCGGGTGCAGGAGGAGCTGCGGCATCTGCCGGGCGCCACTCCCGTGAAGCCCTTCCAGTTCCCGTTCGAGTTGATGCGTGTCGGGCGCGGCCTGATCTACCCGTTCTCCTACTCGAAGAAGAAGTTGGATGTCCGCATCGCGCGCATCCCGAACGAATCCCAGTTGGTGAAGGAGCTGTTCACCTTCGCGCCGGAACCGGCCGAGGTGCAGGGCATGTTCGAGTTCGACGGCTTCGGCGACAGCAGCCCTGCCGTCGAGGTGCGCGGGGGCCTCGCATCCTTGCCGCCCGACACGCGTCTCGTCCTGGTTCCATTCGTTTGCAACGCCTCAGGACTGCTGGAGGCGTACTGGGGAGTCGCCGCGCTGGGTGAAGATCTTCGCCTGCAGTGGGAGACAGACCCCGAGCCGCTCACCCTCCCCGAGGCCGTCACCTCCCACGAGCGTCTCACCGTGATTCCCCAGCAGCCGGCCTCGGCTGATCTGGAGCTGACCAGCTTCGACCATGGGGCGGAACCCACCCTTACGCTGTCGTCGCGATCGAACGTCGACCGGCAGCGAGACGTTCCGCCACTGACCGAAGCAGAGCCAGTCGACAACCAGATCAGCGAAGACGATGCGACCCATTGAGCAAGACCTCATCCCGGGCCTGGAAGAGCGGGGCACTACACCCCGCGCCATCTCGGATGGCTTCGACCCGACCCGGTTGACACAAGCCCGGCGGCTGGCCGAAATGACGAAGAAGGACGTTGCAGCTGCCCTCGGGGTGACTCCGGCCGCTGTGGGGCAGTACGAGACAGGGGTCTCCCATCCTCGTCCGGACCTGATTCCCCGCCTTGCTGAAACCCTCGACGTACCCGCCACCTTCTTCCTGGCCGGGCGTCCGGCAAACCGGCTCGACGCCTCCATGGCCCACTTCCGCAGTCTGCGCAGCACCCCCAAGTCGAAACGCGAACGGGCCCTGGCGTTCGCCGAGCAGGTGTGGGAGCTCACCTACGCACTGGAGCTGAGAGTCCAGCTCCCGCTGGTGGACCTGCCTGGCTTTGCCGGTGGCGAGGTCCACCCCGGAGCAGAACTGTCGACGGATCCAGCCGAGGCTGCGCGCGAGTTGCGGCGTCGCTGGGGCCTGGGAGACGGGCCCGTCACCTACCTGGTGCGGCGTATGGAGTCTCACGGAATCGTTGTGGTGATGCCGTCGGCCTCGGATCCTTCGGCCGCGACTGTAGACGCATTCTCCACCCGGGCGGCGCGACCACTCGTGATCCTCACCGCCAGCAGGGCCGACGACGTGTACCGCCACCGGTTCACGGCCGCTCATGAACTCGGCCATCTGGTCCTCCACGGCGACGCCACCGGCGACAGCCGCCAGGAGAAGGAAGCCGTCGCCTTCGCCGCCGAGTTCCTGACCCCGCAGGACAGCATCCTTCCGTTGCTGCCCAAGCGCATGGATCTCGCCCGGCTCGCCGAGCTGCGCCGCGTCTGGGGAGTGTCGATCCACTCTCTCATCTACCGGTGCCGCGAGCTCGGGCTCATCTCCGATGCCACGACGAGCCGCACTTACCAGCGCCTTCGCGCCTTGGAAGGACAGCCCGGCTTCGGTCCCGAGTCCGTATCGAACTACCCCGGTGAACGGCCCTCCCTGTTGCATCAAGCCTTCGACCTGGCCTCCAAGGAAGCCGACCTGTCCGTTCCGGCACTGGCACACGAACTGGCCTGGACACCACAGCGCGTCCGTGACCTCATCGGCGTTCAGGAACAGCGGCCAGTCCTTCGCCTCGTTCGGTGAAGCTCGGCACCTGAACGAGGCCAGAGGCTAGTGTCGAGTCACAGGAAGACGATCACTACTAGGGGGGCCGATGGAGCCGAGAAGTGCTGCAGCCGTGGGGAGGGACTTTCCGTACACGGCAGGGACAACTTGCTATATCGAGATCCACGAGGACGGCAGAGTCACCCACGGAGACTCTCGGGCCGCGTACGAACGTGCCGTTGCAGGCAAGTCCCGGTTGTTCGCCGTATGGCCTGGCCAGTGGTCGAGCGATCTGTTCGAGATCGACGACCTCGACGAGTACGCCAAAGCCCATGGGCTCAAACACGACCAGGACCGCACCGGACTTAATGAGCATGTCCATGATGTGCAGTGGACTGAGGACACGGCTTACAACACCAACCCTCGCAGCCCGTACATCAGCATCGATCTCACGATGACGTGCGGGTGCGAGATCCGCGACTTGGACGCCTTCGCGAAACAGATTAGGCAGCAGCGAGGGTGGGATGTCGCCACCAGCGTCGGCTGGAGCAGAAGCGGCGGCCCCGAGGGCATGACCTACTCCCTGCGGGTGCGGCGGAAGAGTCTCGGTGCTTGAGGGAGCCGGACGGGTGCCTGGTCGCTGTCAGGACGGCAGCTAAGGGCTCGATCAGCTCTGCGGCGGATCAAGCCCCCTAGCCTTCATCATGCGACGGTCACAAAGTCAGGTGCCCGCAGGAGCCGGTCCAGGACTATGACGGATGACCGAGGATGCAGACTCCGGCGAGCATCGAGCGACGTCTCCCACTGCTCGGTCAGGCCGGCCATGAGGCGCCTGCGCATGCCAGGGGTCACGTGCGAGTAGCGCGCCGAGACCGAGCCGTCGATGTGGCCCATGCGTTCGTCCATGAGGACCTTCTCCGTGCCGAGGTCCTCCATGTGGGTACGGTGGGAGTGGCGCAGGCCATGGGGTGTCAGGCCCGTGGCGATGGGGAGCCAGCAGGAGTCGGCGCGGTCCTTGGCGTTGCGGCCGCGGACCGGGATGCCCGGCCAGGGGTCACCGAGCAAGGGGACGGGGCGGGCCTCCTGCGGTGCCTTCTTCGGGTACCAGCCGGACGTGGCCGGGGTGAAGAGCCAGGTGGCGAAGCCGTTGCGGCGCCAGTGTGCGGCGTTCTCGGTCGGCAGACCGCCACGTACGAAGTTCAGCTCGGCGATGGCAAGTTCCACTCGGGTGCGTGTCTCCTCTCTTACGCGCTCTGGGTGGTTGAGGACGTTGGATACCGTGCCGGTGGACACGTCCGCGCGCCGGGCGACGTCCACCAGCTTGGCGCCTTGGTGGCCGCCGGTGCGGGCGGTGCCCTGACCTCGGAAGACGTACCGCTTGCCGTGGCAGGGGCAGGGGGTCGGCTTTGTACGGGCTATGTGATCGGCGACCAGGGCCGACAGCCAGTCCGTCGCGTCGATAGTGCGGTAGCTGTCGTCCTTGGGCGGGCAGCGGACCAGCTCACCCGAGTCCAGCTCGTACAGCTGGTGCTCCACGCGCATGGCGTCGCGGCGGGCGAACTCGGTCTCCAAGCCGACGATTTCGCCCCACCGCATGCCCGTGTATCCCTTGAGGATCACCGCGACGAACTCGTCGTCGCGGCCGGACAGCAGGGCTGCACGCTCGGCGATCAGGAGCAGGCCGAGCGGGTCGGTGATGACCTTCTCCGGTCCCCGGTCGCGGGAGCGGCCGGCGCGCTTGCCACGGCCTCGCCGCTTGGCCGCGGGGTTGGAGGCGATGAGTCCCTCGTCCACGGCGTCTTCCAGGATGAGGTGGAGCGTCGAGCGCCACGTCTTGACGCTGGATGCCGCGTAGACCGCCTTCTCCCGCTTTTCCCAGGAGTCCACGTCGGTACGGAGGATGCCGACGAGTGCCTTGTCCTCGAACTCCGGGAGCAGATGCTCCTCGATGTGGCGCCGGTAGTTCTGCATGGTGGACGCGGCCAGGTCCTGGGCGTCGTACCAGCGGCTGGCGTACTCGCCGAAGGTCTCCTGTCCGGCCGCCGGATCGCGCCAGGTGCCGCGTCGGACTTTGGCCTCTTCCTCGTCGGCAGCCTGCTTCGCCTCCCGCTTGGTGGCGAACTTGATGACCGCGCCGGTCGGGTCGACGACCGTGCCGTACTTGCCCTCGCTGACCTTGTATCTGCCGCGCCAGTAACTGCTGCGCTTCTCGGCGTAACCCACGCTCCGTGTGCCCTCCCTTCTGTGCTGTGCCGAGTGCTGTCAGGCGGCAGTGCCGTACTGGGACCTGCGGGGCGGTCGGGCCCGGAGGCGTGGGGTGGAGGAGGTCGAGGGCTGGGCTTGGCGGGTCACGGGCGCGGAGGGACCGGCCGACGGGAGCATGCGTTGTGCACGCTGTAGCCCCGGCTCCTCGTGGATGCGGATGATCTCGGCGAGGTGATCGGCGGTGAAGCGGTACGCGCGGCCGACTCGGGTGTGCGGTATCAGCCGCCGACGTGCGCGGTCCTTGACCCACCAGGCCGAGCAGCCGAGGGTCTCAGCGATCTCCTCGGGGCGGTAGAGACGGGGCAGAGCGAATTCGCCGTTAGTGCGATGCGGAAGGCGCGCGAGGGCAGGGGGCGTCGCGGAGTGGGGCAAGAGAGGTCGGTCCTTACTCGGGGAGGGTGCTTGATCGGTGGCGCTGGGCCGCTCTTCTCAGGCGGTGCCCGATCCCTGCAGCAGCACGAGCGGGGAGACGACAAGGGCCTCGGCTATCGCGGCGAGATCGTCGATGTCGCAGCGGCGTTGGGCGCGTTCGATCCGAGACAGCATCGTGTTGGTCATCGGACGGCCGAGGGCGGTGACGCGGGCGGCGAGCTCGCGCTGGGCAAGGCCGCGTTCAGTGCGGAGGATTTCGATGGTGCGGGCGGTCCGTATTCCGGCCGGTCCGATTTCCAGGGATCGTGCTGCCATGGCTCCATTTGTAGCTTGCATTCGCCGGTTTGGTTAACCGGCGATCGTCGGCTATGTTCCGCCCGGCGGACGGCCAGGAGTTACCTCTCGGCTGGGGTTCCGGGTGTCCGGCGGGCGCTATCTTCGCCAGCCCGATGGTGGGCTCTGACGTGGGGTGTTGTGTTGTAGCTTGCGCTCGCAGTGGGAGTCAACGGTCTCCCAATGTGATCCTTCTGGCTTTAGCTGACGGACCATTATTTCGGCAACCGGCGATCCGGGTTTATGGTTTTGGTGATGCCTCGCAGCACACGTTCGCCGTCAGCTGTCCGATTTCCCTGCGGAATGCTGGACTTGCGCGGCATTGATCTGGCTGTCTTGGCTATACGACGCCACCAGCCCTCCCCCGCGCCTTCGGACCGGGGCTGTGCGCCACCCCCCTTCCCCGTGCACCGCCCGACGAGGGCCGCCGCACCGCCACGCCCTCAACCTAGGAGCCGCCGCCCGATGAGCTACGACGCCCGCGAATGGGTGTGGGACCACAGCCACAGCAAAGGCACCGCCCGCATGGTCCTCGCCCTCATCGCCGACCGGTGTCGCGACCGGCACTGCGTCGCGTACGCGTCCGTGCCCACCCTCATGAAACGCGCCAACGCCTCCCGCACCGCCGTGCGCGACGCACTGGCCAAGCTGATCGCCAGCGGCGAGCTGGTGCAGCTCCCCGGCCGCAAGGGGCCCCGAGGAGAGACGTACTACCTCCTCCCGGTCGCCGCCCGGTTCCTCGCCGATCAGCTCCGGGAGGGGGACCAGAATCCGGCCCCCAAAGGGGGTCAGTTTCCGACCCTCGGGGGGTCGGAATCCGACCCTGCCGAGCACTTTGAGGGGGGATCGGAATGTGACCCCGGGGAACGGAATCCGACCCCCGGGGGGTACGGATTCCGACCCGAGGGGGGTGCAGATTCCGACCCCCAGAACTGTAGAGAACCGAAGGTGAACGGTAAGAGCAGCAGCAGCTCTGCCCCGCTCATCTCCGCCATCGAGTGGCAGATCGACGACGACGCCCGTGCCTGGCTGCAGCACCACGGCCACCTCGACCGCCTCGGCGAGGACGCGCTGCAGGCCGCCGACGAGAAGTGGCGCACTTACCGGGCTGCCTGGGCGCCCCGCACCGCCGCCGCGTGGGCTGCTGACTGGCGCGCGTGGATTGCCCGGGAACACACCCCTGCCCCCGGCCGCCCCAGCCTCAACGCCCTGCCAGGCGGCAAGCCCTCCCCACCAACGCCCGCCATGACGCGCTCCGAGGCGCACATGGCCGCCCTGCTCGCCGCCCTCGACGAACCGACCGGAACGGAGTAACCCGCCTTTGGACCGACGTGAAGTCGCCGCCGTCCTCGCCTACATCGGGCGCCTCGATCCCCGCACCATCCGCACCGGCACGGGCGAGGCCCGTGACCAGATCGCCCAGTGGCAGGCGCTGCTCGACGACGTACCCTTCGCTACCGCCCACGGCTGGGACGTCCGCGAGGCGATACGGTCCCACGTCCTCGACTCGCCGTACCCGATCCTGCCCGTTGACGTCGCCCGCAGATGGCGTGCCCATCGACGCGATCGCCTCGACCGGCACACCGACCCCAATCCCGCCGCCGACCCGGACCATCCGGCCGCCTGGCGAGCCGAGCTGCTCCGTGCCCGGAACGCGGTCGCCGCCGGCATACCCTCCCCTTCGACGCATCGGCAGATCACCAGCGGTAGCCGGCCACGCGACGTCGAGGAGCGGCTGCGCGAGATCGGGTCGTGCATCCCGCCAGCCGTCCGCGCCGATCTGGCCCGCTACCGTCCGAGCCGCGCCGCGCGCGAGGCCGCCGTAGCCGAGGGCGTCCCCGACGCGCTCGGTGCCCGGTGCGACTGGTGCCACGCACCCGTGGGCTCCCCTTGCCGTCAACGAAGGGCGAGCCCCGACGGAACCGCCCGGGGCCACGCCATACGTGCGACTCCTCACCCGTCACGCGTCGACCTCGCCGCTGCCCGGATCAACCGAGTGCGGACTGTGTGACGAAGCCAAGCCTCGGCCCCCGCGGTAGCCACCTGGGGCTACGACCGTCGGTCCCCGAACCGTGTACACGGTCTTCGACGAACACTTTGGGGACCGTGTCCCGGAGAAGTGAGGACGACTTTCGGGGACGGTCCCCTCTGAAACCGCAGCTCATAGGGCCTTTTATGCCGGTCCCCAGAGCGTCCCCGAACGGGGACCGTCCCCACAGCGGACCCTTCGGTCCCCTCGGGGGACCGGGACCGCGCAGTGGAACGGGGACGGTCCCCGTGACGACGTGTCAGGGGGACCGTCCCCGATGAGCACCGTGTCCCGGTCCCCAAGGGTCTGGGGACCGTGCACCGCAGCGCTTTGGGGACCGGTCTCCGTCCCTCTCGTTTCAACAGAAGCCCTCGCTCGGACAGCGCCTCTCTCGGTTGACCTGTCCAGACCTCAGCCCACCACAGCTGAACTGCTCCGGTCGCTGCCCTCGCACGGCGCCTCAGCTCCCCTACCGAACACGCCCAGGAGAACCACACGTGCACGACCGACACCATGAACACACCAACAAGCAGGAGACGCCGATCGCCTCAGACAACCGCGCAGCAAGGTATCCCGCTGGACCGTCCACAGGCCGGCCCCACGGGGAAGCCTCCGCCCCAGGGGTGGCGGAGGCACTCGGGCACCAGGGGGTGCCCGAGGAGGAACAGCCCGCCGACGCCGATCCCGCCGCTGCTGCCGAGCCGCTGCCGCGTGCCGCCGAAGCAGCTGCCCTGCAGCGCGTTGCCCACCGTCGCAAGCCCGACCCCAACGGCCAGCGCAAGAAGCGGGTCGATGCCCGCTACAGCGTCGAAGAGAAGGCCGCCATCCTCGCCAAGGCCAGGTCGCTGAACGTCAGCGGCGCCCACTACGTCGCCGTCGTCACCCTGGCCCACGTCCACGGCGACCTCACGGTGCCCGGCCAGCGCACCCAGCTGGACGACTACATCGACGAACTCAACGCCCTACGCCAGCAGGTCGCCTTCATCGGCCACAACGTTAACCAGATCGCCAAGAAGCTCAACTCCGGCGGCCATCCACACCCTGGGGACAGCGCCCTGCTGGCCCAGACCGACCGGACCCTGGATGCGGTCGGTGAGGCTGTGCGCCACATCGCGGCAGCCGCGAACCAGTCCGTCAGCCACAAGGCGGCCCGATGATCGCGAAGATCACCGGCGGCCAGAACACCGCCGACTTGATCCGCTACCTGTACGACACGAAGAAGAAGGGCCACAGCGACCCGCACCTGGTCGCCTCCTGGGATGGCTTCGCCCCCAACCCCGGCCGCGCCGATGACTTCGACGCCACCAAGAGTGCCCTCGTCGCTGACCTCGACCTGCACGTCAAGCAGGCCGAACGGCTCGGCCGTGCGCCCGAGAAGCACGTGTGGCACTGCTCGATCCGTGCCGCCGAGACCGACCGTCACCTCAGCGACGAGGAGTGGGGCGACATCGCCCGCCGCGTTGTCGCAGCCACCGGCATCGCCCCCGACGGTGATCCCGACGGCTGCCGCTGGGTCGCCGTACGGCACGCGTCCGACCACATCCACATCGCCGCCACCAAGGTCCGAGCCGACCTGCGCGCCGCACGCCACTGGAACGACTACCTCACCGCCGACCGCGAACTCGCGGCCATCGAGAAGGAGTACGGCCTGTTCCAGATCGTGCGCGGGGATCGCACCGCCGCGAAGCGGCCCACCCGCGCCGAGCAGGAGAAGGCCAAGCGCGCAGGCCAGGCCCGCACTGCCCGCGAACGGCTGCGCACCACGGTGCGTACCGCGGTGGCCGCCGCCACCAGCACCGAGGAGTTCGTCCGTCTGCTGGAGCACGCTGACGGCGTCTTGGTCGACGTCAAGCACTTTCCATCCGGGGACGTACGCGGCTACACCGTCGCACTCGAAGGCGACGTCAACGGCAAGCAGGAACCGGTCTGGTACTCAGGCTCCGAACTCTCCCCGGACCTGTCCTTGCCCAAAATCCGAAAGCGCCTTGACGCCACCGAGCCGCAAGGCTCACGCAAGCCGAATCCGTGGCGCCAGGCCACGGCCGCCGCGGAACGCATCCCCCATCGCCTCGAGCACGGTGACGACGCAGCCGCTCAGGCCCACCTGGCCGCGTTCGGCGAGGCCCTCGACGTCCTGCCTCTGCTCGCGCCTCAGACCGTTGGGTTCCAACTCCGACAGGCTGCGGAGGTCTTCGAGCGCGCCACCCGATCCCGCATCCAGGCCGAGCACCAGCACGCTCGCGCCCTACGCGGCGCCTTGCGAGCCATGGTCCGCGAGCCCGCTCCCAAGGACGGCGCCCTGCTGGCGATGTTCCTCGACGCCGCGATCCTCGTCGTCATCGCCGCCGCCCGCTGGCACCAGATCCGTCATCATGACCAGCAGGTGGCTGCGGCCCACCAGACCCTGGTCCACCTACACGCCGTCTATGAACAGACAGCTGTCGCGCCGCTGTCCGTGCTCGCCCAGCGCCGGCCACCCCGGCAGGTGGTGGAGCGGCACATCCTCCTCATCCGGCAGGCAGTGCCCGATCACGCGGAACAGGTACTGGAGGACCCGGCCTTCGACGCACTCGCTGCTGTGCTGGCGGACGCCGAGAAGGCTGGTCACGACCCGAAGCAGCTCCTGCAGCAGGTCGCCGACCAGCGTGCGCTCGATGATGCCCGTCGGCCCGCGCGGGTCCTGACCTGGCGCGTCGAACGCCTCAGCACGAGGGCGGCACCCAGCGACCGCGCACGCGCGGCACAGGCACAGAGTGCCGCACGCCGTCCCGGCACGCCGGTGTCATCACCACCTACTGCCCCGGCAACTCAGCCACAGCCGCCGCAGGCACGGCGGCGCTGACACATCCGCCGTGGGCCGCACCTGGACTCGTCGCTATGCGGCTTCGACTCCAGGTGCGGCGCCGGGTGCGCCTGTCCCGACTCGGGACAATCGATCTACCCACACGGTGGCCTGGGCCAGGTGCTCGACCTGCAGCCCGACGTGCGGGTCGGGTTGGATGAGGAGGGTCGCCATGCCACGGGCGGTGCGCTCGACGGCCCATGCGTGGTCGAGGCTGGCGAAGTCGTCGTCGATCCAGATCGCGGGTGCATCGCCCAGCCACGTGTCGACGTAATCCCGCTTCCACAGGTAGCCGTTCGGATGGCTGGTGGTGATCTGCGGGCGCGGGAGATCGACGTACGGCAGCGGCGGGAGCCCGAGGAGCGGGCCGATCAGGGTGGTGGCGTCCCGGCGCCAACTGGTGCACCAGACAGGGCTGACCGTTCCGTTTCGGAACACATCCACGAGCAGGCGCCCGTGGTCGGGGTTGAGCCAGACGGCAACGGGGTCGTCAGCGCTGCGGCCAGCGGGTACGACGTCGTGCCTTACATGAGTGGCCGGAGTGGTCCCGTCGTAGTCCGGGAACGGTATGAGGACACCGTCTATGTCGAGGAGCAGGTAGGGCTGGCGCATCGGTTCCTCCAGGAGAGCTGGAGCGGGGGTCAGACCTTGCGGGCGGTGATCAGCAAGGTGGTAGGCCAGCGGCCGTGGCGGGCGTCGTGGAACTCCTGAGTTGAGGTGAGCCAGAAGCCCGCACGGGAGAGGTGTGTCTCCCAACGGCTGGCGTCGAAGTCCCATCGAGCGACAGGGAGCCGGGTGCGGTCCGGGAGCATCACGTGATCACGACGTGGCCGATCATCCGCTGGGGGACGGCGGCCTCCACGCTCGGGGTGAGGCACCGTGAAGGCCAAGATGCGGCCGGGCTTCACGTGCTGGGCTATCGCCGGGAGCAGGAGTTCGGGTGCTACCAGGCCGATGGCGCCGAAGACCGAGTAGATGGCGTCGAACTGCTCGTCGCTGGCTTGTAGGTAGTGCAGAGCGTGGCCGGCGACGAAGGTGAGGTTGCCGAGCCGTCCGTAGTGGGAGCGGGCTCGACGGACTTGAAGACCGACGAGGTCGAGGCCGGTGACGTGTGCTCCGTGCCGGGTGGCGAGGTGGGCGGCGTTGTGGCCGGGGCCGCAGCCGAGTTCGAGCAGCCGCCTCCCTGCCAGGTCTGGGCCGAGTATCTCGCCGCCGGGGCCACTGCCGGGCCTGGTGGTCCATTCCATACGGGCTGGCACGGGAAGCGCTTCGGCGGGGCGAGCGGTGCGCTGGAGTGCGTGTGCGTGCCAAGGCGACACCTGAGCGAGCGACATCTAGACCTCCAGGAGCCGGAGGGCATCGGTGAGATGGCGGCGTACGACCTTGATGTACGCGGGGTCGGTAGTCGGATCGTTGATCCAGCGGATGGCCTGCTCCATGAACCACTCCACCGCCCACATGCGGTGCCAGCCCAGCGCCCACTTCTCAGCGGGGAGACCACCGCGCTCGGCAAGGGCGTCGGGAGTGCCGCCTTCGGCGACGTAGGTCTCCAGGAAGACACGCAGACGTGCGGGGTCGGTCTCCTCGAGGGTGCCGTGCCAGCTGGCGAGGTCGAGCAGGCCAGGGCCAGTGAAGGCGCGGGCGAAGTCCAGGAGCCGCCAGCCGCGTTGGCCGATGTGGAGGCTGGTGGGGTGGAACTCGGAGTGCACCCAGCCGAATGGCTCCGTCATCGCTCCGGCCGAGCGTGCCTCGGCTGCCTGGGCCAGCCGGTCGAGCGCACCTTCGACGTCGTCTGCGTCCGGCCACCGCTCGGCCTTCCACAGTTGGTCGAGGTGGTCCAGTGCCCTGCTGGGCAGGGCCCGCAGGGCTTCCTGGTCGAGGAGGGGCAGGGCCGGCGCGCTACGCGTGCGGTGCAGGACCACGGCTGCGGCGGCGCCGTCGAGGTCGTCGGCTTCGCGGATGGGGGTGCCGAGGTCTTCCAGCAGCATCCCCAGCCAGCCGTCCAGTGCGGCGGAAACGTGGACCTTCGGGACGGGTACGCCGAGGGTGTGAGCAAGGCGGAGGGCTTGGTCCTCGCTGTCGAAGGGCTTCTTGGCGTACTTGAAGATGGCGGTGGAGCCGTCGGAGAGTGTCAGGCGTTCGACGCCGGACATGGACCAGACGCGCACCTCGTCGCGCGCTACGGCGGACTGGCCGGTGGCGGTCAGTACGTTGTCCAACAGTTCGGCATTGAGGTTCGCGTCCATCAGGGACTCCTGTGGTTGAAGGCGTCCGGGGCGGGCGAGAGTGCCGGCCCGCCCCGGAGCCAGGCGTACGGGCTATACGGCGGGGGCTACCCGGTGGGCGTAGACCTGCTCGATCCATCCGGCCTTGAACTGGGCCAGGTCATCACGGAAGTTGGCCATCGACGCACCGTAGGGCGCGACGACTCCACCGGACTGATCCGGCACGGACTGGCACCCGTGCACGAGCCGTCCGCCGAGCGCGGCGTGGGCCTTGATGGACTCGATGCGGCGGTGCTCGTTGAACCAGCCGCCGTGGTAGACCTCGTCCAGCAGGCCGCCCATCTCCTCGTCCAGGTCGAAGACGACGGAGGTCGCGGCGGGGAAGAACCAGCACGCGCCGACGTTGGAGATGTGTCCGTCCAGCTCGACCTTGTTCAGTGCCATCAGCGTGGCCGCCTCACGCAGCATCCGCAGGTGCTCGGCAGTGATCTGCGGCAGGCCGAGGCCGGCGAGGTGCTCCTCGCGGAACAGGTACGCGTACACCTCGTACGCGATGGACAGCACCCGGGCCGCATCCGAGGTGGACTCGCTGTGCTGCTTGATGAAGTCGAGAGCGAGCTGCTCGACTGCACTCTCGGTCGTCTCGTCCACCTCCAGGAGCTGGGACTTGACCAGCGCCCAGTCGGCGACGAGCCAGCTGTTGGACTCGAAGCGGAAGAAATACTCCGCCGGGTCGATGGTGATGCGCCGACCCTCGCCCTGGATGCCGGGCAGGCGGCTCCAGCGCTCGTCGAAAGCCTCGGGGAGTTCGACCGTGATGGCCGTGCGGGTTGCGATATCGGTGGTGATCACCGGGGTCTCCGTCTCTGTTCGGCCGGGTCCGGGCACAGGAATGCCCGAACCCGAAGCGGATGTACGGAACTTGGGAGCCGCCCGGCCAAGTGGGGAGCCTGGATTCACGGTCGGACCTGGAACCGTTCCGGGCGGCTGATGATTAGTGAACCCGCCATCACGCACAGTGGGTACGGTGATGGGCAGTTGAAGCGGTATACGCGGTTTACAGCCCCAGACACGGAGGCGATCGTGGCAGTGCAGAGAGCCCCCAACTCCCGCCTGCGCGAGATCATCGACGCCATCGGCTGCACGTACGAGGCCCTGGCGAAGGACGTACGGCGCATCGCCGCCGAGAACGGCGAGATCATCCAGACCAACAAGTCGGCCATCTCCCATTGGGTGAACGGCACTCGCCAGCCCAGCGGCCGGACCGGCCGGTACCTCGCCGAAGCCCTGACCCGCCGCACCGGCCGCATCGTCACTCTGACCGAGATCGGCTTGGGCACAGCGGACGGCAACGAACAGGACGAGGGCGACCCAGTCCTGGCGGTGGCCGATCTGGGCCGCGCAGACGTCGAGCGCCAACACTTCCTCGCGGTTGCCACCTTCACCACCACGGGCGTCGCCATGCCGCTCGCCTACGACCACGAGGCCACCGCCCGCATGCTCCGTGCCCGCACCGGCACCACGCTGGTCGGCGCGGAGGACGTGGACGTCGTACGTCAAATCACCGCCGCATTTAGCGCAGCCGACGAACGCCTCGGCGGCGGCCACGGCCTGACCACCGTCACCGCCTACCTCGCCGACACCGCCGCCCCCATGCTCCGCGGACGCTTCACCACCGAACCCTTACGCCGGGCAGCCTTCGGCGCCGTCGCCGAACTCGCTTACTTGGCAGGCTGGAAGCACCACGACCTCGGGCAGGAAGGCGCCGCCCAGCGCTACTACCGCGTCGGCTACCAGCTAGCCTGCGAAGCCGACCCGCACGGCCACGCCGCCTGGATGATGCGCGCCCTCGCCCACCAGGCCCTCAGCCTCAAACAACCCCACCACTGCATCGACCTCGCCGAAGCAGCTCTCGGTCAGGGAGCCGGTCACATCGACGGACAGACCGAAGCCCTGCTCCACATCACGCACGCCCGCGCCTATGCGGCCACCGACGAGAAGCCCGCTGCCGCACGCGCCCTGATCGCTGCCGAAGACGCCCTTCTGCGCGACGACGGTCCCCAGCCCAGCTACTCCCGCGTCAGCGGCCCGGCCGCCGGCACCGTGGCCAGCCACACCGCCCGCACCCTGACCGACCTCGCCGATCACGTCGGAACCGAACAGCAGCACCGCGATGCCTTGGTCCGCTGGGACCCTGTGAAGTACAAGCGCGTCCACGCCCTGACCTACGCCGACCTGGGCGACAGTCTCGCCGCTCAGGCCCGAGCCGACGAGGCCGTCGCCGCTTGGTCACAGGCTCTGACGCTCATGGAGGGCATGACCTCCGACCGCACCCGCAAGGCGATCACGTCGCTGCGGTCCACTCTCGCGATCTATCAGCGCCGCAAGGTACCAGGGGCTACCGAACTCGCCCGCCGTGCACGCGAAGCACTCGCCTAACATGCCCAGCAACTGGCCGATGAAGGGACGCACAGTGGCTCAACCGACCACCGACGACCAGCCCAAAGCTCTCAAGCCCGCGCTCGAATCCATGACCCTGCTGGTCGCCGCCGTCATCGTCCACGACACAGCCACCAACCGCGTCGTGCTCCTCCAGCGCAGCGAGAACGCGAAGTTCGCCCAGGGGATGTGGGACCTGCCCGTCGGCAAGAGCGAGCCCGGCGAGCCGATCACCGAAACCGCGGTGCGCGAGCTCTACGAGGAGACTGGCCTGACGGTGAAGGCCGAGTCTCTCAAGGTCGCCCACATCATCCACGGAGCATGGGGGGTTGAAGCCCCGAACGGCTTCCTTACCGTCGTCTTCGTTGCCCATGAATGGACCGGCGAGCCCGAGAACCGCGAGCCGCGCAAGCACGCCCAGGTCCGCTGGGTTGGCGCCGACGCCATCCCCGAGGAGTTCGTGGACACCACCGCGAGTGCCCTCCACCGCTACCTCGACGGAGGTCCGGAAGTCTCCCTGAACGGCTGGGGTCAGTAGCGCCAGGCCGTCAGCGAACCAGGTAGCACAGACCGTCCTCGCATCTGGGGACCGACAGAAGGCGCTGCTGTCGTAACCCGTAACGTTCCCCAACGAGAAGATGCATCCGCAGACGGTGCCCGCCAGCTCGATCCACAAACCGCTTCACGCCACCGCATCAATCCGCTCAGCGCACACACCTCGAATGATCTTCAAGTCAGCCACCGCCTGAGCCCGCGCCTCCTCATGACCGGGCAGCCCGCTGTTCACCTTCTCAACGGCTTCGCCGATTGCGGAGATAATCACTTTCGGGGCGAATCGCATACCGAAGACGTAGCCAGTATCCACGCGGGTTCGCAAATCCAACTCCACCACCTCCCAGGCAGCCATAACTTCCGAATGCGCTCCGGCTCCGGACGATTGCTCCAGCGCCCGGATCAGGGCCTGGATGTTCTTGTACGCCTGCGTGCACAACTTGCGGTAGCGGGTCCACATTTTATGCGTGGCCACCACGGTGGCAATTGCGACAGTGACCGCTAGAGCTGGCAGCACCTTGGTGTAGTCACGAGAAATCGTCGGCAGCACGGCGTATAGCAAAATAGCCACACCACATGCTCCGTTAAAGTTTCCGACCGTCCGGCTGACCATGGCTCGAAGGACACGCCCCTCCAGCCGCTCAAGCAGCCTGTCCTTCGGCTCGAGCCAGTGCGCCAAGTAAGGAAAGAGGAGGCAGAAGGCCAGCATCTTCTGGGCGTCCCCGTAGCGAGCGATGAATTGCTCTGGAGCAGCAATGATCCTGTCAGTCACATTGAGCGGATAGAAGGAGATCTTGAACGCGATAATCCCCCAGATCACTACCTTCACCTTCTCTCGGCGACTGAACCATACGGGCGTATGGAAAGTCATTGTCAGCCAATGACGCAGCCGACTACGTATGCGGCGTACAGGCTTCGGCGCCTGCAAACCAGGAGAGATCTTTCGCCAGTGACGTCCCGCCACAACAATGAGGGCGATACTGAAGACAAAGATCACGACCCCAACGGCCTGGCGCCCCGTCTCATAAAGCTGGTTGCCCCAGAGGTTCAGCACGAACCCGACCGGCAAGAAGGCGAGCTTCCAGTGGGCGCGCACAAGGCCAACAGGCCGGTACCAAATCGACATACCGTCATGCTCCGGCTCAGTCACGGCGCGGCGGACTGATTTGATGGAGATCAGAGGTCCAATGTCGTGAAGATCCGAGGGGCCAGGACCAGCCGGGCCACTTGACGCGGGCTTGGTCGAACTGCACAAACAGAAGCCCGCTCGGGAAGCCTCCGCGGAACTGGATGCTGCCACCGCCACCGCGTCCGGATACGACGACCGCCATGCGCATCGCCATGGTAGCTACGGCGCGCCGGCGGCTGTCTTTGATGCGAGCGGACCGTGTCGGTCGATGGCCATGCTGCGCCCCCGGTGGCGCACCGTCTGCCGCTCGTCAAACCACCGGGCGCGGGAGCGGATGCTGAGCGGAGGGCCGACCATGAAGCGGGCGAGGTCGACGCAGTAGGCACAGCAGCCTTCCCGGGGCAGCCCAGGGAGTCGTCTGTCGCGGTGTAAGGCGAGTGCCAGCTCCAGCTTGACCTAGACGCAGCACCGGCCCGGTGTCGACGCCGATGTCGCGCAAGAGTGCTCCGTTCTGGGCGCGGATGAGTCGTGCGCCCCTTGCCGCATTTCGGCCACGCCAGCAAGATCGCACTGGGGCGATTCCGCATGATTCCAGCCGGAATTGCGCCTGCTATATGCGCATCGAATGGGCACCACGGGACGACGTACACGTCAAGGACATCGCACACATGAACGCCAGGGGCATTTCGGACATCACCTCCGGCGACCGGAACATCTCTTCTCTCTGAGTGACAGTGAACGTACTGTCAGTCAGGTTTTGCGCCCGCACGTACGCCGCGGGATGCGCAATCAACGGGGAGGGCATGCAGCCATGGATCCACTGACGTTTCCGATGCTCGTCGGCACCGCGCTCACCGAGGCGGTCAAATTTCTGTTCGATCGGGCCGGGGCCGTCCTCGATCGGCGCGCGGGCCGAGTTCCCCTGGAGGAACCGGAAGAAGTGGAAGGACGAGGCGGACCGTTTACCGTCCACCCAGCTGAACTGTCCTCCGCGCGAATCGAGCGCATCACCGAAGCCCGCGGAGCACTCCAGGTGTATCTGACGCGTCCTGCGCTGCTGCAGGGAGGCGATCCAGAGCTCAGGGATCTCTTGGGTGCGCTGCGCCTGGACTTGGAGGAGATCTACGGGCGGCAGCTGCCCTTCGGCGACGAGGAGGAGCGGCCAGCTCGCCCAGGAGTCTCCGTCACACAACGCGCGGACCACCTCGCCGGCCACCAGGTCGGCGTACGCGCGCAAGGCATTTCCCAAAAGGGCCGCGTGCGTGTGGACCAGTCCGCGAAGGTCATCGAGGCGTCGGCGGAACAAGTAGGCACCGAGATCGACGGAACCATCGGCTGAGAGGCGACGCGACCGATGGCTTTCGATGACGAACCGGACTTTGCCCAGCAGCAGCCCGCTCCGACTGCCGGAGTGCCGCACAGCGCTACCGAAGATTCGCGCGTGCGTCCACCACTGCTTGACCGCTACACAGATGAAGAAGGAACCAACCACGCGGAACATCACGGCAGTTCCACCGGCTTACCCACGACGGGCTCAGTGGCCAACGCCGATCCATCAACGGACTTTCGCCCCGACGTGGTGACGGCGCCGGGCGCGCAGTCCGGCTCCGGACCCTCGTCGTATCCACCTGTCCCTGTCGCCCCACCGAGTGGCCCGGAGCCATCGGCCCAGCGAGAAGCCGAGCGGGGCAGGACGGCATCACCGTCCCCTGAGGCGATCGAGGCTGTCGGGCAGGCGGCCACGCTCCAGCGCGCGTTGATCAACCTGGGCGAGATGATCGGCACGAAATACGTGTTCGAGCAGACCCTGGACGCCGACGCACCCATCGACGCCGAGTACTTGGCAGTAATCCGCAGGGTTTATGCCAAGCCCCGCTCTGAAGACGCAGACCGGCTCCGTAGTCCCTTCGCCCAGGCCCTCGCGACCCTGCGACCTTCAGGTTCTGTGCTGGTCATTAACCGCCCCCCTAATAGCAGCAGAACTACGACTGGATACGCCCTTCTCGACCAGCTCGTGGAAGAAGGCTTGATCTCAGAAGTACGCCCGCTCTCCTTCGGCGGCTCCCAGCACTTCCCCGCCCGACGTCTGCCTCATGACCGCCGGTGCGGCTTCCTGCTCGAACTCCCACCAGACGAAGACGGATTCCAGGTAGCCGACACATTCGGTTCCGGCCTGGGAAAGCTCGGTGAGCGGCTGGCCCGACGAGACAACCGACTCATCGTCCTGACCCGGCCGGAACAGTGGCGACGAATCAGCCACGGCGCAGCGCCGAGTGCCGCGCCGGATCTGGGCGAGATCCACCCTCACGACATCGCCACGCGCTGGCTGCTGGCGCAGGAGCCGTCGTTCCCCGTCAGTGCCTGGCTCGGCAGTGCCGGCATACGCCGCCTCATCGGCGGTATGACGCCCACGGACATCTTGAATGTCACTCCCCTCATGCTCGACGAGCACCGGAAGGCCGAGCGACTCGCGGCCGATGACCTCTCTGACGTAGCCCGGGATTCGGCACAGCAGGTTTATGCCGAGCGGCGCCGCTCCCTCGACGAGCAGATCGCCAATGTCGTGGCCGTCCTCAGCAACTGGGAAGACGCGCTCTACGAGTGGCACGAACCAGAAGACCGCGTGCGGACCAGCTTCGAACGGAACTTCCTCCTGACCGCAGCGGTCCTGCGCGGTGACCCGGTGGGCCATGTGTACGCCAAGGCCGCGGAGTTGACCGACACACTCGACAAACGCGACACCCCTGTCCCTGTGCACGGGCAACAGGCACCAGGCGTGATCGCCATGACCAAGGCCATCAAGGCGCGCCGCGAGGAGGACGGGACCCTCCGTTTCGACCGGCCGCACTGGGATGATGCCGCGATCGAGTATTTCTGGAACGACCGTCCGCTGGCCCGTACCTCCTTCCTCAAGTGGCTCGCCCAAGTCCCCATCGACGACACAGGAACGAACAAGGAAGCCCTGGAGACCATCACCAAGGACGCCCGCCGTGCCTTGGCAGGCCGCATCGGTGAGTTCGCGCTGCGTTGGGCCGTACGCCATCGCAGACAAGAACCGCTAGAAGCGATCGTCACGGCGTGGTACGCACACGGCACTGACAAAGAACTGTGGCCCTTGGCCGTGACGTTGCTCGACAACGCAGCGATTCACGCAGCCAGCGCTCCGTACGTGCACTCCCTATTGCTGTCCTGGGCCAAGCGCAAGGATCCCTCCCTCCAACAGGCCGTCGTCGAGGTCTGCACCGGACAGTTCGGGCGGCGTCACACCGGGAAGGCGCTACGCCGCCTGAAGCGCGTGGCCAACAGCGGGCTGCCGGAGGTCGTGGACAGCCTGCGCGAAGCGATCCAGGTGCTGTGGGCGGACACCTCCGTCCGGAAGACGCTCTTCGGGTACGTCGTCGATTGGTGCGGCGACGAGAAGATCCGGGACACCGTTGGCCACCGTACGTTCACGGCTCTCGCCGCGTCGTCTGCGCCAGAAGCCGACCGAGTGCCGCTGGTGCTACACAGCGACACCACGCCGGACGCCGACGAAGAGGAGGACTTCCGCCCTCCAGTCGCGGGCCTTGTCACCGGGTGGCGCACTCTCCTACGTCAGGCGACCGGAGCGGCGGGGGATCGCGAACTCGACCGGGCCATCTTCCTGTGGCTTGATGCGGCCCTTGAGCGGCCGCCTCTGCGACCGATCATCCTCGACACCCTTCGCCGGGCCGTGGACGTCCGCGGCCCTGAAGGCCCGACCCTGCGCGAGGCTCTGCGTACCTGCTCACAGGTATGGGTCCAGAGCGAAGACCGCCCGTACTCGCCCGACCGGGCAAACCTGAAGCTCGAACTCTCCTCTCTCCTCGACGCCGACCTCGCCAAGGTCCAGCAGCTCCTGCTGCAGGAACACCCCGAGGCAGACACGTCAGAGGAGCGCGAAGCCGCATGAAGCGTCGCCCCACCCCCGAAGGCGCCTCCCAACCGGGCGCCACCTGGGTCTCCACTTTCTCCGACCGACCACGCAGCGCGGACCCGACGCTCCACTTCTGCGCACATGTCCGAGCGACATGGCGGCGTCGTGACGACACCAACATCCCTGCGGCCCCGTACGCAGCCGGGCAACTCGTTAGGACCGTGATCGAAGAGGCAGCCGCCGCCTGCGATGTCCTCCGTCCTGACGCCGCCGAGCAGGACATTGGTACCGCACTCGCCGAAGCCCTGCCTCTCGGTGGCGTGGGGGTGTTCGTCGTGGACGCCACCGTGAGCATCGAGGTGGACGAAGCAACCCGGAAGGCCGCGTTCGCCGCGGAACAGATGCAGCAGAACCACCGTCGCCAGGAAGAGCTGCTGCGCCGCGAACTCGAGCTGGACGAGCTGGCCCGTCGCCAGGCCAAAGCGCGCGAGGAGTTCCTCCAAGAACACATCCTCGCCAACCCCGCCGCCGCCCGGCTCTACACAGCTCTGGAAGGCTCGACCGAGAACTGGCCCCGCCTGGGCGGACCACCGGCCGGTACGGATCTCGAAGATCTGGTCCGCACGGTCAGACAGTGGCAACCCGGACAGCAGTGGGTCGTTGTCGCTCAGGTGATCCACGATTTCGTCGGCAAGCTGACCCCTGAAGGCTGCAAGGAACTACTCGTCCTACTCGCAGGCACCGTAAGAGCATTCGGCGACGAGGACGCCGCCCGTGCCCTCACCGCCATCGCTGGCGAGTTCCAGTGAGGTTGATGCTCTTGCGCTGGCTTCTCGATCCGGTCACCAGCTTGCTGGCGGTGCGGCTCCGTGCCCAGAACCGCGGACGTATGTCGTACGAGGCGGCCTGGCGACTGGCCCGCGTCACTCGGCACCCTGACGAGATGGGGTATCGCCTGTACGGCCATCTCCCGGAAGACCGGCGGACGTGACCGAGCCGCCATGTACGCAGCCAGCGGTTCCTTAATCTCCCAACGTGAACCCGACTGCTAGGCAGCCGGCCCCCTCGCCACATGAGTCGACGACATCTGCAAACTCACGCCAGCAATCGTTGACAAAGCACACCCGAGACAGGGAGGCTCTCCGCCCCTGGGAGAATTCTGGGAGATGATCTTCCTTCGGAGAGCAACCGAACCCCCGTCACGCCACCCCAGACCAACCGCCTGACCTGCATGTTTACAAGCTCCGCAGGTCTCGATCTTGCTCGAACCTCATTCGGGACGAAGAGGTCGTGGGTTCAAATCCCGCCACCCCGACAGCTAAATAGCAGTTCAGAGGGCCCTTACCGGATCGGTGAGGGCCCTCTGGCGTTGCTGCGTGCCTATCTGCGTGACTATCGATTCCTGCGCGCCTACCACCGCTGCTGGACGGCGCCGAAGATGCCGTCCATGACCACGGCGCCGGTCTGGATCACGGGCCGGATCTGCTTCCGGTACACCTCCTCGGTCACGGCCGTGCCGGAGTGACCGACGAGTCGGGAGATCTCTTCCAGCGGGACGCCCCGGTCGGAGCGCAAGGACACGAAGCTGTGCCGGAGCTCCGGAGGCGTCCGCTCCTCGGCGCTGATCCCGTCGACGTCCTTGAGCGCCTGGCGAAAGGCGCGCCGGCAGAGCGAGGGTGCGCCGGGACTTCCGAGTCTTGGTGTCTCCGCCGCGCCGGACCGAGCGCCACACCGCGATGTGCGGGGCTGCGGCGGCTCGGCGTCCAGTTTGCCCTTGAGGAAGACGTGGTCCCAGGTGAGCGCCTTGGAGGGGAGCCCGGCTTGGCTCTGGGGCACTGAGCACAGCTCGACGACGTTGCGCTTCACCTTGTCCCGCGTCATGGCCCGCTTGACCGAGCGGTCCAGGCAGGAGTGGACGGCCTGAAGCGAGCGTGTACTGAGGGTCGTTGCCTTGGCAGCGAGCCAGCGGTCGATGTCTTCCGCGCTGAGGTCACGGAGCTTGGTGACGCGGGCGGGGTGGTAGACGGTTCGGGCACGGGTGTCAGGATCAGACCTGCAGCTTGGGATGGCGGAGAAGGGCACGCGCGCCCCCCTGTGAGCCCGATCGGACGATCAGAGGCGGAGAAGCGGGGAACGTCTGCGGGTCGCCCTGGGACTCGCGGCTCAGCGTCTTGCCAGGTCAGGCCCAGCGCGGTTACGCGATCTTCCAAACCGGTGCGGTGTCCCACCCCCCGGCGGGGGCTTTGGGCTCTGGGGACGAGCATCGCCACGTCGGGCCGAGTTGCTCTCCACTAGGAGCTGCCTCGGGCGCGGTCACAGTCCGGCGTGCCAGTCCCGCTCCAGATCGCCCGTGTCGAATACGCTGCGAAAACGTCCAACCTGGCGTCCTCGATGACGCGTACGCACAAGGGAATGCCGAACGGTGGCGGCCCTTCACGCCGGTTCGGACGGCGCGGCTGCCGGATGCGGAAGGGGTGTGGCATGAGGTCCCCAGGTGTGCACCTACGGGAGATCACCGACGCAAACCGGGATGCCGTACGTGCCCTCCGGGTCCGACGTGACCAGAAGCAGTTCGTCGCCTCCGTGTCCAAGTCGCTCAAGGAGGCGGCAAAGAAACCGGAGGCCAATCCCTGGTATCGCGCCGTGTACCGTGGCGACGAGCCAGTCGGCTTCGTGATGCTGTCGTGGAAGCCGCCGTCCGGTCTTTTCAAAGGGCGGCATTTCATTTGGCGCCTCCTCGTCGACAAGCGGTACCAGCGGCGAGGGATCGGCCGCGAGGCGCTCACGCAGATCGCCGCCCTGGTTCGCGCGGACGGCGCCACCGAACTGCTGACCAGCTACGAGCCCGGCGACGGCGAACCGTTGCCCTTCTATCGGAAGTTCGGGTTCGAGCCCACCGGGGAGATGGACGACGGTGAGATCGTTCTGCGGCTCACCTTCCCCGCTCAGTGAGCTCACATGGGAAACCGCCGACGGTTTTGACTGTCGGCGGTCAAATGACGAAGAAGCTGGTGGGCACCTCGCTAGTCGATGCCCCCGTGCGCGCAGGTTCGAACGTTCCCTGCTCAACCCTGGAAAGGCGCCCAGTCTTCAAGAGCCGGCCTCGGTCTCGTCGGGTCCGGCTCTTTGCCGTGCTCCCGCACCGGCGGGATCCCAGTCCTTGACCTCAATCCGGGCGGCGAAGACATGGGACCCCGCGGCCCTCTGCTCGGTAGGTTCAGGCATTGGGACGCTTGCCGTGATTGGCCTTCTTCTTCTTACGGCCGCGTCTCTTGTTCCCTCGCTTAGCCATGGCACATATCTCCCTAATCCAGTGCTTTCTACGCCTTCGCCAGTCTAGATTTGGACCGCGATGTCCGCATCAGGGGTGCCGCGGGCACAGCGCCACCTGTTCGCCGCCTTGGACCTGGGCAAGGACAAGCTCTACGGCCACATCAAGCCGAGGAAGAACCGCACGAGGTCCCTGGAGTTCTGCCGCTACCTGCGCAGCCTCTGTCCGCCCGAGATCCGTATCGCGATCGTGCTCGACAACTTCTCCCTGCACTACTTCACGCTCGACGGCACCGACCACGCCAGCCACAAGGAACAGGCCAGCATGATCCGCCGCTACATCATCCGGCGGAACAAGCACACCGCCGATATTCGCTTGCACACCATCGTCACTCGGGTCAACGTCGCCTGACACCTGACGAAGGCAGAGAAGATGACCACGCAGACCCACCCCGTCGACCACGAACTCATCCAGGCCGCGGCCCACGTCGCTCGCACTCGCTGCCAGGGCGACAACCACACCATGGCGGCCGCGGCCCGTGCCCGGGACGGCCGGATCGTCACGGCGGTGAACGCCTACCACTTCACGGGAGGACCCTGCGCCGAGCTGGTCGTCATCGGCGCGGCAGCAGCCCACGGCGCCTACGAGCTGGACACGATCGTTGCCGTGGGCGACCGCGACCGGGGAGTTGTCCCCCCGTGCGGCCGGTGCCGTCAGGTCCTTCTCGACTACTTCCCTGCCCTCAAGGTCATCGTCGGCGAAGACCACCGCATCCGAACCGTCCTCATCACCGACTTGCTCCCCGAAAGCTACATCTGGGCCGACCACCAGCTCGACGCCGAGTAACCGCGCCACGGGAGCTTTCCAGGCGTCGGCCTCGGTGGGTGCCCAACTGCGTGACAACCGGAAGAGGTCGTGGGTTCAAATGCCGCCAACCCGACAGTGAAGTACCAGGTCAGGGGCCCTTGGGAGAAGTAAGGGAAGCCACGCGTCGAGCGCCGCCCCACGGAGTACGAAACCCCTCCATGCGCGTCTTGGTCGCGTGGCGCAGCCCGTGAGGCGCGAGTCCCTTCGTGGACTTTCTGCACGCGGCAATCCAAAAGGGCGCCGTCAACGTACTGATAAGAGAGCTGCAACCCGGGGATACGCCCCGGTCGGCTGGTTCCCGTACAGAGGGGATCTTGGCTGCAAGACGTGCTCCCGTCTGTGCGAGGCGACGCCTGCGACCGCGCCGCTCCTCCCTTTCGGCTGCGGCTGTCCATCTCGTGCCGCTGAGAGCTGCGCGAGACGATGGAGGAGAAGGTGCATGCATCATGCGAGCACAACGCGCGAGGCGTCTCGCCGCGGTGTCCGTGGCCGGCATTCTGATGGCCGGCGGCGCTGCGATCGGCGCAGCAGGGACGGCCGCAGCAGCAGCCCCTGCCGTGCACACTCAGGTGACCACCAACTGGTGCGGCGGCCACGATGACTGGGGCGGAGGCTGCTTCGACCACCGCTTCGACCACAACGGGTTCCGCTTCGATCACCGCTTCGATCACCGCTTCGATCACCACCGCTTCTTCAACCACGGAGGTTTCGTGATCATCGTGCTCTAGTACTCCCTTGTCTTCCCTTGTCGAGTCAGTGCGCGCCGCAATGTCGCGATCGGTTCGCCCCAGGGAGCGTTGTGGGTGCAGGACACCTGCTCAATTTCCCCCAGTCCGGGTGAAGATCACACCAACAACCGCCGCTGTCCATTCCCGTCGTACGACTGGCCTGACACGCTCTCTACGCTGCTGGAACGAGTCGCAGAGCCAACGTGGTGAGGGATGGGTCTCCGGTCATGGACACCTTTGAATGGGCAGTGGCGATCTTGGCCGTAACGATCTGCTTCGGGCCCGGCCTGGCTGCCGTGACAACGGACTGGCTGTTCCCCTGGCTCAGAGGCTCGATTGCACGGCCACGCCTTTGGGGCTGGGGCGAGCTGATGCTCGGCCTCTTCTTCGCCATGCAGCTCATGGACCAAACGATCATTTTCACCCCCCACAGCGGCGACGTGCTCTTCTACGGGGGATTGGCATTCGGCATCGCCGGCCTGTATCTGATGATGCTCGCCCGGAGTCCGGGCACAACTCCTGAGGTGCCGGCGCAGCCGTACAGCAGCGTGCCCCTGCCGTGCCCGATCGACCGGTAGCTGACGGGGAATCATGACGCGGGCAGGCTCACTGACTCAGGTCCTCACCGTCACGAGTTCCATCACAGTGATCACGACGCCCACGATCCCGAACCCGACCCTCATGCGCTCAGGGGTCTTCCCGATCCACTCCCGAGTATTGACCGCGTCCAACCAACCCCAGACCCACAGGGCAACGTTGCGGTAGTTGCAGGCCTCGCCCCACGACCAACGTCGCCCTTCACGGCATGATCCCCGCCTTGCGCTCCGGGCGCGTTCAGGAGCAGAGATTCACGTGCCGGACGGCCAGGACGTGCCCCGCCGCGTCGATGAGGCGGCTGCGGGAGAGGTGTCCGCCGGTCACCGCGTTGGTGATCGCCGTGGCGATCGAGGACGTTTGGGAGCTGACGTTGCTCCCCAGGTCGAACAAGACCATGTCGGCGCCGGAGCGCAGGGCCTGGACGGCGGCGGCGGGGACGCTGAAGCCGGCGGCGGAGATCGCCTTGGCGCTGAGCGAGTCGGTGACCACCAGCCCCTTGAATCCCATCTTGCCGCGCAGCTCGGAGCTGATGGCGGTGGGTGACAGGCTCGCCGGATTGGTGCCCAGGCCCGGCACGATGTTGTTGGAGACCATGATGGCCGGGGCACCGGCCTTGATGGCCGCTGTGAACGGCGGGATGCCCACCTTCTGCAGGGTGGACCAGGGCAGGGTGCGGGCGGGGCCGAAGTCGGAGTTGTAAGTGGAGCCGCCGAGGCCCGGGAAGTGCTTGACGACGGGTATCACGCCTCCGGCACGCAACCCGTTCATGTACGCGACTCCGGCCTTGGAGACCACCGAGGTGTTGCCGCTGAAGGACCGCCATCCGTCGGGGTTGGTATGGCTGGGGGCCACGTTCCTGCCGTCGACGTCGACGACCGGCGCGAGGTCCATGTTCACCTGGGCGGCCGCCATCTTGGTGGCGACCTTCGTGACGTTCTGCTGGATCTGGGCCGGGGTCCAGTGCGCGCCCATGTACGCGGGCCAGGGCAGGGATCCGACGAGGTTCGCCATGCGCTGGATGCCGCCGCCCTCCTCGTCGGTCATCACCAACAGGCCCAGATGGCCGGGTACATGGGACTTCAGGGTGGTCAGCCGGGAGCCGAGGTCGGACGGCGCCTTGCTGCCGAACAGCAGCACACCGCCCGCACCGGCGCTCACCTCGGACGTGGCGTCGGACACCGAGGTCTCCGACACCGGGACGGCGATGGTCAGCATGGCCAGCCGACGGTTCGACCACCCGGCCAGCTTCGAGCTGTTGGTGCACGCGGTGGCGGCGGAGGTGAGGGCCGGAGCGAAGGTCGAACGGGAGTGGGAAGGCGTGGCGGACGGGGCGAGAGACACGCCGGGACCACTGGAGTGCGGGGACGCCTTGGGAGTGCCCGTGTCACAGCCCACCAGGAGCATCGCCGCCACGGCGGCGGCAGCGCTCAGTCTTCGTGCGTTCCTGGCCCGGCCGGGGAGCCGCGGCGGTGCTGTCGCTCTTCTGCGGTCACGGTACGACGGGAGATTCATCGCCCGGCCTCCTTCGGGAAGGCGCGACGGTACCCGTCGCGCTGAGGGCCGTATGACCATGAGGTGGGCTTTACGACGCGTGAGAGGCGCACCAGCCCGCATTTGTTCGCTGGTCCACGGTCGGAATACCAGGATCTCGCGCCTCGGAGCCGGGCGAAAGTCCAGCCGCCGTGAGTCAGGGCTTGCCTTCGAGGGCGCTTCACCCAGGTCGCAGCGCGGTTCACCGTGGGACGGGTGTGAGGTGAGGGCGCCCTCGGGCCGGGAAACGGCAGGTCAGGGGAGGCTCCCAGCGCGGCTTCAGCGACCGGCGAGCCGGTAGATCTTGTCCAGCGGGACGCCTCGGTCGGAGCTCCGGTCGTGGTGTGAGGGGTACGTCCCGCTGAACGGTGACACGCCCAAAGGGGTGGTCACCGAAGTGGAATGCGAAACCGATGGTGCCCGGCGTCTCCAGTCACCAGATAGCGAGCTTTCGGGAACGTTTGTGCGAGCTTTCGAGCACCTCGACGTCCTGCGGAACGTGCCCCAGCGCGGTCAGGGTGTCCAGCAACACCAAGCCCGGCGTCGATCAGCAGGCAGCCGGCCTGGCGCTGGACGTGGTGCGCGGTCGGCGCTGGCAGGTTGTCTCCTGGCCATCGACGAAGCCCGACCGTCGGTTGGGTCCCGGACGAATCTCCGGGCCGCCCCCAGACAGGCCGGGGATGCAACCATTCCCTTCAGAGCTGGAACCCCCGGAAGCCGACCGCGCGTTGGAGACCATAGCCGCGGGCACTGACAACGGACCTGCCGGTGATCGACGGTATGGGCACGCGTTCCCGAATCGAGAGCGTCGGCCGGCCGGTCACGGACGTAGCACCTGGCCTGCCCGGCCTTCGCTGTTGCGCCGCTGTCCATCTCGAACCACTCGCGACGGGGATCGTCAACTATCGTCTGCGGCTGTAGACGTACGTTCGAAAAGGAGAGCCGATCCGTTGAACCGAGCCTCGGCCGACAGGTCTCGTACGGTGGCGATCGGTGCCGCCGCGTCGCGGCCCTGCACGCTGGTCGTCTGCCGTGGGTGTTGTTGTGGCGATCCGCGGAAGTATCCCGACGACGATCACGCCTGGCAGCTGGAGCGGTTGCGGGCCGGGGCCGAGGCGTCCAGGGGACGGTTCGTGGTGCGGACCGTGGACTGTCTCGGACCCTGCGACCAGGCCAATGTCGTGGTCGTACAGCCCTCGGGGGACGCGCGGCGCCGGGGTGCGCGGGCGACCTGGATCGGGTTCGCGATGGGGGACGACTGCACCGAGGAGCTGGTGAGTTGGGCGTCCGCCGGAGAGCCGGGGGTCGCCGAACCCCCGGTCGCGCTGGAGTTGCAGTTCGTCCGGCCGCCGCGCGAGGCACGGGCCCGTACGCGTCGCTGAGGCGATGTCGGTCCGCCGGCCGCCCTCTGGAACCACACCTCCCCGTGCGGCACTCTTCTCCCTCGTGGGGACCCTTCCGTATCAAAGCCCGTCGACCGACACGACCGCGCACATGGTGGTGGCCGGTGACGACGCCCTGGCGCACCGGCTGGCCGCCGAACTGCGGGGTGTCTACGGCGAACGGGTGACCCTCGTCGTGCCGCCCACCCAGCGCAGTGTGCGCCCGCCGGTGGTCGGGCGGGCGCGGGCCTCGACTCTGTTCGACCGGATGTCCGCGGCGGTGAACCGGGCCGCGGGCAACGGGGAGGGGCCGCCCAGCCGGACGGCCGAACTCGCCGGTTCCGAGCGGGTGTTGGAGGCCCCCGAACTCACCGAGTCCGTACTCGCCGAGGCGGGTGTGGAACGGGCCGCCGCCCTCGCGCTCGTCCATGACGACGACGAGACCAACATCCGGGCCGCGCTCACCGCGCGCCGCCTCAATCCGCGGCTGCGGCTCGTCATACGGCTCTACAACCGGCGCCTCGGGCAGCACATCGAGGAACTCCTCGATCAGGCCTCGGCGTTGGCCATGGCCGTGGCCGATGGTGAGGGAGACGGTGGCGGCGGGAGCGGGGGGCTCGGGTTCGATGCCTCCACCACCGTGTTGTCCGATGCCGACACCGCCGCGCCCGCGCTCGCCGCGACCGCCGTCGCCGGGACCAGCAAGGTCGTCCAGACCGATGGGTTGATGCTGCGGGCGGTGGAGCGGCCGCCGCCGGGGCCCGGTGAGGTCGCCGATCCCGGGCTGTGCACGCTCGCGCTGCTGTCCGCCACCACCAACGACCCCGCCGGGGCCGACGGTTCGGAGAGCAGCGGGTCGCAGGGGCCTCGGCTGCTGCCCGACGAGCGGGCCGTGGCGGCGGCCACCGGGCGCGGGACCGTCGTCCTGGAGACGGTGTCGTACGCCGCGACCGCGCCGTCCGCCGGGCGCAGTGTCGTGCCCTTCGGCTCGCTGCTGTCGCGGCGGCTGCGCTGGTCGTTCGCCGGGCTGGTGGGGTGTGTGGTCGGGCTGGCGGTCGCGTCGATGCTCGTCACCGGGGAACCCCCGCTGCAGGCGACCTATCTGACGTTGCTCGATCTCTTCGCCATCAACAACCCCGCCATCGGTGAGCCCATCGGGCGGCAGATTCTTCAGCTCTTCTCCGGGCTCGTCGGGTTGTTGCTGCTGCCTGTGCTGCTCGCGGCCGTGCTGGAGGCGCTCGGTACGTTCCGGAGCGGGTCCGCGTTGCGCAAGCCGCCGCGGGGGCTGTCCGGGCATGTGGTGCTGCTCGGGGTCGGGAAGATCGGGACGCGGGTGCTGACGCGGCTGCGGGAGCTGAACATTCCGGTGGTGTGCGTCGAGGCCGATCCGGAGGCGCGGGGGCTGGCGCTGGCGCGGCGGTTGCGGGTGCCGGTGGTGTTGGGGGATGTGACTCAGGAGGGTGTGCTCGAAGCCGCGAAGATTCATCGGGCGCATGCGCTGCTCGCGTTGACCAGCGCGGACACGACGAATCTGGAGGCCGCGTTGTACGCCCGTGGCGTGCGGCCCGATCTTCGGGTCGTGCTGCGGTTGTACGACGACGACTTCGCCACCGCCGTGTACCGGACCCTGCGGGCCGCGCATCCGCAGGCGCTGACCCGGAGTCGTAGCGTGTCGCATCTGGCGGCGCCCGCGTTTGCCGGGGCCATGATGGGGCGGCAGATCCTCGGGGCGATGCCGGTGGAGCGGCGGGTGTTGCTGTTCGCGGCCATCGTGGTGGGTGGGCATCCGCAGTTGGAGGGGCGGACTGTGGGGGAGGCGTTTCGGGCGGGGGCGTGGCGGGTGCTTGCGTTGGATACGGCTGCGTCGGGGGGACGGCGGGGTGGTGAACCGGTGTCCGCCGTGGGGGGTGGTGGGGGCGAGCGGGGTGGTTCCGGGCTGGTCTGGGATCTTCCCTCTACGTATGTGCTTCGGGCGGAGGATCGGGTGGTGTTGGCTGCGACTCGGAGGGGGCTGGCGGAGTTGTTGGGGCGGCGGCGACGGGAATCGGCGGGTACGTAGGTTTTTGGTCTCGGGGGTGGCTGGTGCCGGTGCCGGTGCCGGTTCTGGCGCGGGGAGTGGGGTGGGGGGATTTTTTTCGCCCCCGCCGCCCCTACCCGTCCCATCCCTCTGGGGCTCCGCCCCAGCCCCCACCAAGGGGCTCCGCCCCCACACCCCGGCGGGGCTCCGCCCCTGCACCCCGCCAAAAGACGCCGCCCCCAGACGCCTGCGAGGCTGCGCCCCAGACCCCGCCGAACGACGCCGCCCCCGGACTCCCTCAGGGCTGCGCCCCGGACCCCGCCGAACGACGCCGCCCCCAGACGCCTGCGAGGCTGCGCCCCAGACCCCGCCGAACGACGCCACCTCCGGACTCCCTCAGGGCTGCGCCCCGGACCCCGCCGAACGACGCCGTCCCCAGACGCCTGCGGGGCTGCGCCCCAGACCCCGCCAGGGGCCCCACACACAGGGGGCTCCGCCCCTGCACCCCGCTAAAAGACGCCAGCCCCAGACGCCTGTGGGGCTCCGCCCCACAACCCGCCAAAGGACGCCGCCCCCGGACTCCCTCAGGGCTGCGCCCCAGGCCCCGTGAGGGGGCTCCGTCCCTGCACCCCGGCAAACGACACCGTCCCCAGACCCCCTCGGCGCAGTGCCCCCAGCCCCCGCGTACGCCCCCTCGAGGCTCCGCCCCTGCAGGCCCGTCGAGGGGGGCGTCCTCGGAGTCCTGCGGGCTGGGTCCTTGTACTCACCGGGGCTTTGCGCCTGTCGTTGTGTGGGTGCTTGGGGGTTCGCCGTGGTCCTGTCGGGGGTGGATTACTGGGGCAGGTGTCTCGTTGCGAAGTCGAGTTCGAGCTTTACCTGTTTGATGCGTTCGTCGACGACCAGGGAGCCGTGGCCCGCGTCGTAGCGGTAGACCTCGTGGATGGCGCTGCGGGCGGTGAGGCGGGCTACGTAGTTGTCGATCTGGCGGATGGGGCAGCGGGGGTCGTTGACGCCGGCCGAGATGTAGACGGGGGCCTTGACCGCGTCGACGTAGGTGAGGGGGGAGGACGCCTCGAAGCGTTCGGGGACCTCCTCGGGGGTGCCGCCGAGGAGGGTGCGGTCCATCGCCTTCAGGGCTTCCATCTCGTCGTGGTACGCCGTCACGTAGTCGGCGACCGGGACGGCGGCGATGCCGAGGGTCCACGCGTCCGGCTGCGTGCCGAGGCCCAGGAGGGTGAGGTAGCCGCCCCAGGAGCCGCCGGTGAGGATCAGGCGGGCGGGGTCGGCGAGGCCCGACGTCACCGCCCATTCCCGGACCGCCGCGATGTCTTCGAGTTCGATCAGGCCGACTCGGTGCTTGAGGGCGTCCGTCCACTCGCGGCCGTAGCCCGTGGAGCCTCGGTAGTTGATCCGGACCACCGCGTATCCGTGGTCCACCCAGGCCGCCGGGCCCGCCGCGAAGGAGTCGCTGTCGTGCCAGGTCGGGCCGCCGTGGATGTCGAAGACGGTGGGCAGGGGGCCCGTCGTGCCCGCCGGCTTCTGGATGAGCGCGTGGACGCGGCCGCCGGGGCCCTCCACCCACAGGTCCTCCACGGGGACCGAGCCCGGGGACCTCAGGCCGGGGGGATCGAGGACGATCTCGCCCGTCGTCGAGCGGACCACGGACGGCTCGGCCGCCGAGGACCACAGGTACTCCACGGTTCCGTCGGGGCGGGCCGTCGCCCCGGAGACGGTGCCCTGCGGGGTGGGCACCTGGACCAGCTCGCGGGACGCCAGGTCGTAGCGCCACAGGTCGCTGCGGGCCTCGAAGCTGTGGGCGATGAGGAGGGCCGAACCGTCGGGGTACCACTCGGCCGCCACGTCGCCCGGGAGGTCCAGGGCCAGGTCCGTCTCCTCCCCCGTCGCCACGTCCCACACCAGCGGCTCCCAACGGCCGCGCCGCTGATGGCCGATGAGGAGGCGGGTGTCGCCGTCGACGGGGGCGAAGCCGAGCACTTCCAGGCCCAGCTCGACCGTGCCGCCCTTGGTGTCGTCCAGCTCGGTGACCGTCGAACCGTCCGGGCGCAGCACCCGCAGCGCCGAGTGCATCGCGTCGCCGTGCTCGGTGTGCTCGACGGCGATCAGGGAGCCGTCGTGCGAGAGGTCGCCGACGCCCGCCGACTCCCGGTGGCGGTAGATCTCCACCGGCTCCTCGCCGAGGCGGACCACGTGGATCGTCGAGCCGTCCTCGTCCGTCGAGCGGCCCACGACCGCCGTCCGGCCGTCCCTGCCGATGGCCAGGCCCCCGGGGTAGGAGGGCTCCAGGCCCGGAGCGGCGGGGGCGTCAGCCTCAGTAACACCGTCATCGCCACCGAGGCCGCCGTCGCCGTCGCCGGTATCCGTGCTCTTGGGAGCGGTGAAGCGTTGGCGGCGCCAGATGCCGAACTCGTCCCCGTCCTTGTCGTCGAACCACCAGATCCACTCGCCGTCCGGGGAGAGCACCCCGTCCGTCGTACCGTTCGCCCGGTTCGTGACCTGGCGCTGCTCCCCCGTCCCGCGGTCCCACGCGTACAGCTCGTACGTCCCCGTCGCGTTGGAGACGAACAGCGCGCGGTGCGGGGCGTCCTCCGCCCAGTCGGGCAGCGACACCCGCGGCGCCCGGAAGCGCTTCTCCCAGTCGGGCATGGCTGCCTGCTGCTGCTCGATGGACCCGTTGCTCTCAGTCATGGCCCCATAGTGCCTGGCCCGACCGACCCCGCGCTGGCGAGGTCCCCAGCCTGTGGATAACTTCGCCGATCGCGGCGAACCAACTTCGAAAGAGCACCGGCAGGAGGGGCCCCGAAGCCCCGGCGTCGAGCTCGGCACCGTACCTTTAAGTCGTGTACCGGTTCCTGCTGACGCCCCGCTGGTGGGGGATCAACGTCTTCGTGCTGTTGGCCATCCCCTTCTGCATCTTCATGGGGTCGTGGCAGTTGAGCCGGTTCGAGGCTCGGGTGCAGGACCACCGCGCGGCCGGTGAGCAGGCCGCCGCGGCCAGGACGGAGGCGGCCCGTCCGCTCGCCCGGCTGCTGCCGGTGAGCACGGAGACCTCCGGAAAGCAGGCCACCGCGACCGGCCGGTACGGCAAGCAGCTCCTCGTGCCGGGCCGCGAGCTCGACGGCGAGCGCGGGTTCTACGTGCTGACGCTGCTGCGCGTCGACGGCGGCAAGGCACTGCCCGTCGTGCGGGGCTGGCTGCCCGGAAGCGCCGACCCGGCGAAGGCGCCCGCCGCCCCGACCGGTGAGGTCACCGTCACGGGTGCGCTCCAGGCGTCCGAGAGCCCGGGGACGAACGGAGTCACCGCCGCCGGGGGTCTGCCCGCAGGACAGACCGGCGCGATCAGCTCGGCCTCACTGGTGAACCTGGTGCCGTACGAGGTGTACGACGCCTGGATCACCCTCGCGAAGGCCGACAGCGGGATGCGTGCGGTGCCCGCGACCGAGCCTCAGGGCACCGGCCTGGACCTGAAGGCGTTCCAGAACCTCGGTTACACCGGTGAGTGGTTCGTCTTCGCGGGCTTCGTGGTCTTCATGTGGTTCCGGCTGCTGCGCCGCGAGGCGGAGTTCGCCCGGGACGCGGAGCTGGGACTCGTCCCGGAGCATGACGAAGAAGAAGCCACGGTCACCGAAGCCACCGCCCAGGCCGAAGCCCCCGCCGAAACCGCTGCCGAAGCCACCGCCCAAGCCGCTGCCGCCGGCGCCCCTCAGGACGCCGACAACATCCCCGTCCGGTAGATCGTCCCGGCGCACGCGTTGGGCACGGTCGTCGTGGCCGTCGCCGCACCCGTCTCCGCCGTGTACGACACGGTGACGCTGCCGTCGGCCAATCCGCCGTCCTCCGTCACCATCTGGGTCGAGGTGCCGGTGCCACCGGTGTCCGTGGCCGTGCCGCCCGTGCTGGTGGCGCCGTCCGTGGTGGTGGTCGGGGTCGGCGAGGGCTGACCGCCGCCGGTGGTCGGACAGGTCTCCGAGGGCACCCAGGCGAACTTCACGACGTACGAGGCGCTCGGCTTCAGCACCACCGAGGCGACCTCCGTGGTGGGGTCCGGCAGCCCGGTGGCCGCGTCGCCCGCCACATGCGTCACCACGCTGATCTTGGCCGAGTCCGCGGCGCCCTGCGCGAGGGTGCCGACCGTGCCCGCGCCGCTGACAGTGCAGCTGGTGGCGGAGACGTTCGAGAGGGTGAAGGAGCCGTAGACCGCGCCGGTGGCGTCCGGGGTGCCGACGGTACTGGTGCCTCCGCCGAGCTGCGCCGGTGTGCACGCGGGCGAGATCGCGGCCGAGGCCGAGGGATCGGGGCCGCCCGTGGCCGACCCGGTGTTCGCCCCCTTGCCCTTGTCGGGCGTGCCGGTCTGGCTGCCCTTGCCCTTGTTGTCCTTGGAGGAGCCTGTGCTGCCGCCCACGGAGCTCTCGCCGCCGTCGGGGCCCTTGCCCTGGCTGGTGCCGCCCTGGGCCTGTGAGCTGTTGCCCGCTATGGACGGGTCGGCGTTCGACCCGGAGGCGTTCGAGACGTGCACGAGGGCGGGGACGGCGGTGCCGATGAAGAGCGCGGCGGCGGCCACGCCGACGATGGCCTGACGCTTGCGGGCCCGCCGTGCGGGGACCGCGCGGCGCAGGTGCTCCAGCGTGCCGTCGGTGGGTTCGATCTCCTGGACGGCCTGGTGCAGCAGCCGGCGCAGCGCCAGCTCGTCCGAACCGAACCCGTCGGAGCCCAGCTCGTCCGAACCGGACCCGTGCGGGCCCAGTACGTGCGGGCCCAGTGCGTCCGAGCCCTGTGCGTCTGGGCCCTGTGCGTCCGGGCCCTGTGCGTCCGGGCCCTGCGGGTGGGGGCCGTTTGCGTCGGGGCCGTGGTTCACAGTTCCGTTCCCAGCTTGCTGCTCGTGCTCTTGCTCGTGCTCGTCTTCGGCGGGCGTGGGCCGGTGTGTCGGCTCATGCCACTCGTAGGGCTCGTGTCGGTCGTGGTTGTCGCGTCGCTGGCTCATGCCGGGGCCTCCATGGCGACACGGAGCGCCGCGATGCCGCGCGAGCCGTACGCCTTGACCGACCCGAGCGATATCCCGAGGGTCTCGGCGACCTGGGCCTCGGTCATGTCCGCGAAGTAGCGCAGGACGAGGACCTCGCGCTGGCGGCGCTGCAGGCCCTTCATCGCCTTGATCAGGGCGTCGCGCTCCAGCTGGTCGTACGCGCCCTCCTCCGCGCTCGCCATGTCGGGCATCGGCTTCGAGAGGAGCTTGAGGCCGAGGATGCGCCGACGCAGCGCGGAGCGCGAGAGGTTGACCACGGTCTGACGCAGATACGCGAGCGTCTTCTCGGGGTCACGGACGCGTTTGCGCGCCGAGTGCACGCGGATGAAGGCCTCCTGGACGACGTCCTCGCAGGAGGCGGTGTCGTCGAGCAGGAGAGCCGCGAGGCCCAGCAGCGACCGGTAGTGGGCGCGGTAGGTCTCGGTGAGATGGTCGACCGTGGTGCCGGCGGCCATGCTGTCTTCAGCGCCGTCGCGCTGACTGGGTATGCGGGCGGGCCGCGCTGCGGGCATGGGCGCGATCACCGGCATGCCGCCGGGCACGCCGGGGCTGCGGAGTCGGCGGGGTGGACGCAGGGCCGTGCCCCTGGTCTGTACCGCGGTGAATTCGAGAACCTCTGCCACGCCAGTTGGACACGCCTACCCCCGTCAGGGTTGTACGCGACAGGCATCACATTCGCTCCAGGGTTCACACCGGCCGAAGCGCCCGCTCCCACGCACCCTACGACGACTGTCCCCACGCACCGCACAACGCCCGCCCCCACGCGCTCCACAAGACCCGCCCCCACGCACCTCGCAACGCCCGCCGGACCATGTGCCGGAACGCCTGCCGACGCGACCGGTAGCGCGCCTGGCAGTGCATTGAATGCCCTCATGCGTACTAGCTCATCCCCTATGCCCCGTTATGCCGTGCCGCCCCCGGACACCCGTTTAGGGCGACCGCAAAGACGCTCCCCGCCCTCCGCGCGGTTGCGGAGAACGGGGAGGGAAATCTTCGAACGCCAAGCGGGTCCTGTACAAGTGGTCCGGACCATTATTCCGGCCACACAACTGACACAGATCCTACAAACGAATCCGGTCATGACCAGGGAGATTTTGCCCCCTGGACACCCTGGGCAGGGAAACCCACCGGCCGGACACCTGACGCGGGGGTCTAGAACAGCTCCGCGGCCACCAGTTCCGCGATCTGGGCCGTGTTGAGGGCGGCGCCCTTGCGGAGGTTGTCGCCGCAGACGAAGAGTTCGAGGGCGGTCGGGTCGTCGAGGGCCCGGCGGACGCGGCCCACCCAGGTCGGGTCGGTGCCGACGACGTCCGCGGGGGTGGGGAACTCGCCGGCGGCCGGGTTGTCGAACAGGACGACTCCGGGCGCGGTGGCCAGGATCTCGCGGGCCTTGGTCACGGTGACCCTGCCCTCGAAGCGGGCGTGCACGGTGAGGGAGTGCGTGGTCACGACCGGGACGCGGACGCAGGTCACGGCCACGGGCAGGGCCGGCAGCCCGAGGATCTTGCGGGACTCGTCCCGCACCTTCATCTCCTCCGAGGACCAGCCGTCCTCGCGCAGCGACCCGGCCCACGGGACGACGTTCAGCGCCACCGGCTCCGGGAAGGGGCCCGTGTTGTCGCCCACGGCCCGGCGTACGTCACCGGGGCTGGTCCCCAGTTCCGTACCGGCGACGAGGGACAGCTGCTGGCGCAGGGTGTCGACGCCCGCGCGCCCGGCGCCGCTCACCGCCTGGTACGAGGAGACCACCAGCTCGCGCAGGCCGAACTCGGCGTGCAGCGCGCCGAGCGCCACGATCATGGAGAGGGTGGTGCAGTTCGGGTTGGAGATGATCCCGCGCGGGCGCACGCGCGCGGCGTGCGGATTCACCTCGGGGACGACCAGCGGCACGTCCGGGTCCATCCGGAACGCGCCCGAGTTGTCGACCACGATGACGCCCTTGGCCGCGGCGATCGGCGCCCACTGCGCGGCCACCTCGTCGGGGACGTCGAACATCGCGACGTCGACCCCGTCGAAGGCGGCCTCACTGAGCGCCACCACCTCGACCTCCTCGCCGCGCACGGCCAGCTTGCGGCCGGCCGAGCGCGGGGAGGCGAGCAGACGGATCTCGCCCCAGATGTCCGCGTGCTGGGACAGGATCTGGAGCATGACCGTGCCGACGGCCCCGGTCGCGCCCACGACCGCCAGCGTCGGTCCTGCCGGCCTGGTCATCAGCGGCGGCCAGTGCCGCCGTACGAGAGGACGGTCATCGTCCGGTGCCTCCGTAGACGACGGCCTCGTCGCTGTCGGAGTCGAGTCCGAAGGCGGTGTGCACCGCGCGGACGGCCTCGGGGACGTCGTCGGCACGCGTGACCACCGAGATGCGGATCTCGGAGGTGGAGATCAGCTCGATGTTCACCCCCGCGTCGGACAGCGCCTCGAAGAAGCCGGCCGTGACACCCGGGTTCGTCTTCATACCCGCGCCGACGAGCGAGATCTTGCCGATCTGGTCGTCGTAGCGCAGCGAGTCGAAGCCGATCACGTTCTTCGCCTTCTCCAGGGCGTCGATGGCCTTGCGGCCCTCGGTCTTGGGGAGGGTGAAGGAGATGTCCGTCAGGCCGGTGGAGGCGGCGGACACGTTCTGCACGACCATGTCGATGTTGATCTCGGCATCGGCGATGGCGCGGAAGATCGAGGCGGCCTCGCCCGGCTTGTCCGGGACACCGACAACCGTGACCTTGGCCTCGGAGGTGTCGTGAGCGACACCGGAAATGATGGCCTGCTCCACCTTCTGGTCCCCTTGCTTGATCGGTGCGCTGCTGACCCAGGTGCCCTGCAGCCCGCTGAAGGACGAGCGCACGTGGATCGGGATGTTGTAGCGGCGGGCGTACTCCACACAGCGGTGGAGCAGCACCTTGGAGCCGGAGGCGGCGAGTTCCAGCATGTCCTCGAAGGAGATCCAGTCGATCTTCTTCGCCTTCTTCACCACCCGCGGGTCGGCGGTGAACACGCCGTCCACGTCGGTGTAGATCTCGCAGACCTCGGCGTCCAGCGCCGCGGCGAGCGCGACGGCCGTGGTGTCGGACCCGCCGCGCCCGAGCGTGGTGATGTCCTTCTTGTCCTGCGAGACGCCCTGGAAGCCGGCGACGATGGCGATGTTGCCCTCGTCGAGCGCCGTCCGGATGCGGCCCGGCGTGACGTCGATGATCCGCGCTTTGTTGTGGACCGAGTCGGTGATGACGCCTGCCTGGCTGCCGGTGAAGCTCTGGGCGCTGTGGCCCAGGTTTTTGATCGCCATCGCCAGCAAGGCCATGGAGATCCGCTCTCCGGCGGTCAGCAGCATGTCGAACTCTCGCCCGCTGGGCATCGGAGATACCTGCTCGGCGAGATCGATCAGCTCGTCCGTCGTGTCGCCCATCGCGGAAACGACCACGACCACCTGGTGGCCGTTCTTCTTCGCTTCCACGATTCGCTTGGCGACGCGCTTGATGCCCTCGGCATCGGCTACGGAGGAACCTCCGTACTTCTGCACGACAAGGCCCACGTGCGCTCCTCGCTCAATCCGTCTCTGTACCGCACAACTGCGGTCGGCTCAGTCTAACGAGCGGCCGGATTTCCCTTCCGGAGTATCGAATCGTGAGATGTCCCGCTCACGACGTGATCACTCCGGACCGTCGAGGTCCACCGGGAGTCCACCGGAGTCGTCAGATCCACCGGTTTCGGCAGGGTCCCTCCGGCCGCTCCGAGCGGCACCTGCCCGCCCACACGCCCCGCCACTCCGGAAAGTGCCCCGTGTCACACGACACCGCCGTGTCTTAACTCTCAAGCACTAAGGTTCGGCTGTGCGCGTACTCCTGGTGGAAGACGATGAGCCGGTCGCCGAGTCACTGCGTCGGGGACTGCTGCGCTACGGCTTCCAGGTCGAGTGGGTGACGACCGGCCACGCGGCGCTGGCCCACCAGGGCCCGTACGACGTCGTCCTCCTCGATCTCGGCCTGCCCGACACCGACGGCCTCGACGTCTGCAAGGCGCTGCGGACCCGCGGTGACGTGCCGATCATCGTGATCAGCGCGCGCAGCGACGAGACCGACCGGGTGGTGGGCCTGGAGATAGGCGCCGACGACTACGTCTCCAAGCCCTTCGGCGTACGGGAGGTCATCGCGCGGATAAGGGCGGTGATGCGGCGCGTCCGGCCCCGTACGGAGATGTCGGCGGGCCCCGACCGGTACGGGCCACGGCTCACCGTCGACCGCAAGGCCGCCCGGGTCCGCCTCGACGGCGTCGAGGTGGCGCTCGCGCCCAAGGAGTACGACCTGCTCGCGTTCCTCACCGAGGAGCCGGGCGCGCTGATGTCACGCGAACAGATCATGGAAGCGGTCTGGGACGCGAACTGGTTCGGCCCGACGAAGACGCTCGACGTCCATGTCGCCGCACTGCGGCGCAAGCTCGCGGGGGCGATCACCATCGAGGCGGTCCGGGGGGTCGGGTTCCGTCTGGAGGTCGTACGGGATCCGGTGCCGGACTTGAAGACGGCCTCGACCTCGAAGCCGGCCTCGACCTCCGACTCGGCCTCCGGCTCGGACCCGCAGGCGGCCCCCGCTCCGGATCAGGGCGCGCCCGGCTCATGATCCGGCAGCTCATCGTCAGTTACGTCCTGCTGGTGGCCGTCGCGCTGACCGCGTTCACCGTGCCGGTGGCCTTCACGCTGACCTCGCAGCTGCGCGGCGACACCGAGGCCTCGGTGCGCCGGGAAGCGAACACGATGGCGCTGATGCTGGCGCAGGGCGACCCCGCCTCACGGGCCGCGCTGGACCGGCTGGCGACCGCGTACGCCGACCGGACGCCCGGCCACGTGGACGTGCTCCCGGCCTCCGGCACGGACGGGACGGACACGGCGCGCTGGGGCGACGGCGCGCTGCGGGTGACGGTTCCGGCGATCAGGGACAACCACATCGTGGGCGCGGTGCGCGTCACGTACCCGACCTCCGATCTGACCGCCCGGCTGTGGCGGATCTGGGGCTTCCGGGCGATCCTCGCCGTCGGTGTGCTGGCGGTGGCCGCCGGGCTCGGCGCGCTGGTGGCACGTCGGCTGACCCGGCCGCTGCGGCAGCTCAACGAGATGGCGAGCAAGTTCGGCGACGGGGATCTGACCGCGCGCTCGCCGGTGACCGGACCGCCGGAGACCCAGCGCCTGGCCCGCACCCTCAACTCGGGCGCGGAACGCCTGGACACCCTCATCGACTCCCAGCGGGTCTTCGTCGCCGACGCCTCCCACCAGCTCCGCACCCCGCTCACGGCGTTGCGCCTGTCCCTCGACAACATCGCGGACGGGGTCGAGGACGCGTTCGTGCGCGAGGACGTGGACCAGGCCACCGCCGAGGTCGTCCGGATGAGCCGGCTGGTGAACGGACTGCTCGTGCTCGCCCGTGCCGAGGCGAAGGTCTCGGCGGCCGAGGCGCTGCCGCTGCGGGAGTTGGTGGAGAACCGGCTCGCGGTGTGGCGGCCGGCCGCCGAGGAGCGCGGGGTGACCATCGCGCAGGAGGGGGATCTGGGCGGCCGGTCGCTCGTGCTGGCCAGTCCCGGTCACCTCGACCAGGTGCTGGACAACATCCTGTCGAACGCCCTGGAGGTCTCCCCGGACGGTTCGGTGATCACCGTGAAGGTGGCGGTCCGCCCCGACGAGGTGGTGCTCTCGGTGCTGGACCAGGGCCCCGGCATGTCCGACGCGGAGAAGGCCCGCGCCTTCGACCGCTTCTGGCGCGGCCAGGGCCTGACCGGGCGTTCCGGGTCCGGGCTCGGCCTCGCCATCGTCAAGCAACTGGTGGCGGACGACGGCGGGACCGTGGCCCTGCGCGACGCGCCCGGCGGCGGGCTGTGGGTGGCCGTCAGCCTTCGGGCATCACCGAGGAGTGGTGGTTGACGATCAGCCACTTGCCGCCGCGCTTCTCGTACTCGTACGTGTAACGGGCCTCGACGGTGCGCTTGGCGCCGGTGTCCGGGTCGGTGAGCGTGAACTCGTACAGGCCGGTGTCGAGGGCCGAGTTCTCGTCGAGGACGTTGACGATCGTCTCGATCTTCTTGCCGACCGGCTTGTTCTCGAGGAAGTGCTCGAAGTAGTCGACGATCTCGGCGTGCGTGTCGCGGATCTTGTTGGAGACGGTGGGCAGCAGGACGGCGTCGGGGGCGTAGCGGTCGGCCACCTTCTCCGGGTCGCCGGTCTTCAGCGCGGCGTTCCAGCCGTCGAACAGTGCGGCGATCTGTGCCTTGGTGGGCGGCTTCTGCGGGGCCGCGCCGGCCGATGTGCTGATGCCGATGCTCACGGCGGTCGCGGCGGCGAGGGTGGAGACGGTGATGACGGCGGCGCGCTTGCGTATCCGGCGCTTCATGAGAACTCCAGTGCGGTGGGGGTGCTTGCGGTGGGGGTACTTGCGGTGGGGGTGCTCCGCTTGCTGTGGGAGCGACTCCAGCTTCTCTTCGCGCTGGTTAGGGGCCGTCCAGCGGACGTGCAGGGCTGATCCAACTCCCGGCCAACTCACGCTGTGCGAGGGGGTGGTGACGGGCGTGTGGGGGTGCCGGGTGGGGTAAGGGGCGTGGGTGACGGGCGAGTTGATGCTGGGCGGGATCGTGCTGGTGGGGTCCTGTGTGCAGTGGCTGACCGGGATGGGCTTCGCGCTCGTCGCCGTGCCGGCGCTGGTGCTGCTGCTCGGGCCTGCTGAGGGTGTCGTCCTCGCGAACTGCGCTGCCGGGGCGATCTGTGTCGTGGGGCTGGCCGGTGGGTGGCGGCGGGTGCGGCCGCGCGCGATGGTGCCGTTGTGTCTGGCGGCGGCGCTCACCGTGCCGGTGGGCAGCTGGGTCGCACGGCGGCTGCCGTCGGCCGAGCTGTTGGTTTTCATGGGCGCGCTGGTGACGGTCGCCGTGGTCGTGGTCATGCGGGGCGCCCGGCTGCCCGCGTTGCGGGGCACGCGGGGTGCGGTGGCCGCGGGGGCGGCGGGCGGGTTCATGAACTCCGCGGCGGGGGTGGGGGGTCCGCCGGTCTCCCTGTACGCCCTCAACGCGGGGTGGACGGTACGGGAGTTCGTGCCGAACGCGCTGTTCTACGGGGTGGTGGTGAACGCCTTCTCGGTGGCCTCGAACGGCGTTCCGCACCTTGGGTCGGCGCGGTGGGGGGTCGTAGTGACGGGGATGGTGGTGGGGGCCTCGATCGGGAGGGTGCTTGCCGAACGGGTGCCGGAGCAGCGGGCGCGGGTGCTCGTGCTGTTGCTGGCGTTGATCGGTGGACTCACCACTTTGGGGAAGGGGTTGTGGGGGCTGGGGTGACCTGTGACGCGGCGGGGCGCCGGGGGGCGGTTCGCGGGGCGCCTGATGCCTGTGGTGGGGCGGGGCCGTGGCGGTGCGTCGAGCCCGTCGCCGCCGGATCAGACGTGGGCCGGGCAAGGGAGCCGCTGCTCGATCCG
>NZ_JAGXJM010000170.1:0-372 GCF_019091445.1 Streptomyces sp. GbtcB7
CCGAGCACCCGACGTACAACGGTCAGATGGTCATCTCCGAGAAGTTCAGGCAGATCCACATGAACGGTGCGACCGTCGGCCTCACGAAGAAGGACGGCAAACCCTCCTACGACATCGAGGCCGTACCGCACGCCATGCGCCTGACCGCCTCGGGCACCTTCATCCACGGCAACTACTGGGGTGCCGACGCGGTCTTCGGCAAGGTCAACACCAGCCACGGCTGCGTGGGCCTGAAGGACGTCAAGGGCGGCGGCGACGGCAAGCAGCCCGCCGCGTGGTTCTTCGACAACTCGATGATCGGTGACGTCGTGATCGTCAAGAACTCCGAAGACAAGACCACGTTGGCCCCCGACAACGGCCTCAGCGACTGGA
>NZ_JAGXJM010000171.1:0-370 GCF_019091445.1 Streptomyces sp. GbtcB7
CGCTCGTAGCGGGCGGCCATCGCCATGCCCACCGCGTTGGCGACACCCTGCCCGAGCGGGCCGGTCGTGGTCTCCACGCCCGGGGTGTGTCCGTACTCCGGGTGGCCCGGGGTGCGGGAGCCCCACGTCCGGAAGGACTCCAGATCGTTCAGCTCCAGGCCGAACCCGGCCAGGTAGAGCTGCGTGTAGAGGGTCAAGGACGAGTGGCCCGCGGACAGCACGAAGCGGTCACGTCCGGTCCAGTCGGGATCCGCCGGGTCGTGCCGCATCACCTTCTGAAAGAGGGTGTACGTGGCAGGCGCCAGACTCATGGCCGTACCGGGATGGCCGTTTCCGACCTTCTGTACGGCATCGGCGGCCAGGACGCGGG
>NZ_JAGXJM010000172.1:0-369 GCF_019091445.1 Streptomyces sp. GbtcB7
GGGTACCGGGACAGCGTCCTGCCGCCGTCGGTGAAGGCGCGCGTCTCGATCGAGGCCGGTATCGGTCTGACCTGGCATCGGTTCGTCGGGGATGCGGGACGCATTGTTTCGCTGGAGCACTTCGGTGCTTCGGCCGACGGCAAGGTCCTCTTCCGTGAGTTCGGCTTCACTGCCGAGAATGTCGCGGGCGCCGCCCGGGAATCGATCGCCGCAGCCCAGCGCTGACGCTGATATACGACACGTAGGAGATGCAATTTCCATGACAGACGCACTGAAGCGCCTCTCCGAGGAAGGCGTCGCGATCTGGCTGGACGACCTGTCGCGCAAGCGGATCACGTCCGGCAATCTCGCCGAACTGATCGACCAGCA
>NZ_JAGXJM010000173.1:0-368 GCF_019091445.1 Streptomyces sp. GbtcB7
GTACTCCTGCGACAGCGTGCGGAGGCCGCCGTCGAGGAGGCGCGACTCGTTGTTGAAGTGCCCGACCAGCAGGCTCGTCTGCTTCGTCAGCCAGACGCCGCCGTCGTTCAGTTCGACCTCGGTCGTCGGCCCACCCTCATAGGTCAGTGCGAGCACACCGACAGCCACCACGGCGGCGGTCACGGCACCGATCGATGCCATCGTGCGGGGCCGCGGACGGAGCCAGGCGAAGGACTTCATGAGCGTTCTGACTCCCCCCGGGCAGACGAGTTCGCAGGACCGTGCGCGCCCGATGGATGGACCGGACGACACGGCGTGTGGACGCGATAAAGCCTAAGCGAGGGACCAATTTCGGGCGAGCGCGTGAC
>NZ_JAGXJM010000174.1:0-367 GCF_019091445.1 Streptomyces sp. GbtcB7
CGTCTTGTCTACACGATACGCGCGATACGCGGCCACATTCAGGACATTTCCTACGGCGCGCTGCGCGAGCTTATCGGGCAGGTCGCTGAAGCTGAGCTGTCCGCCGTTCACTCGCAACGCCAGTTCTCCGATACGCTGTTCGACGAAATTCTCCAGGATGTTGAACGTGGATATGGCCAGGCCGCGACGCAGCATGTCGCCGACGTGGTTGCCGTTCCTGACAGCGGCCTCAGCCATGGCCTCAGCGATGGCTTGGTAGCTGCGAAGGAACTGATCCCGCGCGATCGATCCCACCTTCGTCAGGCCTCAGACAGCTCGCTCGAGCGCGGCATGTAGCTGTTCCACTCGATATCTCAACCGCCCTGGG
>NZ_JAGXJM010000175.1:0-366 GCF_019091445.1 Streptomyces sp. GbtcB7
GGCGAGGAATCGTCGTGAGTGCAGGCCGTCTCCGGTGAAGTGGATGCCGGAAGCATTGGAGACGATGGTCGTGACGGCGCCGATGAGCTGCACGACCTCAAGCGTGTTGATCGGGCTCCTCCCGACAGAGGCATTGGCGAGATGGAAAGCGATGTTGGCCGCTTCTTCCCCGGGAAGGTCGACACCGAGACGGTCTGACAAGAGCGAGACTGCCCGCTCGCCCACGCGGTACTCCCGGGGGTACACGTTCTTCAGTTCCCAAGCGAGTCGGTTGACGACGCGCATTCCGCGGCGATGCCGCTCGACCGCGAAGTGCAAGTGATCCGTCAGCGTCAGGTAGATGTGCGGGTCAAGTTCGAGGCCGTC
>NZ_JAGXJM010000176.1:0-366 GCF_019091445.1 Streptomyces sp. GbtcB7
CTGCGCGATCGAGGTCGCCGCGATCTCCACGAACTGGAGGTTCTTCGGATTGCCGGTCACGTCATCGGTCGAGGGGAAGTCGCCCTTATCGTCCGAGAGCTCGATCAGGCCGGCCGCTTCGAGGATGTTCAGCGCGCGGCCCCCGGTGGACGGGTCGTCCGGAATGGCGATCTTCGCGCCGTCAGGCACGTCCTCGACCGAGCCCAGGGAGGCCGAGAAGATGCCCCACTGCGTGATGAGGGTCGAGAAGACGGGAGTCAGGTCCTCGTTGTTCTCGGCGTTGAACGCGCTCAGGTAGAGGATGTGCTGGAAGGCATTGGCGTCGACCGTACCAGCCGCCAGTTCGGTGTTCGGAAGAACCCAGTC
>NZ_JAGXJM010000177.1:0-362 GCF_019091445.1 Streptomyces sp. GbtcB7
CGGGCGGCGGCCTCGACGTCGTCGACGGTGAAGTGGATCTGCCAGTGCGGCCGGATCGTCGGGTCGGGTGCCGCCTCGACCGCGCCGGAGTGGATACGGGCCACGACGTCGCCCCGGCTGCGCAGCACGACCTCGTTGTCCTCGTAGCGCACCTCGCAGGACCCGGGGGCCGACGACGCCCACTCCAGGACCTCCGCGTAGAAGATGGCGGCGTCGAAGGCGTCGCGGGTGTGCAGCCGTACGAAGACCGGTGCCGCCCGGCGCCACTCCTCCCAGCCGGCCACCAGCTCGCCCTCCCAGATGCCGAACACCGCTCCGTCCCGGTCGGCCAGCAGCGCCGCCCGGCCCGGCGGGAACGAGAT
>NZ_JAGXJM010000178.1:0-360 GCF_019091445.1 Streptomyces sp. GbtcB7
ACTGGCGATTGGGACGAAGTCGTAACAAGGTAGCCGTACCGGAAGGTGCGGCTGGATCACCTCCTTTCTAAGGAGCACTTCTTACCGATCCCTCCGGGGTGAGGTCAGAGGCCAGTACATCGGCGAATGTCTGATGCTGGTTGCTCATGGGTGGAACGTTGATTATTCGGCATCTTCAGTCATCTTAGGCTGTGAGTACTGCTCTTCGGGGCGTGGAAAGCTGATCATGAGTGGCGGGGGTGCCGGGCACGCTGTTGGGTGTCTGAGGGTACGGCCGATTGTTGGCTGCCTTCAGTGCCGGCCCCAGTGCACTCGAACCGGAAGGTTCGGGGTGATGGGTGGTTGGTCGTTGTTTGAGAA
>NZ_JAGXJM010000179.1:0-360 GCF_019091445.1 Streptomyces sp. GbtcB7
GGGGTGGGGGTTGTGGATGTCGCTGCCGCCGTAGCGGGCGGCGTCGGTGTTGAGGACTTCGTGCCAGGCGGGGATGTCTTCGGGGATGCCGAGGCGGTAGTCGTGGCGGACGACGGGGGAGAAGTGGGAGACGGCGAGGAGGGGGGTGCCGTCGGTGTCGTGGCGGAGGAAGGCGAGGACGTTGTCGTCGGCGGCGTCTCCGGCGATCCAGGTGAAGCCGGCGGGGTCGGTGTCGCGTTGCCAGAGGGCGGGTTCGTGGCGGTAGACGGTGTTGAGGTCGCGGACGAGGTCGCGTACGCCGCGGTGGTCGGGTTCGGCGGGGTAGGCGGGGTCCAGGAGCCACCAGTCGGGGCCGTGGGT
>NZ_JAGXJM010000018.1:0-225393 GCF_019091445.1 Streptomyces sp. GbtcB7
TCGGCCACTCCTGACGTGATGACGTGACTGCCCGTCGGCCATGCCGACGGCTCTCCGGGACCGTCGGCGGCCCCGGCGCGGCCTTTGGCTCCCGCGCCGCTTCACGCGTAATCGATCAGCCGGTTCACCGATCGCGTCAGTTGATCCACGCCCGGCGCGCGCCGACACCCGGGTGCCGGCCTTCGAGCGGGAGTGGGCGCCGGCAGTAGCGGGCACACACACGGCGGTGGCGGGCATGCATGAGTTCGGCAGCACTGCGCCGGTTGGTGTCTACAGCACCGATGATCTGGCCTGCCGAGCCCTTCTCCGTGCGCGCTACCCCGTACACGCAATGGCCTTCCATCCCGCGCTGCCCCTCCTCGTTGCCGACACGGGCAGCTATGACGGCGGTTACTTCTTTGAAGGCGAATTGCTCCTGCTGGACTTGGAGACCGGCATGCCCACGTCGCTCATCGAGCACGAGCTCGGCCGCCAGGTCCTGAGGATCTGAGAGGTCGTTAAGTCCGATCTTCCTTGGTTCGTGATCGCTCGATCGTGGTACTGATCGCCGCCCGGGCCGTCTGCCGCTGACCGCCTGCGGGCAGGCGCTCAGCGGCCCTGGCCACGCCTCCAGTAAGCCGACTCCGACCTGGCGTTTTCCCGGGACAGCGGCGGGAGGGGAGGTACTGGCGGAGGCGGAGCAACAGTTCATAGAACACGTGATTCAATGACCGCATGGTGGAGGACCGTACATTTCTGGGGCCGCTGGAACTGACCAACGGCCGTTGGGGAGTCGGGGACGCCACACGACCTGACGCCCACTGGGTGGAGTTCCGTCCGGACGGGCTCTACCAGCACGAGCCAGACTCCGAGGGACAGTTGATCCCGTGGTCCAGGATCATGAATGGCATCTGGATCACCTGGGGCAAGCACTCCTGGAACACAAACAGCAGAGGCGTATACACGCTGAGGGGAATGGTCGCCACGCGCAACGGCGGCTGGATGCACACGACACTGCGCCACCCGTACGAGGACCACCAGCTGCGCTTCGACCAGCACACGCGCCCGTACCGGGCGGTGGACGCCCTCCGGCTGGAGTCCCTGCTGCGGCAGCTCACCACTGAGGGAAAGCTACATCTCCTCGGTGACCCGGAATGGGTGGGTCGTGCCGCGGCGTACCTGGCCGGCGGGAAGAACCGCTGGATTACCATCCGTGCACTGCGGCAGGTGGCGGCGGAGGCCCTGGCAGCAGCCGGCCCTGGCAGCCCCTGACAGCCGCCATCGCCATCGGCGCCGTGGGCGGACAACAGACATCAAGATTGCCACTGCGGACTGGGCACGGCCCTCACCCCGCCATCGCCGGAGAGCACCCTATCTGCGTCATGTGCAAGGTCATCAAGTCCGTTTCTGGTAGCGGCCTCGTTCGGGTTGGGTGAGGAAACCTTGCCGGGTGAGGCGTCCGAGGCGGCTGCGGGTGACGTTGACGGACGCCTCGTCGATGGGCATGTCGAGGAGTTCGTGCAGCTCACGATCTCTGAACACCTGCCCGGGGTGCTGGTTGAACGCGTTCACGATGTCCTGGTAGGCGGTGTTCGCCCCGGGCGGATCGGGTTCGGCTCCTGCTGGTGCGAGCTCCGTGATGATTCTTCGAGTGGTGGCCAGATCCGCAAGGCGCGCTTCGCTCTCGGCCAGAGCAGCGGTGAGGTACTCGATCTGACCGCGTAGTTCCGCGGCCCGGGCGGTGGCCTCGTCGTGCTGGGCCTGGAGGCCGGTGAGGAGTCCGATGACGTTCACTCAGCCAGCCCGAGGGTGTCGCGCCAGGTGGGACTCGGTGTGGTGAGGCGGCGGGTCATGTTCGCGGTGGAGGCCCAGTAGACGCGTGAGGCGGAGGTGTCGGGCAGGTGGTCGTACTCACGGGCCAGACGCCGGTGCAGCAGCAATGTGCCGTTCGTCTGCTCGACCACCCACCGCTTCGGCTGCGGGACGAAGCCTTTGCCCTGGTCGGCCCGGTTGCGGCGGACGACCTCGACAGTGATGTCCAACAACGCGCCGTGGATGACGACTTCGTCCTTGAAGCCCTGGTCCACCAGGGCCTTCTCCAGACGCATCCCGCACCGCTCGGCGGCCTGGTCGAGCAGGGTGGTGCCGGCGGCATTGTCGTGGGCGGAAGCGGCCAGCACGACGACGCCAATGATCAGCCCCAGAACGTCGACGGCCAGTCCCCGCTTGCGCCCGGACATCTTCTTGTTGGCGTCCAGTCCCGTCGTGGTCTTGGGGACACCGGCGGCGGCGCGCACGGACTGGGTGTCAAGGATCACGAGAGACGGGTCCTCTAACCGGCGCGCTCTCTCCCGCACCTGGCAGCGCAGGAGTTCCTGGATCCGCTGGTCGAGCCCGTCCTTGCGCCACAGCGTGAAGTAGTAGAACACCGCCGACCAGGCCGGCAGATCATGGGGAAGATAGCGCCACTGGCAGCCCGTCCGGTTCTGGTAGAAGATCGCGTTCACGACCTCCTTCAGGTCGCAGGACCCGGGGTCCCCGGTCGCCGAACGCGCCACCCGATCCTGCTTCCAGGCCGTGATCATCGGCTCGATCAACGCCCACTGCGCATCCGATAAGTCGCTGGGGTACGGCTCTCTCTCCACGCCCGCATCCGAATATGGACATGCCCATCAGGTGGCCCCGTGCAGCGATCATTACCACGATCGAGCGATCGCAGACCGAGGAAGATCGGACTTAACGCCCACTGAGAACGGACATCTCGTGGTCCTGAAGCACTCCCCGCCAAAGTTCAAGGCGGGTCCCGCGCTCACACCGCGTCGTAGGCCTTCGACCGGCCGTCCGACCTCGGTAAACTGCCATTCGAAGTAACCTCCAGAGCCCGAGGAGACCGGATGCCGGCACACGACTCGTCCGTCTTTAACGGGCTGTCCGCGGCGCCGGCCCGCCAGGTGCTGTCCGACAGCGTCTACGAGGGCATCAAGGCCATGGTCATGGACCATGAGATCGCCCCCGGGGCCCGCGTCGGCATCGAAGCCCTGGCCCGCACGCTCAACGTCTCACCGACCCCCGTGCGCGAGGCCCTGGCCCGGCTGGAGTCCGACGGTCTCGTCGTCAAGCGCTCCCTGTCCGGGTACCGGGCGACCGAGTTGCTGACCCGGCAGGGGGTGGAGGAGATGTTCGAGATGCGGCTGCTCCTGGAGCCGCGAGCCGCAGCCCTGGCTGCCCTCCACGCCGACGACTCCCAACTCGACGTCATCGAGGCGATCCTGGAAGACATGCAAGCTCACCCCGGCCCCGCCGGGACGTACGCCGCCTATCGTGACTTCGCCGCCCTGGACCAGCGGTTCCACGACGCCGTCGCGGAGGCCGCCCACCGGCCCTTGCTCGCGGACGCGGTACAGCGGCTCCACTCGCATCTGCATGTCTTCCGACTCAGCAGCCTTCAGAGCGAGGGCGACCCGACCTTGGCGGAGCACGGGCGGGTGGTACGCGCGATACTCCGCCGAAGGGCCGAACGCGCGGCCGAGGCGATGGCGGAACATCTCACCCGCAGCCTGGAGCGCCAGCTCGGCCGGTTCGAACCGAGTTGACCCGCGCGTAACCGCACGGTGCGCCGAAACCCAACCACCTGCTCCCTGCGGAACACCTACTCCATGAGGAACACCTGCTCCATTGAGGTCCACCACTCGCCCGCCCCGGCTTCCTCAGCGGGCTGCTGGCAAGGTGCGGTCAGCTCCCACCACCGCTGTGTGGCGGGATCGTCGGCCATCAGGGCAAGATCGGTTGCCAGATCATCCCCGTGGTACTCGAAGTAGCCGAACAGCCGGTCTCCGAGCAGGTGGATCGAGTAGTTGGCGATGTGGCAGCGCCGCAAGCGTTCGAGGACGGGCCCGGGCACCTCGCGGTGCAGTTCGCGGTACTCGTCCGCCTTCTCCGGGCGGATGCGCACGACCTGAGCGACGCGCCTCATGCGGCGGAACCTTTCGCCGGCACCACCGATACGGACCGTTCGTGGATGATGCGGATGATCTTCCCGCTCATCCGGTCGTAGTCATGGTCGTTGTCCACCTCCCCGCGGATGCGGTGATCGGCCATGACGACCACCCGGTCGGCCAGAGTGATCATCTCCGCCAGGTCGCTGCTGATCAGCAGGATGGGCAGACCACCGCGGGCCAACTCCCAGATCAGTTCGTGGAAGGCGTGCTTGGTGCGCACGTCCACGCCGACGGTCGGCTCGTCCACTACGAGCAGCCGGGTGTCGGCCGCGAGCCACTTCGCCAGGCTCACCTTCTGCTGGTTCCCACCGGAGAGTTCACCGGCGTTCTGTTCGAGACCGGAGACACGGATGCCGAGACGCTCGACGAGATCCTCGGAGACGTCCTTCTCCTGGCGCGACGAGACGTAGCCCAGGGCCCGGGCGAGCTTCTTCCACACCGTGACCGTGATGTTCCGGACGATGGGCTGCTCCAGGAAGACGCCTTCCTCCTTGCGGTTCTCGGTCAGGTACCCGATGCCGTACTCGTGGAGAGCCTCGCGCGGCGAGCCGATCTTCGCGGTCCTGCCGTACACCTGGATCTCACCGCCGGTGACGCGGTCGAGGCCGAGGACGGCCTTGACCAGTTCGCTGCGGCCCGCGCCGACGAGTCCGTAGAGGCCGACGATCTCCCCGGGGCGGACGGTGAGTGAGATGTCCTGATGGCCCGCGGCCGTGGAGACGCCCGCGAGGGCGAGTGCCGGGGCCGTGGAGGTGTCCACGGTGCGCGGGACCATGTCCGTCACCGCGTGGGCGCGGCCGACCATGAGGGTGACCACGTCGTCCTGGGTGTGCTCGGCGAGCGGCGCCGACTCCAGCACGGAGTGGCCGTCGCGCAGGACGGTGACCGTGTCGCAGACGGCGAAGACCTCCTCCAGCTTGTGGCTGACGAAGACGACGCAGGTGCCGCGTTCGGTGAGCCGGCGGACGACGTCGAAGAGGCGCTCGGCCTCCTGCGGGGAGAGGGAGGCGGTGGGCTCGTCGAGCAGGAGCACTCGGCTCTCGGTGTAGAGCGCCTTGGCAATCTCCACCAACTGCTGCTGAGCCACGGACAGTTCACGCACCGGCCGGTGCGGGTCGATGTCCAGGCCGAGCTCGGCCAGGCAGCGTCTGGCCGGGGCGGTCATCGCCTCCCGGTCGGCCAGACCGCGCCGCGAGGGTGGGCTCTGGAGTGTGATGTTCTCCGCGACGGAGAAGCCAGGGATCAGGTTACGTTCCTGGTGGACGACGCCGATCCCGGCCCGCGCGGCCTCCAGCGGGGGGCGCAGGTGGATCTCCTCGCCGCCCCGCAGGGGCCGGCCGCCGGCGGGCGGGTGCACGCCGGGGATCACCTTGATCAGCGCCGTACACGCCGAGCAGCGCGTGCACGGAGCCGGCGGTCAGCCGTAGGCCCACGCCGTCGAGAGCGCGCACACCGGGGAAGACCTTGACGATGTCTTCGCATTCCAGCAAGACGTCTCCCCGCAGGCCGTCTCTCCGCATGCCGCCTCCAGGCAGTCCGTCTTCCGGCAGGACCTCGCTCATCGTGCGCCTCCCGTGGTGGGCAGCGCGCCGGCCGGCTGCGGGTCGCTCTCCGGCGGCACCGGCGGTGTGCGCCCGGGCGCCCTGCCCCTCTTGTCGAGATGGGTCTGGTGCATGCGGCCGCCGACGACCGTGCCGAGGACGACCACACCGATGAGGAAGTTGACCCAGCTCGGGTCGAGCGAGAACTGGGCCCGTGCGGTGTCGATCAGGCGCATCACGAACGCGGCGAGCACCGTTCCGAACACGGCCACGGAGCCCCCGGTCAGGGCGACGCCGCCGATGATGGGCGCCGCGAAGCTGGGCAGCAGCCAGTCGCCGCCGACGCTGCGGTTGACGCCGGGCAGCGAGGCGGTGGCGGCCAGCGCGGCGATGCCGACGAGCAGTCCTGACAGGGTGTGCGCGAGCACGATCTGCCGGTCGGTGGAGATGCCCGACAGCCTGGCCGCGAGCGGGTTGCCGCCGGCGGCCAGCAGCCGGCGCCCGGCGACGGTGCGGTACATGAACGCGGCCAGCAGGGCCGCCGCGACGAGCGCGGTGACGAAGACGAGGGGGATGTTCAGCGGCGCATCGCGCCCGAGGCCGCGCAGCGTGGCGGAGTATCCGTCGATGGTGCGCGTCCCTGACAGCCGGTACTGCGCCCCGAGCAGGATCGTCATGGTGCCGAGCGTGACGATGAAGCCGTTGATGCGCGTGGCGACGATGAACACGCCCGTCACCAGACCGATCAGGGTGGCACTCAGCACCCCGACCAGCACGGCGAGGAGGGCCGGGACGCCACTGTCGGCCATCAACACGCCCATCAGGCAGGCGCTGAAGCCGCCCAGGGCGCCGACGGCGAGGTTGAGTTGCCCGACGCACAGGGCGACCATCTGGGCCAGTCCGATGAGGATCGGCGTGGCGAGGTACTGCAGGAACGTACGCAGGGACGGACCCTCGAAGAAGGAGCCGGACGAGGAGATCCCCAGTGCCGCATAGCCCGCGACGACCACGCACAGCAGCGTCATCGTCGTGGAGCGGGAGAAGCGCCGTAGCGCGGGGAGGGCGGCTGCTCCCCGGTCGTGGAGTGTGGTCATGTGGAGCGCACCACCTTGCGATAGGACACGACGGTGCGTACCCGGTCCGCGGACAGAGCCAGCAGAAGGATGCAGCCGAGGTAGATGTTGAGGCTTTCGAGGCCGACCCCGAGCAGATCGAGGCCCTTGCGGATCACGCCGACCAGGGAGGTGCCGAGCAGGGCGCCGATGACGGAGACGACGCCACCGGTGAGCAGGGTCCCGCCGAGGACCGCCCCGAGGAACGAGGGCAGCATGAAGTCGTCACCGATGGAGGCACTGAACGTGCCCGTGCCCACGGCGGCCATGAAACCGGCGAGTGCGGCGAGCAGTCCGGACAGCGCGTGCGCCAGGACGATCCGGCGGCCCGTCGGGATGCCGGACAGCTCGGCGGCAGCGGGGTTCGCACCGGTGAGCAGCAGCTCGCGTCCCATGCGGGTACGGGCGTACAGGAAGCCGAGGCCGATGAGGGCCAGCACGGTGAACTGGGCCATCTGCGGTACGGCCGGGGAGCCGCAGACCGGCCCGAGGCAGATGTCGGCGAGCGAGTAGGAGCGCAGCTCCGCGAGCCCGTCGGGCCGGGTGGTGAACGCGGCGTTCTCGGTGAGGGACGAATACAGCAGGGAGACCAGGCCCAGCAGGGCGAAGTCCATCGCCAGCGTCACGACGAAGGAACTCACGCCTGTGCGGGCGATGATCCAACCGGTCAGCGCACCGATGACGCAGCCGGCGACGAGACACAGCAACAGGCCCGGCGCGAGCGGGAGTCCGAGCCGGTCGTAGCCGAACCCTGCGAAGAAGGCGCCGAAAGCGGCCATGCGGCCGACGGCGAGGTTCATGTGCCCGATGGAGAGCACCACCATCTGCGCGAGGGCCACCACGGTCAGCGTCGAGATGTCCCTCAGGAGCGGGAAGAGCACCAGCCGCGCGTCGAAGAACGCCGGCCGCAGGGCACCGAAGAAGACGCTGAGCGCGACGACGAGCACCAGCAGCCCCAGCCGCTGGTTGACCCAGAACGGCAGCCGGTGGGCGGGGCGCGCTCCGTCGGTGGGGCGGTCCGTCCTGCTGTCGGGCTCGGTGACGGCCGTCTTCACGACACCCTCCGGTCGTCGACGGCGTCCATGTCCCAGTCGATGCCGATGCCCGGCAGGTCGGGAGCCACGGCCAGGCCGTCCTGGACGGTCAGCTCAGTGCGGGTCACTGCGCGCAGCTGCGGGATGTACTCCACGTATGCGCCGTTGCTGACCGCGGCGACCAGGCTGACGTGCAGTTCCATCAGGAAGTGCGGGCACACCATGACGTTGAAGGTCTCCGCCAGGTGCGCCACCTTGAGCCACGGGGTGATGCCGCCGACGCGGGCGACGTCGACCTGGACCACGGACGCACCGCCGGTCTCCAGGTAGCTGCGGAACTGCATCGGCGCGAACATCGACTCGCCGACCGCGATCGGGATCCTGGTCGAGCGGGCCAGTGTCGCGTGGCCGCTGATGTCGTCCGCGGGCATGGGCTCTTCGAGCCAGTACGGGTCGTAGGGCTCGAGTGCGGCCGCCAGTTGCACGGCACGGGACAGCGACTGCGACTGGTTGGCGTCCGTCATGATGTGCAGGGACGGACCGACGGCCTCGCGCACCGCGCGCAGCCGCTCCGCGTCCTCGGCGATGTGCGGCTTGCCCACCTTGATCTTGACTCCGGCCCACTGCGCGTCCTTCGCCGCGAGGGCCCCTTTGACCAGGTCCTCGGCGCCGAGGTGAAGCCAGCCACCCTCGGTGTCGTACACCGGGACGTGTTGCCGGTGACCGCCGGCGAGCCGCCACAGGGGCTCGCCGGCCCGCTTGCAGCGCAGGTCCCACAGGGCGGTGTCGATCGCGGCGAGCGCGAGCGAGGTGATGGCACCGGTGGTCGTGGCGCGGGTCAGGCTGAACAGTTCCTGCCAGACCGCTTCGACGTTGCGTGCGTCCTTCCCGGCGAGCAGGGGCAGGAGGTGGTCGCGCAGCAGCGCCAGTACGGAGGTTCCGCCGGTGCCGATCGTGTACGCGTAGCCGGTGCCCTCGATGCCGTCCGCCGTGGTCAGCCGGACGAGGATCGTCTCCTGCTTGACGAACGACTGCATGGCGTCGGTGCGGTCCGTCTCGACCGCGATGTCGGCCAGCAGGGCCGTGGCGTTGGTGATGATGCTCATGTCGTGTGGCGGCTTTCTGTCGTCCGTGGCCCGGGCGTTCAGCGGCAGGAGAGGTAGGTGTCGGCGAACTGCTTCTTCAGCTCGGCGGTCTTGGCCTGCCGTGCGCTGTCGTAGTCGGCGACGTTCGCCTTCGTGACGACGAAGGAACCGGAGTCGACGATCTGTCCGGGCTTCGCCATCGTGCACTGCTTGGTCTGCAGCAGGGCGAGGGCCCAGGTTCCGATCTCCGCCTGGCCGACGGGGTTCTGCACGACCGTGGCGGTGACGGAGCCGTTCTTGATGGAACTGAGGATCTTGGCGTCGTCGTCGATGGCCACGACCTTGGCCTTCGAACCGGTCTCGTGTACGGCCTCGGCGGCGGCGACCGCCGGGTTGTAGGCGGTCGAGACGATGCCCTGGATCTGTGCGCCCTTGGCGGCGATCAGGTCGGAGACCGCCTTCTGCGCGGTCTGGAGGTCCTTGTCGATGTCGGTGATGGTCTGGAGCAGGGTGACCTTGCCGCCTGTCTCCTTCACCGCCTTCTGGACGCCCTTCATCCGCAGTTGGGTGTTGGCGTCGACGTTGTTGCCCGTGAGGTGGACGAGGGCGCCCTTGCCGCCCATCGCCTTGATGGCGGCCTGTGCGGCCTTGTAGGCGGCGAGTTCGACGTCGGTCGAGAGACAGAAGTCGGCCTCGTTGGTCCCGCCGGCGGGGCAGGAGGCGAGCGAAGCCACGGCGAAGCCCTGGGACTTGAGGTCGGCGAAGGTGGAGTTGATGTCGGTCGGGGACACGCCGAAGATGCCGAACGCGTTGTAGCCGCGGGCAGCCAGGGTCGAGAGCAGGTCGTTCTGCTTCTGCTGGTCCCATTCGGCAGTCTCGTCGAAGGTGACGTCACCCAGACCGAGGGTCTTCTTGGCTTCCGCGCCGGCCTGCTTCCAGGGCTGGAAGTAGGGGTGGGCCCCGCCCGGCACCAGCGCGACCCTGGTCCCGGAACCGTCGGCGAGCTCGGCCGATCCGACACCGGTCTGTGCCGAAGCGGCAGCGGCCGCACTCGGTTCGTCCGAGTTCTTGATGGTGCAGGCGGCGGTCGAGCCGGTGAGGAGGACGAGGGTGGCGGTGGCTGACAGCACTGATCTACGACGGGTCATGGTGCTCGCCCCACTTAAATCAAATAGGATTTCGGATGTCCGTGATGTTGGGGGAGGGGAGATTTCCACGTCAAGACCCGTGCAGCGATTGCCCCTCCACTGTGACAGTGAAGGATCACATAGGATTTTGGGGGAGTTGAGGGGAGGGCGGGACGCCGACCCCTCAACCACCCGCTTCAGTCCGTGACGACGGAGGTGTTGAGGTCCTTGTCGTAGTGGTTGCGCGCGATCCGGATGCCTGAACTGCCGTGGAACACGAACAGCGGGGAGGTGTAAGGAGGTTGATCCGCTTCGTCCAACCGCCGGACGGTGTTGCCGGTGAAGGTGAACCCGCCGACGCTCTTGGCGTTGACCACGGTGACGTCGCTGATGTCGAAGGTGTTGTGCTCGACCGCGATGTTGTGGTGCACCGGGTTCGCCGGGTCGACGACCTGGTTGGTCGGCTCCACGAAGATGACCGGACCGCTGGGCCGGGTGAAGGTGTTGTCGCGGATCGTGAGGTCGGCGACCGGCCCGGACTCGTACCACTGGTAGGCGTCGGCGGAGACGTAGATGCTGGCCATGGACATCGCGTCGAACCGGTTACCGGTGATCAGGACGGGCTTGCGGGTGGTGACCAGGATGCCGCGGGTCGGCACGTTGCGGAACACGTTGCCGGAGATGACGACCGACGGGGTGGCGGTGATGTTCTCGACGACCGTGCCGCCGATCTCGACGCCCACGGGAACCGGTCGGTCGAAGGTGACGGTCATCGAGGTCAGCGACTTCGTGTGGTCCATGCCGCTGGGCCCGTCGACCGCGGTGACCTTCGCATGCGGGTCCGCCAGCGGGGTCATCGTGCGCTGGGTGGTGAACTCGACCTCGTCACCCGGGGCGAACTGCGGGAAGCCGGCGGTCTGGGGGTGTTCGTAGGCGAGGGTGAGGGTGTTCGGCCAGGGTTTCCCGACGACGTCGAGGTAGGTGCCGTGGATGTTGATCGGGTCGTCGTGCGGGCCGTCGAAGACGCTCCGGGTGATCGAGACCTTCCCCTTGACGCCGGACATCTGCACGAAGTCCGCGAACGATGCCGTCGACCGGCCGGACTTCGGATCGGGTGCGAAGTTCACCTTGTCGATAGAGATGTTCTCGCTGAACTGCCCGACCACGCCGAAGGACTGGAGGTAGCAGGCGTTCATCGAGCGCATCGTGACGTTCTTGGACTGCCAGATGAAGGCGCCCGGCTCCGTCCGCTCGATGAGGCGCATCTGGTAGACGAGCCCGGCGTCCGCCGGCCGTGCCGCGCTGGTGTAGTCGATGCGGATCCGGCGTCCGCCGAGGTCGGTGACCGAGGAGACGTCGGTGAACAGGGGGTTGTCTCCGCGCCAGGTCCGCTGCGCCTTGGGGTCGTGGAACTGGGTGTACTGGAGTCCGTCGACACCCGACCAGTACGGCTGTCCGGTGGCCGGGCTCTTCTCGCCGAGCCAGGTGATGTGTGTGCCGTTCACCTGGTACGGGCTGCCGGCCGGGATCGACAGGACCCGGTAGGCATGCCCGTCGGTGACACCGGTGGCGGCGACGGTCGCGTCGATGACCTCGGGGGCCGCGTAGTCGAAGGAGAAGTTCGTGAAGGTCACATCGGTCGAGCGGATCGACGCGAACGCCGTCTGAAGGCCGTGGTAGACGAGCTTGGCCCCGCCGCCGTCGATGGTGACGTCGTGCATGTCCTCGACGAGGAGCCCGATCTTCTTGTCCCGGTAACGCTGGTCGGCGCCAACGGTGTTGGAGACGTACAGCTCACGCGTTTCGGCCCGCTCGGGGTAGAGCTGGTAGGTGCCCTTCGAGAAGACGATCCTGACCGGCCGATCGACGCTCTTGGCGTGCTGCATCGCCGCGGTGACGGCGGGCGTCGAGTCCGTCCGGCCCGTGGGGTCGGCGCCGTAGTCGTCCACGTCGACGACCACCGGCCTCGCTCTTGGTGCTGCGGCGACAGGACTGGCAGCACCTCCGAGCAAGGCGAGTGCCAACCCGAGAAACACGAACCGAGACTTTGACATAGCCCCTCCGGAGCATCCATGAGTCACGAAACACCCAACGAATAGGCGGAGTTGCCGCCCGCTACCCCGTCAGATCTCCGAGCAGAGTGTCCATAGATCCGATGTCTAGGTCAATGGTGGGGACGGGTCTCATCCCGTCCTCCAGGCGCCGGAAGCCGGGTTGCCGGTGCTGTCTGTTCGTGGAAGTCGACAGCCGCACCGAGTCCGCCGACACCCTGGCGGCCAAGTCCGAGAAGTACCTGCGCCACTTCCGTCTGAAGTCCAAGAACCCGCTCGGCAGCGAGAGTCCGGTGTGGCGCACCCAGTACCCCACGACCGAGCGGGAGGCACACCCGCCGGTCGTGGTCGTCTTCAACCCCGGCACCCGAACCGGCCCGCAGGCCCTGAAGAACCGCATGAACACCGTCATGGAGCTCACCCGTCCCGTCTGGTCCGGCAGCTACCACGGCGCCGGCGGCGGGTCCGGCGCCGAAGAACGGGACGGCTACCACGACTACGACGACACCATCCCCCTCCTCTTCACCACCCTCGACCGCCTCCAGCCCAGCGGCCCCCGGACTGCGGTGTGGTGGCGATGCGGACACGGCCAGTGGGAAACCCTCCCCAACGCCCTCGCCAACCCCGCCGACCATGACGCCTGGCACACCCACGACGAGCAACGCCGCCGCCAACGCGACGAAGAGCGCGAGCAGCAACACCGGGAGTGGGCAGCGGAGAGGGAACGCTGGGCACAGGAACCTGACCCGGAACCCGAACCGGCCCCCGAGGCCGCGTCGTGTGAGCGATGCGGAGGGCCGATCACCGGCCCGCTCGGCTACGACCTGGAGTTCGCCCCACCGGAGGACGGCCGACACTGCCCCTCCTGCCGCACCGACCTGCGCCAGCAGTACCCGACGCTGCGCCAAGCGGTCTTCGGACGCCGCCGGCGCAGCAAGTAGCCCGGCCCCGCCAGAGCGACACCGGGGGCCGGGCTACGGCTGAGAACCCTAGACCGGGCAGCGGAAGTCAGGTCCTCAGCCGTCGCGCATCGGGCTCGAGTGCGCGATCTCTTGTGAAACGACGTCCGCCGTCGACAGGCTGGTTTCGTTCGTGAGGACGGACACCACTTGTCGACGGGTTTGAGCACCACTTGTCGATCACAGGGCAGCGAAATATCGGTGAGAACTGACACCACTCCGGGACGGCGCACTGGGATGAGGAATGGATGGGGTGGCTGGCAGAATCGGGGCATTGTCGAGCCTGTGGGGGCGTAGTGGGTCTGGGAACGGTGGCGGTCACCGGTGCAGCGGGCAACATCGGGTCTGTGGTCCGGGTGGCTCTGAGAGGCGATGCGGATCGGCTGGTCCTGTTGGACCGTGTTCCGCTCCGGGCGGAGACGGCAACGGAAGAGGTGCGCATCGTCGACCTGCGGGATGCGGCAGCTGTGGAGTCGGCGCTGGCCGGTGTGGATTCGGTGCTTCACCTGGGCGGAGTGCCGGATGAGGCGCCTCTTGCCGATCTCCTGCAAGCGAATGTGTTGGGCACCCACCATGTGCTGGAAGCAGCGCGGCGTGTGGGAAGCGGGCGTGTGGTGCTGGCCAGCAGTAACCGCATCACAGGCTTCTATCCCACGGCTCATCGCACACGTCCGCTGGAGCCTGCGCGGCCTGACGGCCTGTACGGCGTGAGCAAGGTAGCCGTTGAGGCCCTGGGTCAGCTGTATGCGGATAAGTTCGGCCTCTCAGTCATATGCCTGCGCATCGGCAGCTTCGAGGATGCGCCCACAGAACCTCGCCACCTGGCGACCTGGCTCAGCCCGCGTGACACCGTGGGGTATGTCCGGGCGGCACTTACCGCCCCGCAGTCCACCCGCTTCGCCACGGTGTATGCGGTCTCCGCCAACTCCCGACGGTTCTGGGAACTCCCTGACGAGTCAGTGCTGGCCTACACACCTGTCGACAACGCCGAGGCGTATGCCTCACGCGTAACCGACGCCGAGGTTCCTGCCGATCCCTCGGCGCCTCAGGCCGGACCATATGCGACGCCTGAATTCACTCTGCAGCACATCTGGCCCTGACTCTGGCTGGCCTGACGGCAACCATTGCGCAAGGGAGCCGTTCGCCAGACTCGACCTTGCTCCCGCCGCAGGTCAGGGCACCGCTCGGCGGCAAGATCAAATGAGACGGGGCAATCCGCATGAACTGCGGATTCGAGGTTCGCAAACCCGGGAGCGTTGATCGCTAGGTGTCTTGCTGTCCGTGATCGTGGCTGTCGACCTGCTTCGTGGACTTGTCATCTGGAGGGGGCGGTGGTGGTGAGGGGAACAGGACGTCTTCGAAGAGGTCCAGCGCCAGCATCAGGAGCAGGAGCATTCCCGGCACGAGCAGAGCCAGCACGACCACGATGCCTCCCGACGAAGCGGTGACCACGGGAACGGCGCGACGGCAGAAGGTCCAGTGTCAGTGTGGGCCGAACGGGTGAGGGCCGCATGCGCGAGGCGAGGGCGTGTAAGCCGTTCGGGTGACCTCTGTCCGGCGTCGGCCTGCTCGCGCAGGTACTGCCACAACGTCGGCACAGCACGCCCTGAGGGCGTGAGGGCACCAAGACGCAGCAGCGCCCCGGACGGCTGGCCGTCCGGGGCGGCGGGGAGAGGCGGTCCGCCGTCGTTTCTACCCCGCGTGGAGCGGGTCGGAGGGATCCGGCACCGCGTCGTCCGTGCGGCCAGCGCCGAGGGTTCGTCGCGGGCTCGGCGGCGCTGCGGGGTGGGCTCCGAGGACTCCGCGAGCTCGCAACTCGCCGAGGTCTGGCAGACGGACGCCGGGCAGTGCGTCGAGAAGGTCGGCCTGGGCGGCGCGGATGTTCTGCGTGGGAGCCTCGGGGCCGGCGCCAAGAGTGCGGCGGGTGGTCACGGTGATCATCGTAAGGGCGGCTCTTGGCCGGAGGGTAGCGGGAAGCCTGGCGCCGTACGGTGGGCACGTCGCCAGGCTCACTTGAGCAAGGGGCCGTCCGGCAGGTGGTTACGGCCCCTTCCACCCCGCCGGGGATCGGCAAGGCCGAGGCCGGCCGGGGTGATTGGCGCTCCTGGTTCCTTCCCGTACGCGGCGATCCGCTCGCGGTGGGGCTGTCGGGATCCTGGGAAACGGGGTTCCGAGTGTGATCGTTTACTTAGTGTAGTCATTCGGCTACTTTGCGTCATGATTGGTCGTGAGTGTCACGACCCCCAGGCACGGAGCTGCCCTCATGCGACGTATCACCACCCGGATCGGCATCCTCGCGGCCACCCTGCTCGCTCTGACCATGGGTCAGAGCGGACAGGCCGGAGCCGCCGGAGACGCCGCGTACTTCAACATGCGGGACATCACCGGCCACAACTTCGTCATCGAGATCACCAGGCCGGAAGTCATCAAAGAAGCCCGCGACATCGTCAAGGGCGGCGAACCCAAGATCGTCATCGGCCGGATCATCAAGCGCACGGCCTTCTACAACCCCCAGTGGGACTTCCACTACAACCCGGACACCATCAGCTTCGCCGACGCGGCCATCGAGGTCTGCGACGCCACCATCCCCTACGTCGAGGACCACCTGGACGAAGCCGGCGGCCCCTTCCTCCCCGGCCTCTACTGGTGCCCCTGGACCGGCCGCCTCACCGCAGAAGTCACCCCCCGCTAGCCCTGCTCTGTGCCCTCCAGCTTCGAACGGTGAGGGGGACTTGATCCGATGCTCAACCGCCAGTCGGCCGGCTCCCTTGTCCGGGGGACTTCCTGACGAACTGGCCACCACAACCTCGGTGTTGGCGGGCAATCGAGTGGCCCCTCCTGTGTGGCGCCGGTCTGCGCACGGACGCCACAAAGGAGGGACGCCTGTCCGCAGATCGGCGCGGAACTGCCTGGGGAATCAAGCCGAGCAACTATGAGACCGCCCCGAGCGACGGGGGGGTGCGGGCAGTGCCGGTTCCTGAACCCCATAGCGTCATATGAAGGCGTCACGGCGTGACGCCTTCTGAACGTGGTTGCCTGTGGCGGTAGGCCCGGCTGCGGCACCTCGGTGAGCAGTACAGGGCATCCACCCGCTTGTGGTTGCCGCCGGTGACCTCGCCGACGAACCACCAGGCCTTGCCGCGCGGTCCACACCCGATTTCCGCACATCAGAGCGACATTACATCTCATCGGTGTTGACCTTGAAACGGGTCACCGAATGACTCCCAGAGTCAGCGCGAAACGACTCCCGAGGGGACCGCCACAGCCAGACGACTCACCGCTGGGCCGAACGCCCGAACCGCCGACCATGACCACACGCCAACCGGCGCGGGCTCTCACTCGCGGGGTCTCCTGACTGGCTTCGTAATCGAGAGCTGACACCGTTTGTCGTCGAGTTCGAGCAGCACTTGTTGATCACAGAGCCGGAAAATGTCAGCGAGAACTGACATCGGTGTCGCCGGGGCGGGGCCTTTGTCGCCACGCCGGACGGCCGTCGCGGAAGGGGCCCGTCACATCGGCAGGGAGAACAGACGGACTGGCGCTGAAGGCCAGTGCGCGTTGTCGCGCAGGGGCGTCACCATGGTCCGCAGCGGCATGGTCACCAGGCGGTTTTCGGGTTGTTCGACAAGTACCGCCTTGTCGAGGGGGTGCCATCCGAGGCGCTGGTACAGCGGCACAAGGGGAGGCCGGCAGAACAGGAGCGCGTGCTGAGGACCCATCGTGCGAGCGTGGTCAAGTGCCGCTGTGACCACACGCCGGGCCAACCCCTGACCCTGCAGGTCGGGTGCCACAGCCACTCCACCGACGCCCACTACCTCTGTCTCGACATCGCCGATCGCAACAGGCAGCCGTAGGAGGCCGGCGTGTGCCACAAGCCGGTCGCCGTGTCTGATGCCGAAGTGTTCCTTTTTGGGCAGCCAGATCAAGCCGGCCGCGGCAACACCGAAGGGATCATCGCCGTCGCCGAGGATCTCGTCCTGGTCTGTCTTTGTGTACCGAGGGAGCCGCACTGCAGTTGGTGCTACAGAGGATTGATTCTCAGACATCCCCACATGATGATCGCTCTCCCGAGGACTGGCCAAGTGATCGATCAGCCGATCTACGGGAGAGGGCCGGGTGCGAGATCGACCTTGGACCTCGGTGGCATCGGCGCCCCCTCACCACGCGAGGCCAGCCTCCCACCGCAAGAGCCCAAGTGGTGTCAAAACTCAGGCTCTGGCACAGATTTCGTGATCGGTTACGGTGCGTGTTGGCCACTGGTACCCGGCAGTGGTGCACTGATGGCCAGATCTTCGTCGAGTCTGGCTGCCAGGTCCTCGGCGAGAGTCGGAACATGGCGAGTGGCCCACTGCTTGGTCAGAGAGAGAAAGCCTTGCAGTCCCTCCTGCACGGAATGCAGGATCCCCGGTAGGTCACCCACCACGATCTCGATGGGCTGCCCGGAAGGAGTTTCTTGAGCGTCTACGCTGTCCGGCCACAGCTGCACGACCTCGTCGGCATGCTCAAGTCTTGGTGAAGGGTCATGGCCGAGCCACAGGGTCTCTCCGTCTGCGACATCGAGCCACTCGCGCCAGTCCTCCAGCCCACAACAACATCCTGGCTGGACGGTGACGTTGGTACGGGTGTCGTGGACGCGCAGCCCTCCTGGTGCGATGACTCTGTCTGTCTCCAGCAGGCGGCGAATCGCCTCGCTGGCGTCCATCAAAGGGCGATCGTCGTCACCTGTCCGCGAGTTGTAGTCAGCCAGCATGGCCAGCGCGCTGCCGACTTCGAGCGGGGACATACTGCTCGACAGAGCCATGAACTGGTACGGAGGCAGGTCAGCCACCGGCCAGAAAGAGAAGTCAACGGTGTCTGGGGTTTCCAGGACGGCATTCACGATCAACACCGCGTCATTCTCGCCTGGGGCGGTTCAGCCCGCTTCGCAATTTCTCCCGGGGCTCATCACGCCAAGAGAACGCGCTTCCGGAGGAGGTTGAAGCCGGCGCGGCCGAACATCTGGCGCTTGAGCATCTTGATGCGGTTGACGTGCCCTTCTACGACTCCCGAGCTCCAGGGCAGGGTGAGGCCGGCGACGACGGCGTCACGGTCGCGGTCGATGCCCGCGGCGAGGGTGTGGAGACCGGGCAGGTCATCTTGGCGGACGGCATTGAGCCACTCGGGCAGCCGTTGGCCCTGTCGCGCGGTGAGGATCTGAGCGAACGAACGGACGTGTCTGGTGAGGGCTTCCAGTTCGGGGCAGTGGGCCAAGACGGCCTTCATCCGGAGCTGTTCGCCCTCGGAGAGGGACTCGGGATGCCGGAGGATCCAGCCGGCAACCGTGCGGGGTGAGGGCGGGGGTGCGGTGACCGGGTCGGCTGAGAGGCGCTTGGTGCGGAAGTAGGCGCGAACTCGCTGGTAGCTGCCGGTGTAGCCGAGTGGCACGATCTCCTCCCATGCCTTCCAGGCGTTGGTGCAGCCCTGGTTCCAGCGGTCGTCCAGGTAGGGCCTGTACTCGTCGAGAACGGAGGGGCGGCCCTGCCACTGGCCGTGAAAGAGGTCCTCCGGGGCAGTGGCGTCGGCCAGGAGTTTGACCGTGCGGTAGGTCATGCCGAGCTGGCGTTGGATCGCGCGGCGGCTGTGGCCGGCGGCCAGCAAAGCGTGGACAGCGGCGTGGTTGGCCCGGGTTCTGTCGGCGAACCGGTGGCCTGTCGGCCACGGTGAGCCAGTAGGGTCGGCCGGTTCTTCCGGTTCCTTGACCTGCCGGGGCGGCTCGGGCGCAGTGCCACGCAGGCACTTCCGATGGTCGGCAACACACCGTTCAGCGGCTTCGCTGAGGTTGTGCCATAGGTGCCAGCGGTCCGCGACTTGCACCGCTTGAGGTGCCCCAGCGGTGGCGCCTTCGGCAAAGAACGGGGCTCGGTCCCGGCAGACGACCTCGATCCCTGGCCTCTCGGCCAGCCAGGCGGCCAGGCTCGATGCCTCCCGGTCCGGCAGCAGGTCAACCGGCCGTCGCGTCTCGACGTCGACCAGCACCGTGCCGTAGTGCCGCCCTTTGCGCGTCGCGTACTCATCGACGCCGACCACCCTCGGGGCTGGCAGATCCGGTTCGGGCAGCGCCTCGACGAGCCGCAGCACCGTACTGCGGCTGACGGACACTCCAAAGACGCCAGCCATCCGAGCTCCCGCCCGGCCGGCCAGGGCGAGGCCGACCGCCGCCAGCGTCGAACGCAGACGCTCGGTCCACCGGCCGTACCTCCGGGTCAATCCCGGCACCTGCTCAACGAACGTCCGTCGCCCGCACGAAGCGACCGGGCAGGCGAAGCGGCGGACCCGCAGACAGAGCACCACCCGGCGCCCCGCGCTGGGAACATCCGCAGGAAACCGCATGTAGGAGCTATGAACCCGGATCGACCAGTTCCCGCAGCCTGAACACGCCGAACCGGTCGTTGTGCTGCGGGCCTCGACTCGTATCGTCTCGTTGCTCACGTCCACCGACACGTCCGCGATTGACGGGAACAGCAACTCGTCCAGCCGGAGGACCACTTCTTCCACGGTCCCGAACTGTCAGGTACCTGAGGTCACCACTGATCATTTTCGGGCGACTTTCAGGAGCCCATCACGACCACGGACCGTGACTCAGCGTGCGCAGGTCACGGAACTTGAGCCAGAACCAAAACTCAGCGATATCACTCTCCGACAACACCGGCTGGTGTCGCCGCCCATCGACAACCGGTGTCTGGACTCACTGATAAAACCACCTGACGGTGTGGCGGGCACGTATGTGTGAGGACTCAGCGGCGGTGGCCTCCGCCGATGACCAGTCGCAGCAGGGTAAAGCGCACCACGGTCACCAGGGCGAAGCTGGGTACCAGCACCAGGGTCTCGCGTGCAGGTGAGGCGGTGGGCCGGTAGTGGCGGAAGAGCAGGACTGCTCCGGATGTGACCAGGTATGCAAGGACGAACAGGACGCCTGCCACCAGGTGTGCCCGGACGGCACGGACTGGAGAGCCGCGGAAGGTCAACCGCCGGTTCGCCTCGGTGTTGAGGACGGTGACGACGCCGAGCGAGGCGAGATTGGCCACGAGAGGAGGCGACCAGTGGCGCAGCCCCCAGTACAGCAGGGCCTGACCGGCTGTGGAGGCGACGCCGATCACGGCGAACCAGCCGGCCTGTCTGGTCAGGGTGGCGTGGCCGGGCCGGTCGGAGGCGCTGGGGCGTCGCACCTTTTCATCATGACCCGGGGCACGGGGGATCTGGGGGACTGCCTGAAGCAGTTGTTCGACCGTTCGGCTGGTGGCAGACACCCGCTTGCACCTCAGGCCCGGTCAGCCGGCCTGGTGTGTGTCAGCTTGTGAATGTCTTGTCCGTCAGGCACGGGGCCAGGCATGGAACCGCCCCGTCGTTGGGGCCGCTCAGCGACTGGAGGCGAGGGCCGATGGAAAGTGGCGGACGGCCGTCGGGGCCGGCACCGTCCGGTGGGTGGCGACGCAGGAGATCGGAAGAGAAGTCGGCGCCGAAGCGACTGAAGCGCGTACGTGGAGCTGTGGCTGCCGCCGCGGCTGCGGGCCGTGCTCGGACTCGTGCAACGGCACAGCGTGTCGGGCAGCTGCCCCCGCCACCGGGTCCGTTCCGGCCCGGATTCTGGCGCAGCCCGATCCGCGGGCCCTGGCTGACCTCGGTGTTCGGCCTGGTCCTCCTGGTAGGTATTCCGCTGCTGTTCGTCACCGGGCTACTCTCCTACGCCTCCTACAACCCAGGGCTGAGCCCCCTCAATGACGAGACACCCGACAAGGGCGTACTGGGTTTCTATCTCTTCAGCTGGCCTACCCACCCGTACTGGCTGTACCGGCTGCTCCAGGGCGTGCACGTGACGCTGGGTGTGGTTCTGGTGCCGGTGCTGCTGGCCAAGTTGTGGTCGGTGATCCCGAAGCTGTTCGAATGGCTGCCGGTGCGCTCCGTCGCCCACGGACTCGAGCGGCTGTCCCTGCTGCTGCTGGTCGGCGGCGTCATCTTCGAATTCGTCACCGGGATCATCAACATCCAGCTCTACTACGTCTTCCCGGGCTCGTTCTACCGCCTGCACTTCTACGGCGCCTGGGTGTTCATCGCCGCCTTCATCGTCCACGTGTGCCTCAAACTCGCCCGGATGACACGGGCCCTGCGCTCGCGCAGCCTGAGTACCGAACTGCGCACCGACCTCGCCCACACCGTGCCCGAACCACCCGACCCCGACGGCCTGGTGGCAGCCGCCCCCGCCCCGCCGACGATGACCCGCCGCGGCGCGGTGGGCATGGTGGGAGCGGGCTCGCTCCTCCTCCTCGCCATGACCGCCGGACAGAGCATCGGCGGCTGGATGCGCGCCACCGCGCTCCTCGCACCGCACAACCGCGACCCCGGCAGTGGCCCGAACGCCTTCCAGATCAACAAGACGGCGGCGAAAGTGGGCGTCACCCCCGCACTCGTCGGCCCCACCTGGCGACTGGAGGTCCACGGGCGCGGAGCGCCACAGGTCTTCACCCGCGAGCAGCTCCTGGCCATGCCGCAGCATGCCGCCGCACTCCCGATCGCCTGCGTGGAGGGATGGTCCACCGACGACCAGCACTGGAGCGGTCTCCGGCTGGCCGACCTCGCCGCCATGGCCGGTATGCCCGATGCAGGAAGCGTCTTGGTCCAGTCGATTCAACCCCCCGGCCCCTTCACCAGGGTGGTGCTGCGGGGCAACCAGATCCACGACCCCCGAGCGCTGCTCGCCCTGCGCGTCAACGGCGCACATCTCTCGCTCGACCACGGATACCCGGCCCGCATCATCGTCCCGGCCAACCCCGGCGTGAACAACACCAAGTGGGTCCACCGGCTCACCTTCAGGGCGTGACCATGGCACGATTCGTCCACTGGTACGGCTCCGGCCCCCTGCACCTTCTCGTCCTGATCGCCTCGTTCGCCCTCACCGGCTACGCCATGGTGCGCCTGTTCGCGGTCCAGCCTTGGGAGGTGGCGATCTGGTTCGTGGGGGCGGCGATCCTGCACGACCTGATCCTGCTGCCCCTGTACTCGCTGGCCGACCTGTCGGCCCTCTACGTACTCCGTCACCGCGCCGCCGACAGCCCGACGGTGCCATGGATCAACTATCTTCGCGTCCCCACCTTCCTGTCAGGTCTGCTCCTGCTGGTCTGGTTCCCCCTTATCTTCCGCCTCGCGGTCCCCTACCCCGGAGACACCGGGCTGTCCGACAGCGTCTACCTCGGCCGATGGCTGGCGATCACCGGTGTGCTTTTCGGTGCCTCGGCGCTGGCCTTCGCACTCAGACTGCGCCGTGTCCTCCTGGCCGCCCGCGCCGACGGGGAACGCCCACCGCCCGATCGTGATGGCCCCCCGTGACGACCGAGGAGAACAGACCCGAACGCCGGGACCCCTACGCACTGGCCCTGCGGACCGGCGGGCCGGTGTACCTACGGCTGACGGACGGACGGTGGACCTGGTTGCCGGTGCACCGCTGGTACGCACAGCCCACCAGGGCCGACGAAACCCTGCTGGAGCGCTGCGCCGGCCCCGTTCTGGACGTCGGCTGCGGACCGGGCCGGCTGTGCAGGGCACTCCTGCACCAGAGCATCTTCGCCGTCGGTATCGACGTTGCCCCGCGGGCGGTCGCCCGCACCATCGCTCTCGGTGGGACGGCACTGTGCCGGTCGGTGTTCGCCCCCCTTCCTGGTGAGGGAGCCTGGCAAACGCTCCTGCTGGCCGACGGGAACATCGGTATCGGCGGCGACCCCCGGGCCCTGCTCCGACGGTGTACACAGCTCATCGCACCAACGGGTGTCCTGCTCGTCGAAGTCGAGCAGATCGACGTGGCAGAGCGCTGTACCGCATGGGTGGAAGACACCCATGGCCATCGGGGTCCACCGTTTCCCTGGGCACGTCTGGGCGCTCCGGCGCTCCGCCGCATCGCGCCAGAACTCGGCCTCGGCGTCACCGACGAGTGGCGGAGCGATCACCGGAGCTTCCTTGCGCTCAGCCCTCGGTGCACTGCCCGGGGGCGTCCCAGCTGATGGGGGATCGGCGATCCGGTTGCGAGGACATCGGTCGGGCTCCGGTGACTAGCGCGCAGGTGGCCTCGCCGGATCGTGGCACTCCGTCATGACAACAGCGGCGGCGGGAGGTGCGGCCCGCCGGTGGTGCCGCTCGAGTGAGGTCAGTTCGCTGCGCAGGGAGGCTGTGATGGATCACCGACCGGCACCTGATGTGGGCCTGCCCCGATGGCAACGGCTCGGACCGTCCTGGCCGAGTCCGGGGCAGACGGGCCGCGGTCGGTGAGCGCGCGACCGATCGGTGACCATGCCCTGCTGTCCGACTGCCGCTCGGCCGCGGGCTTCCTGCCTCCGCACGACCCGCGCGTCCTGTCGACCGTGCTGGCCATCGCCTCCCACCTCACCGACCGCAACGGCCTGGTCCGCCGCTACCTCGGCGACGAGATCGAGGAAGCGGAAGGAGCCTTCCTGCTGTGCACCTTCTGGCTCGCCCACGCTCTCGCCCTGACCGGTCATGTCGTCCAAGCACGAAAGGTGTTCCAGACCGCCCTCGCACACGCCCAGAACGCCGTCATCCATCGTTGGTGGGACTTCAGGTCGTGGCCGGGTGTTCCGTTGGCTTCTGGCCCACCGAAGCGCGGGATTACGGCGACGGGGAGAACGTTCGCGGCCTCAGACTTCATTGTGCCGAGTTTCTCTCGATTGGAAGGGTATGTACTCAACGCGATTTCAGCTCTGAGACGGTCCTGAGGCCGCGAGCGAGCAGGTGAGTGCTCGTCGCAGTGCCTCGTCGAGGAGGTGTCGTAGCTGGGTTGCGGTGTCGGCCACCGCGGTGGCGAGGAGTGCTGGGCCGGCCAGGGGGGCCAGCACTCCGTGGGCGGGGGTGTCGGGGTGGCCGAGGAGGACCGGTGGGTGGGCTGCCGGGGTGAGGGACGGGTCGACGATGAGGAGTTGGCCGCACGCGCGGTGCGAGCCAACGACGGCGGGGCCGTCCCAGGCGGGGTGGGGGTCGCCGTAGGCGGTGTGCTGGTCGAGAAGGGGGCGGCCTGAGCGGAGCAGGGTGAGGCGGGTGGTCAGGTTGCCGCTGGTCTCGCCGGTGCGGCCGAGGATCTGTTCGTCCCTCAGGACGAGGCGTGCGGTGGGGGCGAGGGTGACGGTGCAGGTCTGGCGGAGGTTGCTGCCGGCGGTGCTGATCAGGGGCTGCGGCAGCCAGTTCAGGGTGGCGTCGTCGCCGACGGTCAGGCGGATGTCGTAGGTGGCGGGGTCGTCGGTGGGGCCGCGCAGCGCGATGGTGGAGGCGGCTGAGGTGATCTGGAGGCGGGCGTGCGGGCCGGCGTCGGCATGGAGGGCGAGCCGGTCTCCGCCGAGGGGGCCGCTCATGGCGCCGATGACGTCGACACGGGCCAGGCCGCCACGCGGGCGGAGCCTTTGGAGGTGGAAGGGGCCGTCGCTGCTGAGTAGCGGAAGGGTGGTGGTACGGCCGTTGTGGCCGGCCCGCACCCGGGCGGTTGCCACCACGTTGTATGCGTCCGGAAGGGGCGTGAGGTCTTGGGCGAGGGTGCTCATGTCTCCTGCCGGGTCCGAGCGGGGTCAGTGCGTGGCGACGGCGGGTTCGGGCCGTGTGGTCTCCTGGCGCCAGGCGGTGAGTCGTTCCAGTGCCCAGTCGGCGATGGGCCGGACGCCGTCGTCGCCGGTGAGGGACGTGAAGACGACGGGGAGGTCGCCGCGCCGCTGGGCCGCGTCGCAGGCCATGGCGTTGAGGTCGGCTCCGACGTATGGTGCGAGGTCGGTTTTGTTGACGACGAGGAGGTCGGCGGTGGTGATGCCGGGTCCGCCCTTGCGGGGGATGTCGTCGCCGCTGGAGACGTCGATGACGAAGATCTGCGTGTCGACGAGGCCTTTGGAGAAGGTGGCGGTGAGGTTGTCGCCGCCGGACTCGACGAGGATCAGGTCCAGGGGGCCGAGGCGGTCCTCAAGCTCTTCTACGGCCTCCAGGTTGGCGGAGATGTCGTCGCGGATCGCTGTGTGCGGGCAGGCTCCGGTCTCCACGGCGGTGATCCGCTCGGGGGGCAGGACGGCCTCGCGGAGCAGGAAGTCGGCGTCCTCGCGGGTGTAGATGTCGTTGGTGACGACGGCGAGCGCATACCGCTCGCGCAGGGTGCGGCAGAGGGCGGCGACGGTAGCGGTCTTGCCGGAGCCGACCGGACCGCCGAGGCCGATCCTGAGGGCGCGTCGGGTGCCGTCAGGGCGGTGGACGTCGGCGGAGACGGCGCCGGGGCCGTCGTGCGTGTGGTCGAGGTGCACGGGCGTGAGCTCCTTCGGGTGTGTGCGGAGAGTCCGGGTTTTTCGGTCAGGAGGCGAACAGACGCATCGGCCAGGCGGCGTGCTGTTCGGCGGTGATGTCGAGCAGTGGCGACGCCGCGGCCGGCAGGATGCCGACCCCCTCCTCGGCGACGCGAGCGGCGGCGTCGGCGGCCCGGCGGGCGACGGTGTCGACGTCGTCGCCAAGACGGGCCAGGACCGCGGTGGCGTCGAACGGGTCGAGGCCGAGCAGCCGCACGGCCGCGGTGGCGGGGGTTCCGATGCTGTCGAAGGCCGCGGCGTGTGCCGCGTCCAACGCGGTGAGGCCGGCCGCGTGTGCGGCGATACCGAGCACGACGGGCTGGTGGGCGCCGCCCGGCAGATCGCGTGCAAGCCGCTCCAGTGCCTCGCACGGCCAGGCTGCGCGGGCCGCCCGCAGCATCTGCCGGCCCAGCTTGCGGGCCGTGGCCCGCAAGGCCGGGGCGGGTGTACGGGCGTCGGCGGCCTCCTCCAGGACGAGCGGGTCGCATCCGGCGGCGGCCGCGGCTGCCAGTGCGGCGGCGGTGAGGCCCGCGGTGTGCAGGCGGCCACGGCAGAACGCGTAGAGGGTGGCGGGATCGTGGACGGCGCGGGCGGCGACGGCGGCCTCGACGCCGCCGGAATGCGCATGGCCTCCTGCCGGGAAACGGCCGTCGGCGAGGACGAGGAGAGCAGTACGGCTCATGGACGGGCGGCCATGCCTTTCGAGGGTGCGGCGGGAAAGTCGGGGCGGGTGATGTCCGGCTTGCTGGGCCGGCCGCCCCGTGGTCCGCTACACGGTCAGAAGATGAAGTAGCGCTGGGCCATGGGCAGTTCCGACGCGTAGTGCGTGGGGGCGGGCCGCTGTGGGCAGAGCTCCTCGTCGGCCTGCGCCTGTTCCTCCTTCTGCCGGCGCAGTTCGGTGATGCAGGTGTCCTCGATGAACACCTCGTAGGTGTTCGGGTCGACCTGGATGTCGGGGGTGGCGTCGTTGAGGACCATGTGCCGTTTGAACACCTGGCGGGTGTCCTTGATCTCGTACAGGGACTTGCTGATGCCAAGTCCCTGCGCGGTGACCGTGGCCTGGGGGCTGACGAAGTTGACCGAGTTGACGCCTGGCGCGTTTCCTTTGGCACCCCACATCGGGCGGGGCAGGACGGGCTGCGGCGTGGGGATGGATGCGTTGGCGTCGCCGACCTGGGCGTAGGCGATCTGCCCGCCCTTGAGGACGAGGTGCGGCTTCACCCCGAAGAACTTGGGCTCCCACAGCACCAGGTCCGCCAGTTTGCCGGTTTCCACGGAGCCGATCAGGCCGTCCGCGCCGTGGGCGATGGCCGGGTTGATCGTGTACTTGGCGACGTAACGGCGGGCGCGGAAGTTGTCCGCCTCTTTGCGCTGCTGTTCCTGCTGATCGGCGGTGCCTTCGCGCAACTGGCCGTAGCGGGTCTTCATCACGTGGGCGGTCTGCCAGGTCCGCATGATCATCTCGCCGATGCGGCCCATGGCCTGCGCGTCGGACGACATGATCGAGATGGCGCCCATGTCGTGCAGCAGATCCTCGGCCGCCATCGTCGAAGGTCGTACCCGGGAGTCGGCGAAGGCCCGGTCGGCGGGCAGCTCCGGGTTGAGGTGGTGACAGACCATCATCATGTCGATGTGCTCCTTGACGGTGTTGACCGTCAGAGGGCGCGTCGGGTTGGTGGAGGCGGGCAGAACGTTCTCCTCCCCGCACAGAGTGATCATGTCGGGGGCGTGGCCGCCGCCGGCGCCCTCGATGTGGAAGATGTGCAGGGGACGGCCCTGGAAAGCGGCCTTGGTGCACTCCACGAAGCCCGCCTCGTTCAGCGAGTCCGCATGCAGGGCGAGCTGCACGTTGTTGGAGAGGGGGACGACCGTCCGGTCGTCGTCCCCTGGGTTGTTCCTGCCCTCGCACACCTTCAGACAGGTGTCGATGACCGCGGGGGTGGCGCCCCAGTCCTCGTGGATCTTGAAGCCGATCACGCCGGCCTTCACCTGGCCGAGCATCGACTCGCGGGACATGGTGCTGCCCTTGCCCAGCACCCCGATGTTCACAGGGAACTCATCCAGCGCCTTGAAGAGCCGTTCGACGTGCCACTTGCCCGGGGTGACGGTGGTCGCGGTGGATCCCTCGGCCGGTCCGGTGCCACCGCCGATCAGGGTCGTCACACCGGACGCGAGGGCCTCGCCGATCTGTTCCGGGCAGATGAAATGGACGTGGGTGTCGACCCCGCCCGCGGTCAGGATGCGGCCCTTGCCTGAGATCACCTCGGTGTCCGGGCCGATCACGAAATCCGTCGGGCCGTCCGTCCGGCCCTCGTGGATCTTGTCCATGGTCTCCGGGTTGTACGCCTTGCCGAGGGCTCTGATCTCCCCGTCCCGGATCGCGACGTCCGCCTTGACCACGCCCCAGTGATCCAGGATCACCACGCCGGTGATCACCGTGTCCGCAGGACTGGCCTCGACGTCATCGCGTGGCGCCGCCGACTGGCCCATCGACTCACGGATCACCTTGCCGCCGCCGAAGACCATCTCGTGCCCGCTCCTGCTCGCCAGCAGGCTGACCTTGCTCTCGTTCTCGGGCGCAGGATCTGGCGGAGGGTCTGCCAGATCCTTGGTGAGACCGCCTGACCAGTCGTCGGTGATCTTGATACGCAGCGCGGTGTCCGCCAGCCGGATCTCGTCCCCGGTCGTCGGGCCGAACAGGTCTACGTAGTCCTCGCGCGCGGTCGTCCTGGTGTTCTTCCGCTCAGCCACGGTCATCAGCTCCCGCATCGTTGGAGTCGTCCGGGGCGTGGTCCTGCAGTTCCCCACCGACCAGCCCGCGCAGCCCCAGCACCTTCCGCTCGCCCTCGATGCGCACCAACTCCACCGTGCGCCGATCACCCGGCTCGAACCGTTCGGACGTGCCGGCCGCGACGTTGAGCCGCTTGCCGTACGCCTGCGCCCGGCAGAACTTGAGGCCTTCGTTGGCCTCATAGAAGTGGTAGTGCGACCCGACCTGCACCGGGCGGTCGGTCGGGTTGTGCACCTCGATCTCGGTGACGTCCAACCCCGGGTTCAAAGGCACTGACTCGTCGACGAAGTCGACTTTGCCGGGGTGGAGTTCGATCTCCTCGCGCGGCTCGTCGAACGGGTCGTGGATCGTCACCAGCTTCGTGCCGTCCGGGAACGTCGTCTCGACCTGGACGTTGTCGATCATCTCCGGAACACCGGCCATGACGTCGTCCCGTGTCAGAACCCCCCGCCCCGAGTCCATGATCTCGCCAACGCTCCGGCCGATCCGCGCCTGGTCGTAGACGTAGGCAGTGAGCAGCGCCACCGCCTCCGGGTAGTTCAGCCTGATTCCTTGTTCTCTGCGCTGCCGCGCCACGCCGGCCGCCACATGGACCAACAGGCGCTCCTGCTCATGGGGAGTGAAATGCATGGTGCCCTTCTGCTCCAGAGACCAACGTCTGCCGACGGCGCGGCACGCCGGGCCACCCAAGCCGGACGTCCGGGCCACACTGCGCCACAGCCGATCGTCCTGGCTCCGGCTGACGGTCGACGCGAAAGTTCCGCTTTCAATTCGGACGGGCGGCGGGGCGAACATGTCGGCGAGGGAGTAAGGAATAGGACTTCAGGCTGCGAATCGGCAACTTCCGGACAACAGGGTCCGCTGCCCTCAAGGGGCGTAACGCGCGAACGTTTCTGCGCCGAGGCAGTGGGCCTCACGGCCTGGAGGCGCACTTGCGGCCGGACTGGAGCCGCCCCATTCGTTGATCACATACCGTCCCTTTCCTGCCAATGCCCGTTCAGGAACCGGCACGCACGCAGACGTGTGGTGCCGGCAGTGGCCGGTTCCCGAGTGCACGCCCCGGGCAGACATCCGCGCGCTCACGCCCCTTGAGCAGCTACACCGGCGCCCAGTGCGGCGGACACGGCCGCCGACACCAAAGAGCGTGTTCTCACTGCTGGATTCCCCCCACGGGAATGGCGCGGCCCCGCTGCCCCGGATATCCGGAGGCCGGCCGCGCTCTTTGTACGGCTGCTGTGAGCATCACGCAACACATCGGGCTCTAGCGCCTGCCCCCGACACGGGAGCAAGGGGGTTTACGGAACCGGCCGAGACCGCGCCTTTGACCGCGAGCGCCACGTCGGCGTGCCGCACCCCTGAGTACGCCAGGCGGCCCGTATCAGGGCCGCACCCAGGAAGGAAGCGAAGATTCAATGCCGCAGGACGTGGAGTTCTCCGTTCCGTTCCCTTTCCAGGTCAACCCGAACCTGGCTGCCGTACGCGAACGCAACCTGCAGTGGGCGCGAACCCTGGGCGCCATCAGCAGCAGTGAGGCAGCCGATCGGTATCTGTTCTCCCAGGTCACCGATCTCGCCGCCTACTACTACCCGGACGCCGACGCCGACGACCTCGCTCTGGCCTACGACCTGATGACATGGTTCTTCCAGCTCGACGACAAGTTCACCGTCCCCGCCGGGCAGCACCCCACGGCCGCGGCGGCCGACTGCCAGGAAATGATCCGCCACACCATCGGATCCCCCAGCAGCCACGGCCAGGATGATTCACCGCTCGTCGCCGCTTTCGCTGACGTCTGGGCTCGGATGGCCAGCGGAATGTCACCGCTGTGGCGCGCCAGGACAGCCGAGGCCCTCCTGGAATACCTGTGGGGGAACCTCACCGAGGTCGCCGACGCCCGCTGCGGCACGGTCCTGGGCCCCGGGGCGATGATGGAACTGCACCGCAGCACAGTCGGGGTGCGGATCTCCCTCGCCATGGGCGAGCGCGTCGGACACTTCGAAGTACCCGCTCTCGCCTGGTCCAGCAGCCACCTCGAACAGATGCGCCTCATCACCACCGACCACACCATCTTCGTCAACGAGGTCGTCTCCCTGGAGAAAGAGGAGGCCGCCGGCGAGGCCAACCTCATCCTCACTCTCATGGACCATCACGACCTCACCAGGACCCAGGCGATCGACAAGCTCGTGAAGAAGGCCGACACCGCGGTGATGCGGTTCCTCGACCACGAGCGGCAGATCCCACAGCTGTGCGAGAGGCTGTCCCTCTCCCTGGTGCAGAGCGCCGCGGTCCGGCAGTACGCGGCTTTGATGAGCGCGTTGATCCGCGGCAACTACGACTGGTCCCGAACCGCCGGACGCTACTCGCCCGAAGCCAAACCCCTCACCCCCGTCGCCCAGGGTGACGTGAAGGCCGAAGGAAAGGGAAACGACAGGCCCCGGGGTCTCGGATTCTCCTACGGCCCGACAGGACCGGGAACGGCGAGTATCCGAACGGGTGTTAACTACGGCTAGTACTCCAGCCGGACTGATGCAGATGCTGGCGCCCCGCCGTCGAGTCGTGACAGCGGGGCACCGCCGACATGGCATCGGTCGGTCCAGGGGCGAACCGGGCACCGGCTCCAACTAGGGGGCCACCTCTGTCTTCTTGCCGAAGCGCCACTCGTGGACGACGAAGCGGAAGTCCTTGAGGTCACCCTTCTCGTCGAGGCTCAGGTCGCCGGTCGGGGTGTGGAAGGTGCCCTGGTGGATCTTTTCGGCGACCTTCTCCACGTCGTACGAGCTTCCAGCGGAGGGAGGGAATCCGTTCTGGCTCAGGCGCCGCGGTCGTTTGAACTGGCGGGGGCGTCCGCGCCGTTGGGTGTGGTGTCGCTGGGGCGGTCTGCGCGGCAGCGCTGTTTCTCTGCTGTGGTCATCGGGCCGGTGCGCTGATAGATGCGGTCGGAGAGGAACAGGGAGGGGCCGTCGACCGTGACATGCAGCCGGTACTGCTGGTCGGGGTTGTCGCCGGTGCTCACGAACCAGCCCTCGGTGCGCTGGCGTCCGGCCTGGGCCTCGATCCAGGAGACCTCGCCGGGCTCGATGGTTTCGGTGATCTTCCGGTTCGAGGTGGACGACCAGCGCCAGGCCGTGCCGCGGGTGAACTGCTGGCGCAGGTTGTCCTGGGCGTTGGCGAGCCGGTCGATGCCGGCGCTCTGGCTGAGGCTGTCCAGGGTCTGGTCGCCGTAGGCGACCGGCCGGTCCTGCTTGAGGGTGTTGCGGGTGCAGTTGATGTACGTCTCGCCGACGGTGCGGGCGGTGTCGTAGTAGCGGTAGGAGTACGCCTCCTCGGGCCGGAAGACACACGCCTGCGCTCCCGTCGCGCAATAATCGGCGACCGTCTTCGTGGATGCCGTGTCGTTGCCGATGTAGGCGACGGACTCGGGCAGCCGGTCCTTGGTAACGGACTTGTCCACCGGCGGCGGCACCTGTGTGGCGCGTACCCGGGCGAGCAGCGGGCCGCAGTTCCAGCTGCCGGCGGAGCGGGTGGAGGCGAAGATGATCAGGGGCTCGTGGACGGAGGCCCGGAAGGTGTACTCGCGGCCGAGATGCCAGCCCCGGTCTTTGGGTTCGGTGCGGAACTCCTGGCGTGCGCCGCCCTCTGCCTGCACGGTGAAGGGCTGGCCCTGGGTGAGCTGGTCGCTCGGGCAGTTGCCGGCCGCGCCTCCGAAGCCGTCGTCGAAAGTGACGGTGACCTCGGCACCCGCCCGTACTCCGCGCAGCCGCTGGCTGACGGTGTGATCGTCGGTGTTGCGGTTGCGCAGGAGGATGGCCGGTGCCTTGTCGGGATGGCCGGAGGCGGTGCCGCTGTAGCGGTAGGGGTAGCGGATGGTCCAGCCCTTGACCTGGCTGGTGTCAGTGTCGGCGGTGAACGCCGGCTGGCTGAAGTCGCCGTTGATGACCGCCACCTGAACGGGTCCGGGGGCAGACTCGCCCCGGGCATGGGGGGCCGTGAGACTGCGGGCCGGGAGTGCGGCGGCGGCCGGGAGGGCGGTGCCCAGGGTGCCGAGCACGGTCAGGGCCGCCACGAGCAGGCCCGGGGCGCGGCGGGTCGCGGGGTGTGCTGTCGTTCGCATGATACTCCGGCCTTGTCGTCAGGGGGCGGTCACGGCGTGCTGCCGGAGGGACGCAGCCGGTCGCAGGTGTTGCCCGGCGCGGTGATGGTGGTCGCGATGAACGACGAGGTGTTGACGGTCGACGGGCTGTCCACGGTGACGTTGTGCACGGCCTGGCCCTGGTTGGTGGTAAGGGTGCCCTGGATCCGCTGCATGGCGGCGCTGGCCCCGAAGACGAGCGCATCGCCGGGCTTGACCGTCATCCTGTAGGTCGTGGACTCCGTGTGCTTGGTCGTCCAGGCGCGCTGGTACTGGGCCTTGAACGCCATCTGGAAGGCGGCCTTGGCGGAGAGCGAGCCCCCGATCTTGCCGCTGCCCTGCGCGCCGCCCTTGGCGGTCGTCTCGGACATCGGGCCTTCCTTCATGTTCGGTGTCTTGAAGGTGATACCGCCCTCGCCGCTGACACCCGCGGAGACCTCGCCGCTGACCTGGACCTGCCCTTCGAGGGCGATGCTGCCGGTGATCTCGCCGAGGATGTTGTCCTGGCTTCCGGTCTCCAGGTCCACACGCCGGTCGACATTGATATCGGACTTGGTGCAGTTGATGACGGAGTTCCCGAAGGACTTCACCGCGCTGAAGAACTGCAGAGGAAGGGCCTTCTTGTCGATGGCGAACCGGCAGCCACCACGCTTGGAACGGCAGTACTCCAAAACCGGCCGCAACGACTTCAGCGGACGGCCGTCCTTGCCATAGGCGCGCGCGGTGGGGATGGCCGGCTGAGCAGGGCCGAGTGCGAGACCGCCGTCGGCCGCGGCGGTGGCGGCGGGCAGCACCAGGGCGAGGCAGGCGGAAGTGGCGGCCAGGAGCGTACGGGCAGCGGGCGCGCTCACCGGGACATCACCTCACACAGCTCGGTCAGGTCCCTGGCGTCGGCACCGGAGACGGGCAGGGTGGCGGCGTAGACGTCACAGGAGCCCGCGACGGCGGTTGCGGCGTTGTTCTTCGGCGCGCCCTCGAAGTCGGCCAGTTCGGCTTCGGTGTCGGTGATGCCCTTCTTCTCCTCGGCGCCGTCACCGGCCAGCTTCTGCATGCAGGCGGCCGACTCCGGCCTGCACTCGTCGACCTGGGCCTGGGCCTTGGCGATGTCCTTCTTGGCGTCCTTGGTGCTGTCGTTGACCTCCTGGCGCTCCTTGGCGGTTTCCTTCTGGTCCTTGTCGTTCTCTTCGCACTGAGTGTCGTTCTGCGGGCAGTCCGCTGCCGCCGTGTGGGCGGTCGTGACGACGCTGGCGAGGGGAGCGGGGCCGGCGGCCAGCGCGGCGAGCAGGATCAGAGTGGTTCTGCGGTGACGGTTGGTTCCCACGGGGTATGCGGTGTCCCTTCGGTGCTGTCGGGCCGGTCGGCGGGTTCAGTAGGCGAAGATGACGGGGGTGGTGTTGCCGCCTGCCACGTGGACGACTCCGCTGCCCGGCGGCAGGGCGGTAACGGGCAGGGGGCTGTCCGTCGTGGTCCCGTTGCCGAGCTGGCCCTGGTCGTTGCTGCCCAGGGCGATCACCGACTGGTCTTCCAGGACGGCCAGGGTGTGCTTGTGGCCGGGGCTGATCTCACGTGCTCCGGCGAGGGCGGGTACGAGGTGGGGTGTGGTGCGGTTGGTGGTCGTGTTCTCGCCGAGCTGGCCCTTGTCGTTCCAGCCCCACGCCTTGACCGTGCCGTCGGCCAGCAGGGCGAACGTGTTGTAGGGGCCGGCGAAGATGCGGGCGACGGACGTGAGGTGCTTGACCTCCACCGGCTTGTTGCTGTGGGTGGTGCTGTCAACGCCGAGCTCACCCTCTGTGTTGAGGCCCCAGGCCATCACCTTGTGATCCTTGGTCACGGCCACTGCGTGTCCGTTGCCCGCGTCGATGGCTTCTACATCGCTCAGCCCTTGTACCTGCTGGGGAGTGTTGGCCCGGGTGTTGGTCCCGTTGCCCAGCTGGCCCCAGTCGTTGTAGCCCCAGGTCCACACCGTGCCGTCCTCACGCAGGGCCATGGTGAACTGGCATCCCGCCGCGATCGCCTTGACATGATCCAGACTCTGGACCTCCGCCGGAACGGTCGCGGCGGTCAGCTCCGCTGGATTGGCTCCGGTGGGGAACGGCTGACCGTTGCCGAGCTGCCCGTTGTTGTTCCGGCCCCACGTCCACACCCGCCCGTTGCGCAGCGCGACGCCGTGGTAGCAGCCGGCGTCGACAGCCCGCACGCCGGTCAGGCCGGCGACCGAGCCGGGCACGTTCTGCGTGGCGGTGGCGGTGGTGGTGGTTCCGTTGCCGAGCTGCCCGTACTGGCTGTTGCCCCAGGACTTCACGGTCCCGTTCTTGAGCAGGGCGACGGTGAAGGAGTTGGTGGTGGTGAGCCAGCCTCCGGTACTGATCGATTTGACGTCCTGCCGGGCCAGGCCGAGGACCTGGCCCGGGGTGGTCGCGTTGGTGGTGGAGCCGTTGCCCAGCTGGCCGCTGGCGTTGTGCCCCCAGCTGTAGACCCAGGGGTCGGACGGTCCGGCGGAGGCGGCCGGGGCTGTGCCGAGGGCGGTGACGCCGGCCACCACGAGCGCGGCGAAGGAGGCGAGGGGTGCTGTGCGCATGAGGAACTGCCGATCTGCCGGTGCGGGCGGGAATCCGCAGAGGCAGACCAGGGTCTGCCGCGGAGGAGGCGGGAATTGCTGATGCGGGCAAAAAGGGGCGCCGGTAGGGGCGGTGGTCTCGAGGCGGGACGCGGTCAGTACGCGTAACTGCTGTCGCCGCCGAGCGAGACCGCGACATTCTCGAAACTCCCGCGCACCGCGGTCACCGGGCGGTACCGGGGCTCGTTGGTGCCGTTGCCGAGCTGGCCGTGCCCGTTGTCGCCCCAGGCATCCACCCGGTGGTCGAACAGGGCCAGATCGTGGTCGCGGCCGGCCGCCAGCTTCTGGACACCGGCGAGAGCGTCGACCGGCACGGGGGAATTGCGGTTCGTCCGCGTGACGTTGGGACCGTTGGTCGCGTCATCCTCGAGGAACTGCCCGGAGCCGCCGGCGCCCCAGCCCAGGACGGTGTTGTCGTTGCGGATCGCGAAGTTGTGGTCCGCGCCCGCGACGACCGTGCGCACACCGGTCAGCTGCCGCACCTGCACCGGGGTTCCGCTGTTGGTGTTGGTTCCGTTGCCGAGCTGGCCGTACAGGTTGTCACCCCAGGCATACACCTTCCCGGAGACCGTACGGGCCAGGGCGTGGTGGCAGCCCGCGGCGACCTGCGCCACCTCTTCCGTCAGCCCGGTGACGGGCTGCGGCACGGCATCGGTGGCGAGGTCGGCGTCGCCCTGGCCGCGCTGGCCCTGGCTGCCCCGTCCCCACGCCCACACCGATCCGTCCTGGAGCAGGGCGAGGCTGAAGTCGCAGCCGGCGGCGACCTGCTTGGCGCTGGTGATTTCCTGGACGCGGACCGGGATCGTGGCGTCGTCACCGGTACGGCCGTTGCCGAGCTGCCCGAAGTTGTTGTCGCCCCACGCCAGGACGCGCCCCTGCCGGACGGCCAGCGCATGCCCGCCCCCGGCCGCCACATCGGTGACGCCGGTCAGCCCGGGCACCGTGTCCGGCACCGCCTGATCGGAGCGGCTCCCGTCCCCCAGCTGCCCCAGCGAGTTGTGCCCCCACGCCCGAACCGTGCCGTCCTCCAGCCGGGCGACCGCGAAGACGTTGTCGTCGCCGGAACCGCCGGCCGCGATCTGGGCGGTGTCACCCCGCGCGAGTGAGGTGACAGGGCCGGGAGCCCACCGGTCGGTGCTGGTGCCGTTGCCCAGCTGACCGCTGTTGTTGGCCCCCCAGCTGAACACTTCGGGTCCAGGAGCCGCATGAGTGAAACCGCCGCTCGAAACAAGCACGGTCATGGCGCCGGCAACGAGCAAGGCGGCGCGTGAGGTCCAGCGAGGGGAAGGCATGACCGTACGTCCTCCATGGTGACTGGATGTCAAGGAAACGTAAACTAATTGATCTTGATCCACGCCATCCCCGGGTCCCACTGCAAGATCACACTCGCAGCCCTATTAGTCATCTCTGATGACACCGCTCCCCGAGCGGCCGGCGCAGTCAGGATCCACACCCGACGGTCCCTACCGCAGCGTCCGGTACCGGCGTTGACCAACGACCGCGAGGCAACTCCAACCGGTTGTAGGGCGGGTTTAACTGCCCGCCCTAAACAGTGCTCCCTGCTGCGTTTTCGCAGGGAGCACTGGCAGGGCTTCGGCGTAGTTGGCTGACGTCCGGCGAGGTCGAGGAGCGCGAGGGGTCGGCGGCACCGCACGCGGTGAGGCGGAGACCAGCCGCGATGGTGTTGGCGCCGCTCAGCCGCAGGACACCGATGGCGAGGTTGTGTCTGGTTGCCATGGTGCGGGGCGTGTTGTCGGTCCGCAGGCGGGAAACGTCCTCGGCGAAGGTGGTGTCGCGGACGTGATACAGGGTCTCGATCTTCTAGCGGTCGCGGATGAGCCTCGCGATCCGGGCTGGGCGGGGAGGCCGGCTCGGCGGTCAGGCTGGTGACCATGTAGACGGTGGTGATGCCGATCTTGCGGTCAGTACGGCGACGCTTGACCTGAACTGCCTACCGGGCGCAGCTGTTGGGCCACCCGGCCGCGGCAGCCCACTGGCGTTTCTTGGAGGGGACATGGCTACTAGCACGGTGAAGTGGTTCAACGACGCGAAGGGCTTCGGTCTCATCATCCCGCATGAGGGCGCGCGCACTCCGGGCGCTCCCGAGGAAGTCCCGGGCCTGCTGGAGCGATTGCCGGTGCCGGATCCGCGTGATCCGCGCGGATCCGGCATGCCCTGCCCCTCGGGTTCGCGTTGACCGCGTGCGCCGTGCTGTCGGGAGCCAGCTCGCTCCTGGTGATCGGCGAATGGATTGCCGACACCCCGCCCTGCATGTTGGAACACCTCGGCATCCGTCCCGATCCACTCCTTCCCCGCAGGCACCTGCCCACAGAGTCGACGGTCCGCCGATTGCTGGCCCGCATCGACGGCGATGCGCTGGACCGGGCCGTCGGCTGCTGGCTGGCGGACCGCCGTCCCGTCGACACCGCGCCCGCCGCACTGCGCGGCATGGCAGCCGACGGCAAGCGCCTGCGCGGGGCGGCCAAGGCGGAAGGCCGGAAAAGCCGGCGCCCTGCGCCCGCTGCGCGACCCGGACGCGCCGGAGCTGGACAAGGACAAGACCGGCGGCGACTGAACCGGGGCCGTCAGTCGGCCTCGTCAGGTTCCGCCTCGTGCAGCGGCAACAGGGCATGTTCGGCCTATCGAGCCGCCGGGGCAGACCCGTGTACGACAGCTCGTGCCCGCTCACGCCGGGGATGTGCCAGGCGGCCTCGTAAGGGCCCGTGTTGGTGCCCTTGACGAACGTGGTGATCACGTAGAGGCCCACGGGGTCGGTGAGCTTGGGCTCGTTGCCCGAGGCCGGGCAGAAGCGGCGCCACCACTCCACCCAGTACGCGGTCCGGGCCACGATCCCCATCAGGGAGCGCTCCGGCATCCTGGCCTTGATCTCCTGCTCCAGCCGCTTCGCCGAGGGACGTCTCGACTGCCGGTTCACGGATTCCGGGGACGCGTCTCGTCGATCATGTCGAGGTCGGTGGGCCTTGAGCTGGGCTGCGTCAGGATGCTGAGACGCTGGCTTCCGGCCTTCTCATTGAAGGTGGCAGTTTCCTGGTGGGCTCGGGAGGAATTCGTTCGCTGTCCGAGGCGATCGCTTCTAGCCTGCGTCGCGTGATGACGGCTGAAGACGTGTTGTCTGTCCTGACTTTGCTGCGACGGGCAGAGGTAGATGTCTGGATCGGTGGAGGATGGGGGATCGACGCTCTGATCGGCGAACAGACCCGAGACCACCGCGACTTGGACCTGATGCATCGACAAGACCAAGAAGCCGCCGTCATGACAGCTCTCTCTGAGGCGGGTTTCGTGGAGAGCCTGAGCTGGAGGCCCATCCGATTCGTCGTCACGGCTCCGGACGGCCGAGAGATCGACCTTCATCCCCTCGTCTTTGGAGACGACGGCTCGGCGATGCAGGCATCACCCGAACCGGAACGTCCTTTCACCTATCCCTCCCCATGCTTCGTGACAGGCACTATCAAGGGGACGACTGTCCCGTGTCTGTCCGCCGAGCAGCAGGTCTACTTCCATCAGGGATACGAGCCCACGGACCCCGATCGGCACGACATGGCTCAACTCCGCCGAGTCTTCGGGATCGCCACCCATTTCTGAGGAGCGATGCCAAGCCGCCGCGCCGCTTCGGCGAGGGAGACCTCCGGCGGAGCCCCACCCTGCAGGACCTGTACCCCGCCCATGACTCGACCATCACGGATGCAGTGAGACAAGCCACATGGAACGGGACGCGGGTCTCCCCCGTGGGTGACCGCACCCTCGACAACAGCCACCGAACTTGAGATTCGAGGCCGCCCTACTCAGATCAGTGAGACTCCTCCAAGCTCAGCGAGAGTCGGCCCCCGAGCCCGCCGTGCCGGAGACGCTCACCGCCGCGCCCGCGCCCGCCCCTGCGACTGCGGCTCCGTCGGCCTCCCCGAAGGCGCCCGCCCGACCGGCGACGACCGCCAGGCCGCCGTCGACGTCGCGACGCCCGGGCGCGAAGAAGGCGGCCAAGGCCACCGCGCCGACGGCGGCCGCGGTCGACCCGCGCTTCGAGAACGGCCCACTGGCGGTCGTCGACTGCGAGGACGGGCAGGTGTCGGCGTACTGCGTCGGCGGCCTGGTCCTGGACGTGCCCGCCAAGTCCCTCCCGGCCCTGGTCGACTGGACGCTTGCCGAGGCGAAACTCGGTCAGGCCCGCCTGCACCGCAACGGCAAGGACGCAGACCCCGTCCTGGTCCTCACCCCGTCCGCGCTGGAGCGCTATGGCCTGCCCGCCGCCCTGTCGGATGAGGAGCGGCGCGCGGGCCGGCTCAACGACAGCCACAAGGTGGTCAAGCAGATCAAGAAGGCTGAACTGCAGCTCACCCAGCGCGGGTTCGGGCCGTGGGCGCGTGTTTTCCGTGAACCCGAGGGCTCCAAGCGCCGCTGCGTGCAGCTGTGCATCCCGTCCTGGAACGCGCTGGACGCGCGGGAGTGGGACGACAAGAACGACCCGAAGATCCCGACCATGCACCCCGCGGACCTCGCCCGGTACCTCGGCATGTACGCGCAGCTGGTGACGACGCCGCGCAGCATCGTGGCCGCGGCCAAGGACGCCGGGCAGCCCGCCGGGGCGCTGTCGTGGCCTGGTGAGTTAAACACGCTGCTCCGTCGGGCTTACGGGACTGTGCAGCCTGCTTCGCAGTCGCCGCGCCCGGCATGCCCGCAGGGAAGTTCGACGAGCTGACCGAGGCCGTCTCGTCGCCAATCCTCGAGGAACTCGGTCAACGCTTCCGCCTCTGCCTCGGTCATCGGGTGCTCGGTCACGGCGGTGCGGAGCTGGCGTCGCCGGGCCCGCTCCGCCCGGACCGCTTCGGGGACGGGCTCGAACTGGCGCTGCACCTGCGGCGGCTGGCTTTGTAGCCACGCCTGATGGGCTTCGTCGGTCATGTCTGGAGGCTAGGCCGGAAATCCGAAGCAGCCTCGGACGTGGGCGGTGATTCCGCCTGAAACCGACACAGACAGTCGTACGGCCGAGATTGCTCAACTCGCCAAGTCGGGGGTTGTGACCGCATTTCCGTGATGACTACGACCTCTGACGGAGCACAGCCGGGTTTCGGACGTCCGATGATCGATGCCGGAAGCCTGTACCTGATCCTGGCCGCCGTTGCGGTATGGGTTAGCGTCAGGACCTGCCGTGTTGTTGTCGCGGTGGTGGCTACTCAAGGGAGGGGACGGGTAGTGCAGACGGCGTTTGATGAGTCCGAGCGGCGGACATGGGCGGGGCAGGCCGATGCCTATGCTGCGAGTTTTGCCAAACTCTGCGCGTATCCGGTGCCTCGGCTTCTAGATGCTGCCGAGGTTCGGGAGGGTGCACGGGTCCTCGATGTGGGGACAGGCACGGGCAGTATCGCCGCTGCTGCGTGTGAGCGGGGTGCGAGAGTGGCGGCGGTGGATGCCGAACCGGGCATGGTCGCCTGCGCCGCGCAGGCAGCCCCGGAAGCTGACGTGCGGCTTGCTGCTCTGCCCCGCCTGCCTTTCGCTGACCACGAGTTCGATGCTGTGGTCGGCAACTTCGTTCTCAACCACGTCGGACGGCCCCGGGCAGCGCTGAGGGAACTGCGCCGCGTGACGCGTCCCGGCGGACGGATAGCCGTCACCATCTGGGCGGTACCCGCGGCCGCCGGACAGGCCCTGCTGGGCAGGGCTGTCCAGGCAGCTGGTGCCAGTCGCCCGGCTCACCTGCCGGCTCTTGCTCCTGAAGAGGACTTTCCGCGCACTGAACAGGGCATGGCCACGTTGCTGGGCGACGCGGGCCTGTCGGATGTCGTCTGCGACACCTTGGTCTGGGACCATCGGACGACTCTGGAGGAGTGGTGGAGCGGACCAGCCGCCGGAGTGGCGACGATCGGGCAGATCGTGACAAGTCAGAATCCGATGGTCATCGCCGAGATCAAAGACCACTTCGAGTCGCTGTGCGCCGATTTCACCGGTCCGGGCGGCGTATTGGTGTTGCCGCATGCGGCCCTGATGGCACACGGCCAGGCATGACGTTGCCCTGCCCGGAACAGGCGGGGCGTAACAGGGATGTACGGCCGTGCTGCTCAGGGCACGCATCCTCCTCCAGCCGTAGCCATCACGGAAGCGCGGTCACAACCTCGGAACCGGCCAGCCACCACTCCAGAGATGACTACACGGGCTGAGTGCGCGTACTCATGCGCACCCTGCGACCGGCCCGGCAAGGTGTGGCCATGACGGACGCACTCCCCGAACCTCCACCTCGGCGCAGATGGCCCTGGTCAAGCAGGACATCTCTCGCCTCGGACGTTGCCGCTGGGCTTGTGTTGTTCATAGTCGAGGCTGTTGTATTTGGGGGGAAGAGTTTCGGCTATGGCATGCAGATATGGGCTGCGCAGGGGGCGCAAGCGGAGATCGACGCGTCGCGACTCGCGAGTATCGCCTGGACGGAACAGGTCCTCTTCGCCACGCTCCTCCTTGCCGGGCTCGCAACGCTGACCCGCGCACCGTGGACAGTGCTGTCGCAGCTCCTCGCTGCCGGAACGCTGGCTGTGCTGCTCGTGCTCTCGCAGCACGACTACGACCGCACCCACCCACGCCCTGCGCCTACCCCGCGCGTCGGGTACTCGCCCTGCTATAGCGGCAGCGGGACCTGTCACTGAGTCGCACAGCCCGCCAACTCGGAGGTTCTGACCGCTCTTGCGTGAGGCCCATGCCATCCGCGGGACACTGCCAGACGGTGGGCATCGCCAGATGCCCATGCCAGGGCGGGTCGATCAGCGCGGGCGGGCGGGGGCGAGACGCGAGGTGATCGTGACTGCGGTAGCAGCGCACGTTAAGAGGGCCACGACCATCGGCTTCGGCAGGCGTGACCGCTTCGGAGTGATCGGCTCGCAGGGCCTGCATCCCCTCTGCGGGTGAACCGGTTCGCGACTGCTCCAGGACGGCGAGTCATCCACGTATGGTGCGGTCCATGAAGACGCAGGTCACGGTGTTCTGCTGCGACTGGCCAGGATGTCCTGCTCAGCTGGTCGCGCCGCGGTTCGCCTCGACGGACGCGAAGAGCTTCACCCGGGAGCGAGGGTGGCTGTGGACGGCCGACGATGCTGAACAGCACTTCTGCGGCACGGGGCTGGGAGCGGCGCGCAGCGGCCATGCCCGGCTACCCGCCGGGTCGGACGCCCGACCCGGCGCGGATAACCGGAAGCGGGGCGTCGCGCGTCACAGGCCATCACCTCCACTCCCAGCCTCCTCCTGGTCGCCGCCGCATGCCTCCGATGCTGGAAGGGCGCGCGAGGCGGCCAGGGCAGTGAGCCGGCGATCAAGGTGCCGGTGTCGATATCGGCCGCACACCATCGCCATGCGAGCAGCAGGACATGCCCTCGGTCATGTCAGCAGCCCGCTGGTCGCACGAGGCCGACAAAGCCGGCCGCTCTCGTTCGTCCATTGGTCGGGGCGGAAGGCTTCGACCTAGGGGTTACCGGGACTGGCAGTCAGCCGCGGTCACGGAGACTGGCTTCTTCGAGGTCGAGTTCGTGCTGGATCCGGCGCCGGGTGACGTTGCTGATCTTGTTCGCTTCGTAGAGGCGCTGGAGCTCGGCCGCCTCGATGGAGATGAGTGTCCGGCGTATCTCGCGGTAGGCGTCGGCAGGACGGGCGTCCGGGTCGCTGTAGTGGGCGTCTTCAGCCTGGTGGATGCGCGCTTCCAGATGACGACGGGCCTGTTTCAAGGCGGCCTCGGCGGCGGCACCCAGATCAGCGAGCTGATCCAGATCGCCAAGCTGTTTGAGCTCTTCGAGAGCGGCGTTTGCAATGTGTCGGCGGGTCCGGGCCTCCTCGCGGGCGGTGCGCTCCGGTTCCAGAGCGATGCCGGAGCGGCGGACGACGGGGACCAGGGTGAAACCCTGGAAGATCAGAGTGAGCGCGATGGTCCCGGTAGTGAGCGTGAGAATGAGCGCCCGGTGCGGCAGCGGCGCCCCTGTGTGGGTGACCAGGGGGATGGAGAGCGCGGCTGCCAGCGGCATGACGCCTCGGGTGCCCGCCCAGGACAGGACAGCCGGGACGCGCCAGGAGAGGCGGTTGTCGACCTCCCTGTGCCGGTGGTGGATCAGGGCGGACAGCGGGAAGATCCACAGCAGGCGAATCGCCAGCAGAGTGAAGGCGATCACCGGCACCCACAGCGGCCAGCCGTGCTCGTCGCGCGCGAGATGACGGACGGCCGAGGGGAGCTCGAGGCCGATCAGGGCGAAGACGACGCTCTCCAGCAGGAAGGTCACGGTGTCGTAGACGGCGTGGACCTGGAGGCGGACGGGGGCGTTGCTGAGCTTGTGGCCGGTGCTGCCGAGGACGACCCCGGACACGATGACGGCGGTCACGCCGGAGGTGTGCGATTGCTCCGCGATGACGTAAGAGGCGTACGGCGTGACCAATGCGATGACGGTCTCCAGCATGGGGTCCTCGGTCCGTCTGCGGATCAGGGCCACCACTGCGGCGACCGCCGCGCCGATGAGACCTCCTCCGCCTGCAAGGATCAGGAACTGCTCAACGGTCCCGGGCACACTGATGGCGCTGCCGGACACCGCGGTGGCCACGGCGACCTTGTACAGGACCAGTGAGGTGGCATCGTTGAACAGGCTTTCCGCCTGCACCATGGCCTGCACGCGCGGTGGGAGAGACAGGCGCCGGCCAAGCGCGGTCACGGCCACGGGGTCGGTGCTGGCCAGGACAGAGCCGAGGATGAACGCGGTCGCGGCCGTGAGCGGGGTGATCACGTGGGCCACGTACCCGACGGCGATGGCCGAGGCGAGGACCAGGCCGAAGACCAGGCCGGTCACAGGCCGCCACACGGTGCGCAGGTCGCGGACGGAGATTTCCCCGGCCGCGGCGTAGAGCAGCGGTGGCAGCACCAGCACGTTGATCACGTGAGGCGGCAGGCGCACCTCTGGAACCCAGGGCATCAGCCCCACGACCAGACCGGCAACTACGAGGAGCGAGGGGGCGGGCAAGCTCCAGCGTCGGGCACCGGTCGCCACGGCGGTGGCCAGAACCACGAGCAGCAGGATGACGGTCAGGCCGGTCATAGAGTGTCCCGGGTGGGTTACGGCTTGTTACCCCCCTCTGACCAGGTGCTTTATAAACGTATCCGACCTCGGGCGGTGATGCAGCTGACTTGGCGCCGCGACCATCCAGGGCGCGGCAGTCGTTGCGGCGGCGCACCTGCCCATGGTTCAGGCCCTGCCGGCGGTGAGCGCTTCGGGCTCGCACATGCGATCGACGATCGCCTCGCGGTCGGGGTGACTGGCGAACTGGTGGAGAGGCGGTATTCCGGAAGCGTGCTATCCGGTGCCCGTCAACTTGTCAGCCGGTCAACTTTTCAGCGAACCCAGGAATTCCAGCAGCGTCGCATTGACCTGGTCGGAGTACTCCTCGGCGATGCAGTGGCCGCAGTCGGGCAGGATGTGTGCCGGTCCGATGCCCGGGTGAAGCGTGGGCAGGGCGGGGATCAGTTGGTCCATCCCCGGGAACCCGTAGACCAGGTTACGGTCGCGGGTGACGTAGCGGCCGGGCATCCGGTACTGCGCGCCCTCCCACGGGGCGGTCAGCTGCCAGTTGTGGTACCAGTTGAGGGCGCTGGTGAACCCAGCTTCGGTGAACTCGGTCGCGAGCGTGTCGATGTCGGCTTCGGCGAGCCAGGAGGGAAGTTCCTCAGGGTCCTCAAAGAGGTCCAGGAATCCGTTGCCCGGTGGGACGAACGGCTCGACCGGCGGGTCGCTGTGCGGATTGTCGCCGGAGAGCCCGTACATCACGCGGCGGAAGGTGCGGTGCGGGTCCTTCGCGAGCTCGGCGTCCGCGACGCCGGGTGCCTGGAAGTAATTCCAGAGAACTGACCGCCGAAGCGCTCGCGCATCGCCTGCAGTGGAGGAACCGGCCCACGCTGCGGCGGCGGGACACTGAAGTCCACAACCCCCGGACGACGTCAGGCCGCATCAGCGCGGTGGACCAGGCGACCCGGCATTGCGGGTGCTGGTAAGGCATCCGTGTTGGTCGAGGCCTTGATCGCTGGATGTGTGGCTGCCTGCGACTCTCGCCCGGGGTTTTCATCTGTACGGGCCCACGGGCGGCATCACGGTCTGTCGTGCTGCTGTGCCTGGCCTTCCTCGCCGCGGCCAGTGCTCTGGCGCTCCTGCGCCTGCTGCCGATGAGCGGTCGCGATAAAGGCATTGAGATCCTTGCGCTGCGGCACCTGCTGCTCGTTCTGCAGTGCCAGGTCGGCCGGCCTGTGTTCGCCGGCACCGACCGCGCGGTCCTTGCCGGCCTGTTCCACCACTTCCCGGCAGCGAGACTGCGGCGCCTCCTGCTGCTGGTACGCCCCGGACACCATCCTGCGGTGGCACCGCGACCTGCTCAACCGTCGCCACGCTGCGACCTGTGTGCCGAAACGACGCGGACGCCCGCCCACTGTCCGCTCGGTCCGCGTCCTGGTCCTATGCCTTGGGCGAGAGAATTCCTCCTGGGGCTACCGCAGGATCCACGGCGAGCTTGCAGCGTTCGGCATCAAGACCGCCGCCTCCACCGTCGGGGTGATCCTCCGCGAGCACGGCATCCCGCCCGCGCCCGAACGGCAGAGCGCCACCTGGGCCGACTTCTTTCGCGGCCAGGCCGAGGCCCTGCTCGCCTGCGACCTCTTCGAAGTCCGCACTGATCGGGGCACGCTTACGTCTGCGCCGTCATCGGGCACGCCACCCGCAGGGTGCGGATCCTGGGCGCCGGCGCGCACCCGACCGAGGACTGGATCGCGCAGCTCGGGCGGATTCTCCTCATGGACCTCCAGGACGCCGGCAGCGGGGCCGGGTTCGTGATCCGCGACCGTGACTCCAAGTTCACCGCCGCCTTCGACGCCCTGATGTCCGACGGCGCACTGAAGGTCGTCACCACCGGCATCCGGATACCGCGGATGAACTCCCTCATCGAGCGCTGGATGCAAACCTGCCGGCGCGAGCTCCTGGACAGAACCCTGATCTGGAACCAGAGCCACCTCCTCCACGCGCTCCGCGAGTTCGAGGACCTCTACAACGGGCACCGCCCACACCGAACGCTCAAACAGGCCGCTCCGTTCAACCCGCTACCCGAACCGATTCATGTGCCGGCACAGGTCCGGCACCTGGATATCCACCGACGAGACCGACTCAGCGGAACCCTGCACGAGTACCAACATGCGGCCTGACCAAGTCGGATGACTATTCGGCACCTGCACAGTTCTGTAGATCTGCCAGCAGGCCCTCGATGTCAGCGCGTTCGGGTAAGGATTCTTCGATGGTGTGAGGGAGCGCGGCCTCCCAGAGTGACCGGGCGGCCACGAAGTCGCCTGCGGCAGCGTGCGCGCGTCCCAGGACCACGCGCAGACGCGTGACCGTCAGACCGTGGCCCGCGGCCACGCGGCGGGCCAGCCCGGTAGCACCGAATTCGATTGCGTGGTCGAGTCGGTTTGCGGCGAGGTACGTCTCGACGATCGCCGTTTCTGCGAGATCCTCCGGTGCGAAGCCGGGTGTACCCAGGTCTAGCAGATCTTGAAGCGGCTCGATCCAGTTCAGTGCCTCGGCCACACGCCCGGCGCGAACGCAGAGGAGAGCCAGGGCGGAGAGAGCGTCGTAGAGGTTGTTCTGGCTGCCGACAAGCTCGGCGGCGGTCCTGCCTTCGGACAGCAGTTCCTCCGCCGTGGCCAATTCACCCATGGCCAGATGCGTCATGCCTGCTTCGAACTTGGCGACCGCGGCTGTCTGAGGGTTGCCGTTCCCAGCGGCGATGGCCAGGGCTTCCCGGGCGTGCCACTGGGAGGCCACGTAGTCGCCCTGTATCCGGAAGATCTCGGCGAGATTGGCATGATGCACAGCACGACTCGGAGTGTAATCCGTGTGGAATGTCAGGGCCGTGGAGGCGTGATGGAGGGCTTCAGCGACCCGGCCGGCTCTGGTGCAAACCTCCGCAGAGTCGTTCCAGGCGGCTGCCAGTCCCCGGGTGTAGCCGATCCGATCGAACTGGATCTTCGCGGAGTTGAACTCTTCCAGTGCCGCGTCCAGGGCTCCCTTGTCCCATGCGATGAAGCCGAGACACATGTGGCACATTCCCCGTCCGAGCGGGTGGTCGCGTGCTTCGGCTGCACGCAGTGCCGCTTGGCTGGCGGCGAGCGCGCCCCCGTCCGAGCGTTGGGCATAGACGTGTGCGCGCAGCGCGTGGGCCAGGTGCCAGGCGAAGGGGGAGGGCCCGTGCTCCGAGACGTGGATGACTGCTGTGATGAGATTCGAGTGTTCGGCGGCGAGCCAGGCCTGGGAGTCGTGCGGGCCGGAGAATGCCTGAGGCTCACCGGTCAGGGGGAACTCGTCAGGGAACAGGACCCAGCCGCTCGGCATGCTGATCCTGTTGGCGGCGTCCACACTGAGCAGGTACCAGGACAGCAGCCGGTGCAGTGCGGACGCGCGCGTCTCCTTCGGCTCGGTGCCCGCAAGTTGCTTTGCATACAGTGCCAGCAGGTCGTGGCTGCGGTAGCGCCCCGGGATTGGCTCGGACAGTAAGTGCGCCGCCAGCAACTCGTCGAGCTCCGGCACCGGCGCCGACAATTCGCGGCCGAGCAGGACGGCTGCCGCCTCGCGGCTCGCTTCCGGGCCCGGGATCACTCCGAGGAGGCGGAACAGGCGTTGTGCCTCCGCCGTGAGCGAGCGGTAGGAGAGATCGAAGGCCGCCGCGACCGCGCTCTCCGGGTCGCCGACCACCTGCAGCCGTGCCAGCAGATCCGTACCACCCAGTTCGGCGACCATGCCTGCCAAGCTCTGCGCCGGGCGGGCCGCCAGGTTGGCCGCGGCGATACGGAGAGCCAGTGGTAGATGGGCACAGAGCTCGGCCAGCTCTTCGGCGCCTCGCAGCTCCGCGTCCACGCGGTCCCGGCCCAGCTGGACCGCCAACAGGTCGACGGACTCCGCAGGGGCGAGGGTGTCTAGCGAGATCCGGGCCGCGCCCTCGCGGACAACCAGACCTGTCAGGGTGTCACGGCTGGTCACCAGGGCGTGGCAGTTGTGGCCGCTGGGCAGCAGCGGGCGAACGTGCGCCACGTCCAGAGCGTTGTCCAGAACCACCAGCACCCGCCGGTTGGCCAGCACCGACCGATACAGGCCCATCTGCAGGTTGAGGTCCAGGGGGATCCGCTCGCCCTGCACCCCCAGAGACTGCAGCAGCAACGACAATGCCTCGGAGGCGGTGAGCGCGGGATCGGTGGCGCGTCCGCGTAGGTCGAGATACAGCTGGCCGTCCGGATAGTGGGCAGCTACCTGGTGCGCCCAATGCACGGCGAGCGCCGTCTTGCCGATGCCGGCCGTGCCGGTGATCACGGTGGCGGGCGCGTCCCGACGTATCCCGGCGAGTAACACGAGGGCGTCGGCGCGACCGGTAAATCCACTGATATCTGGGGGGAGTTGACGGGGCGTCCAGTCCTGGGCCAGCGGAAGCAAGCCCCTTGTTGTCAGCGGTCTGGCTGCAGCGAAGCGGCTGTCACGGGCTCTGGCAGAACGCCACGCCCGCTCCCACTGCGCTGCCTGTATGGCGTTGGCGCCGCAGGCACGAACCAGGGACCGGACCAGTTCCAGTGAAGGAAGGCGCCGCCGCTGCGGGTTCAATGCGTCGGACAGTGTGCTGGTGGCCACGCCTGTCCGGCGGTGCAGCACTTCGAGCGACGGGTCGCCGGCCCAGAACTTGATCGAGCGCAGGCCGCGGACGAAGTCCGCCACGTCCATGTCGTCCTGCGGCAAGGGGAAGTCATCTACTGGCTCTGGACTCGCCACCTGCGCCCCTCGGCTTCCCCGGTGTCGTGTGCGAACGTGCCCACCAGTGTAGAGGCTGCGGAAGTCCTCCTTCAGCCCCTCCGTGCCCGTCCGGGTTCGTCCGGGTTCCGCCGAGCGGCTGGCCGGTGGAAGCGTTGAACGTGTGTGATCGCGGTACGGCGATTCAGCAATGCGCACACGGCACACCGTTGAAGAACGCCCACGTTGGCGGCCATCGCCGTTCTTGACGCCGAAAGGCTCTGGACCACCCCAGGAGAAAGGCGAGGAACCCGATGCGAGTCCGCACACGAGAATCAGCCATGGTGGTCGCTGCCTTGATGGGGCTCGACTGGTGGATCCAACAGGAGCTCAACTCCTGGTGCCTGTTGTTCGTCATGCCGACCGTGCTTTTGGAGGACCAGCAGGACGCTTTCGCCGCACGTTGCTGCATCGAGGCCATGGTGCTCATGGTGGCCACGGGGCACAGCCTGTGAAGCTCGCGGACAGATATCCCAGTCTGCTGCGTCCCGCCGTATGGTACGGAGCCCCCAGGAGCGCGTCCCCACGTTTGAACTCCGGAGGGGGGCTGTGACGGTGAGCGCATTCGACCTCGTCACTGACGGTGCGCCAGGCGAACCACCCCAGTTCGAATCCACCGAACCCGGGGCGGTTCACGCTGCGGAGGCGGAAGCAGGAGCGGCAGCGAGGAGCGCGGCGGCGCCAACCCCGAGGGACGACGCAGCACGTCGTAGGGGAGGAGCGGCCAGGGTCATTAGGCGTTGCTCCACCCGGTTGTGCTGGAATACGAGTCCAGCAGGTCCACCACGAAGACCAGGGTCGAGCCCGCCGGGATCAACGGCGAGGGCGACTGATTGCCGTAGCCGAGACGCGGGGGAACGATGATCTCGCGCCGACCGCCGACCTTCATCCCCCTCACCCCCCGGTCCCAGCCCTTGATGACCTTGCCACTGCCCAGGGCGAACTTGAACGGCTGGCCCCGGTCCCAGGAGGCATCGAACTCCTTCCCGGACTCGAAGGTCACCCCGACATAGTGGACCCTGACCACCATGCCCGGCTTCACCTCAGCCCCGTCCCCGACGACCAGGTCCCGGATGGTCAGCCCGGTAGGAGCGTCACCCTCCGGAACGTCGACCTCGGGCTTCGTCAGTTCACTCATTGCAGCCTCATCACTCTCCGTCGGAAGCCGTCGCACGGACCAGCCGGACACATGGACACTCCATGCAGCAGATGGTCACGCTACCGAGAATGCCGGTCCCCGGAGCACACCAGATCCAGCGGCCACACGTGATGATCTTTCGCACAGCCGATGAACGCGTCCGCCACGCACAGGTCACGCAGTACTCGCCAGAACGAGACGAGGTGCAGACGGCTGTCGGCACATTGCGAGACAGGGCCCTCCACCTTGATCGTGGACACCTCGACACTGGATCTTGAGTCCCGGGAGAGGAGTCCCGGGTGGGGACCTACAAGTACTCGGCGGAGTTCCGGGCCGACGCGGTGGCGTTGGCTCGTTCGTCGGGCCGGTCTGTCTCGCGTATCGCCGCCGAACTGGGTGTGAATCACGAGACGCTGCGGCAGTGGATCAAGGTGGCGGACGAGGCCGCGCGGCCCGAGGCCGTGGCGGAGTCGGCGAAGGACGCGGAGATCGCGGCCTTGCGCAAGCAGGTGCGCGAGCTGGAGATGGAACGTGACATTCTGCGCCGGGCGGCCAAGTATTTTGCGGGCGAGACGAACTGGTGAGCCGCTTCGAGTCCGTTGCCGACCACCGTGGCGCCTTCGGCGTGAAGCGGCTGTGCACCGTGCTCAACCTGTCGAGGTCCGGGTTCTACCGGTGGCTGAAGACCGCCCCGGCCCGCGCCGCGAAACAGGCCGCGGACGCTGCACTCACCCGGCGGATACGCAAGGTCCACGCGGAGTCCGGAAAGACGTACGGGGCCAAGCGGATCACCGCCGAACTCCGCGCGAACGGCCTGGTGGTGAACCGGAAACGCATCGAACGGCTGATGCGCCAACACGCCATCCAGGGACGGAGGCTGAAGCGCCGGCACCGCACGACCATCCCGAAACCCGACGCCCAGGCGGTGCCCGATCTGCTGCGGCGCACATCACCGCATCCGTCCCCAACCGGGCCTGGACCGGTGACATCACTTACCTGCCCATCGCCGGCGGGAAGTTCCTGTATCTGGCCACGGTGATCGACGTGCACTCCCGTCGCCTACTGGGCTGGTCGATGGCCGATCACATGCGGGTCGAACTCGTCACCGACGCGCTCAAGGCGGCCGTCCGCATCCGCGGCGGCCGGGTGGACGACGTCATCTTCCACAGCGATCACGGGGCTCAATACGGGTCGAAGGCGTTCGCCGACGCCTGCCACCGGGCGGGGATCCGCCGGTCCATGGGAGCGGTCGGCACCTCGGCGGACAACGCCGCCGCGGAGTCGTTCTTCGCCTCACTCAAGGGGGAGATCCTGCCCGACCGGCGCAGCTGGCCGACCGAACCAGCCGCACGGCTCGCAGTCTTCCACTGGTTCGGCTTCTACAACCACCGGCGCAGGCACTCCACGATCGGCTACCTCGGCGGGCAGGGCGATCCCTGTCTTGCCGGGTTCAAGCGGGCCGTGGTCGAGCACGGCGCCGATCTCGGCATCGACGTGGGATCGTCCAACGTGAGCCCGGGGCAAGAGGGTTCACGCCGGAGTCGAAGCGAAGGGTGGTGGAGCAGACGTTCGGCACCCTCATGCTCCACCGCAGACTCGTGCGGGACTACGAGACGCTGCCGGTCAGTTCGGCGGCGGTGATCCACTGGTCCATGAGCGACGTCGTGCTCCGCCGCCTCACGCGCACCGCCAACCCCGACCTGGCACGATGCACCCCGCCCGGGCGGGAGCGCCCGGTGAGACAGCTTCTGGACAAGGTCGAGATCCGGCAGCGGCTGGTGCGCGAGACCGTCGAACGGCTGCGTGAGCAGATGGCCGAGCTCACCGAGCAACTTGCCGCGACCGAGCACACCTTGGAGCGGCGGGAGATCAGCCGCAAGACCGTCCTGGAGCTGGCGACCGAGGACGGCGTCCCACCGCCCGAGCCGCTGTGCTGATGGAACTGCGCGAGCGAGGGATCACCGTCAGCGATACATCCCTCACTGCGGGAGTCGGCCAGCAGGACGCCGCCGCATCGCGCGGCTCCCACCTCACCGCTGGAGCCACCGCCCGTCCGTCGGCTCGTCCACTACTGCGGGCTGGGTGAAGGCCGCGCTTGCGGGTGGCAGCCGTCAGAGGCGGATTCACGGGTGCTCGCGGCCGTGGATGGGTAACCTCACTTTCCTGTGCGGAAGGAGCGGTATGGGCGAGGAGCGCCTCATCGGTTTGCTTGAGAGCGTGGTGGTGTGGGAGCTGCCGGAGAGCAGGTGGCGCCGGGTGGACGAGGCGCTTGGGCTGCTTGACTTGGCGCTCGACGGTCGGACGGAGCTGCTGCACCGCGCCGAGGGGATGCTGATAATGGCCGGGCCACGCCGGGTCGAGAAGGGGCTAGCCGACGTGCTGGATACGCAGAGGCCGAAGCAGGTTTCTGAGCCTACTCGCGAGCTAGTGAACCGGCTGCTGCGTCGGCTGGGCCCGCCATCGGCCGATAGCGAGGCTGGCGGAGAATCCGGCGGTGGAGTCAGCGGGGAACCGCGTGACGACGGCGCCGCATAAGGCCGCGCTGGTCGTCCACACGTTTTTTCGGGTGGACCGGCAGACGGCGGCCGCAGTGGAGAGTCTTTGGGACGCGGTCGGGCGGCTTGGGTTGGACGACGCGATCGGGCGACGTCCGGTCACGCTGCCGCCGGTTGACGGGGTGGGCGGAGACCGCCTTGAAGTGCTTGCTGCGCGGCGGCGGGTGGTGCCGGGCGCGGTGTATGAGGCGCTCGCCTACCGGTCCCACGACGTCGTGGGCATCAGCCTGCTGCTGGCACCCAATGACGATGAGGTTGGCTGGGGTGAACTGGCTGAGCAGTGGACCAGGCCCGTGCCGACTGAAGCGCTTGGAGGGGCGACGGTCTTTCTAGGGCTCCGGGGCGATCGTGGTCGGCGGCGGAGGCGGCGGGACGGAGCCCGGCGTGATCCCGGTGATCTGCGCCGGTACCTGCCTGGGGGGCAGGGCGTGGACGGCTGGTGCCGGATCGGCGATGAGCTGCTTCTCGGGGAGTTGCCGCCGGGCGCCGGGCGGCGGCTGCTGGTCATGGGTGACGCGCGGGACGAGGCGGTCGTGGACCGGTGGACCTGGTTAACCGACGGGCGGGCGCTGCCGCCGCTCACCCGCTACCTGCTGCACTCGGCCAAGCTGCGCTATCAGGAAAGCGTGCTGGTCGAGGCTATGCCTCGACTGCGGGCCGCAGCAGAGGAGGCCGAGCAGGCCTGCGACACACTCGTCAATCTGCTGCGCGCCGGGGATCCTCCGATTGGGCAACTGCTGGAGGCCAGCCGGGCGCTGACCACCCTGCAGGCTGGGCAGGGCGGGCTGATCGCTGCGGCGGCGGACGCCGCAGACATGGTGGAGACGGTGCGCGCAGCGCGCCGCAACATGGATGCGGCGCTGGGTGAAGTGGTCCTCTGCCGACCAGGCGGGCCGGTGGACACCGATCGAGCCACCGCACGCTGGCTGGAGGAGCAACTCGGCATCGAGCTGGCCTATCTCGAATCCTCCCGGCGCAAGGCCGGTGAGCTGGCCCGGCTTGCGTCCACCGTGCTCGACGAGCAGCGGCGCAGCCGACAGGAGGCGCTCACCCTGCTCCAGGCATCGCTGCTCGGAGCGCTTGTCACGGCGCTCGCCGCGATCCAGAGCTTCGAATACCGGGTGCCGCTGGCCAAGCCGCTGCTCGCGCCGCTGGTGTGCGTGCTTGCGGTGGTGGCTTTGGTGCTGCCTGCGGCGGCGCTGAACTGGCCACGTGGGGAGCGGCCCGCGCGGCGGATTCGGCAGCGCTATGCCATCGGCGCCGCCCTGCTTGGCGCGCCCCTCGGCTGGTTGGTGGCCAGCGTGGCCTGGCGGTGGGCGGCCGGTGGTGCGGCGCCCCCGGTCTGGTCCATGGTGTCCGCGGTCGCCGGTGCGATGGTGTGCGCCGGTGGCGCCATCGCCGCCATCACCCAGTTCGACGGCTTGAGGTAACGCTACGGGTTGATAATGTTACGTGTAGTATTCTGCATCACGCTGGGGGATACATGAGGGGCGATGCGCTTTCCTTTGTCCTGGCCCGGCTCCACGAGGCGGCGGTGGCGCAATCCGCGCAGCCCCTGCACGGTGGAGAGCTGGCAACCTCGGCCGGCACGCTCCTTGACTCCGATGACCTGGTCGTCCGCCATGTGCTCGGCTGCTTGTTCTGTCTCCGGACTGCGGCGGCGCCGAGCGGGGGCGGCGCCGAGGATGCGCGGCTTGCCGCCGAGCTGCTCGCCCCGGTCGGCACACTCACACCGGACATACTGATCAGCCCGGTGCCCGATCCGGTGGCCGTGCGTTCCGTCGCTGAGCTGCGTCCGGAGGTACAGCGCGTCCTAACCGACGCGGTGCTCGGCCACGGGCCGCTGGACCCCGGGGTGACCTGCGCGGTGCTGCGGGCCATGCACAGGGGCACGGGCGATCAGTCCTGGCTGGAGGACATTGTCGAGGTCCTCAGGCGGGCCGCCGGCTCAGAGCTGCCCGGCACTCTCGAAGCGGCCGCCTGGGAGTCCGACCGCGGCATCGCCCTGTGGCAGCTGTCCCGGTACAACGGCAACGTCCACACACTGCGCGAGGCCGCCGATGTGTGTCGGCAAGCAGCCACCGCCGTGCCCGAGGGCCATCAACTGCGTGGCCCCGCGCTGTCCAACCTGTGCATGACGCTTCGCGAGCTCTACGAGCGAACCAGCGACAAAGACGCACTGCTCGAGGCGGTGGATGCCGGACGAAAGGCCCGGGAGGCCAAGGCCCACCCCGACACACTCTCCAATCTCGCCATCACGCTGCGCGCCCTGTACGAGGCAGACGACGACGTCGACGTATTACGCGAGGCGGTTGACGTCGGACGGCAGGCCGTCGCGTCGGTGCTGGACGACGACCCGGGCAAGGGCCGCCTGCTGTCCAACCTTGAGCTGGCTCTGCTGGAGCTGGGCGGCGCCACCGGCTCGATGGAGCTGATTGTGGAGGGCGCGCAGGCGGGCGCGGACGCGGTCCGGCTCACCTCGCAACGCCACCCGGAGTACCCGGGATACGTGTCGAACTACAGTGTCGCTCTCCGTAGCCTGTACATCGCGTCGCAGAACGCCGAGGTACTGGCCGAGGCGGTTCGGGCCGGGCGGGCCGCGGTGCTGGCGGCGAGCGGGCAGGACCCTAACCGACCCCGGTTCTGCGCGATCCTCAGCGAACTGCTGCAGATGTCGTACCGGCTGACCGGCGACGCGGTCGAGGCGGTCGAGGCGGTCGAGGCGGCCCGGGCCGCCGTCGCTGACACCCCGCCAGGACACAGCGAGCGGGCAAGCCGCACCCGGGTGCTGCTCGCCGCGGAAGAGCTGCAGACCGAGGCGGGTACGTCCGGCGGACCGCCGGACGGCTCGGCCGAGCAGCTCTCTACCCGGATCGGCAAGCTCATCCGGCTGCACGACGGCACCGCGGACCGCCGCTACCTGGCCGAGGCCGTGAGGGTGGCGCATGCGGCCGTCGCCGCGGCCGGGACAGACTCCCCCGACATGCCGGCGCACCTGGCCAACCTGGCAGAGGCGACCAGCCTGGCTGGCGAGGCCGACGGGGACGTCGAGATGCTCGGCGAGGCGGTCGACTGGGCGCGGCGGGCCGTTACAGCGGCGGGTGACACGGCCGAGGCCGCAGCGCAGGCCCGGCTGGTCCTGGCGCGCACCCTGCTACGCAGATTCACCCGTACTAATGACGCAGCCAGCCTCGACGAGGCCACAGCGACCGCCCGCGAGGCGACCGGCTACGCTCCAAGGCTGTCCGAAGCCTGGTCGGTACTGACCGTAATGCTGCTGCGCACCTACGAGCGAACCGATGCCCCGGCCGTGCTTGCCGACGCCGTGGACGCTGGCCGGAAAACCACGTTCCAGCCCGGTAACGCGGACCACACCGCGCACGAGACGAACCTGACCATCGGCCTCCGCATGCTCGGCGTCGCCACGGGCGACGCCGACCTGCTGGGTGAGGCCGTCGCGCGTACCCGGCGGCTGCTGGAAACCGTCCCGGTCGACGACCCGATGTATCCCAACGTGGTGAGCGCCTACACCAATAACCTGCTCGAACTGGCCAAGCACACTGGCGACCACGAGCAGCGGATGCGGGCTATTGACCAGCTCCGCGCGATGCTGGCCACCCTCGCCAAGACGCATCCCGACTATCCGCTGCACGCCTTCAACCTGGCCGAGACGCTGCGGGTCGCCTTCGAGGAGACCAAAGACATGCGTCTGCTCGAGGAGGCGATCGGATTGGTCCGCACGATCGCGGCGGCGCTTCCGCCGGGGCACTACGGGCGAGTGCGGGCCCTGGCCGCGGCTGGTGTCCTGCGCCGCATGGAGTATGAACGGACCGGCGATCTGCGCAGGCTCACCGAGTCGGTCGCGCTGGGCCGGGAGGCGCTGGCGGCTTGTCCCGAGAACGACCGCCAACGCGGGAGAATAACCGCCGACCTGGCGAACGGACTTCGTCTGCTGGGCGAACGGACCCAGGACGCAGCAGTGCTGGCCGAGGCGGTGGAGAACGGCAAACTTGCCGCCACCGCAGGCTCCAACCGGAGCCTGCGGCTGGCCAACCTCTCCGGGATGCTTGTGAGCCTGTACCAGGTCACCCGTGACCTGGCGCCCCTGCGGGAGGCCGTGGAGGTGGGCCGGGAGGCGGCCGCAGAGCCAGCTGGCGCCATTGACCGGGCGCGGGCGCTGTCCAACCTCTCTGGCGCTCTCCAGCTGCTGAGCGAGCAGACCGACGACGACCTGGACCTGCTTGAGGAAGCACTCGAGTCGAACCGGGCAGCCGTGGCGTTTGTCCCGGCTGGATACTACGAGGCGCCGATGTACCGGTCGAACCTGGGACGGATCCTCAACACGGTCGGTCGGCGCACTGGCGACGCCGCCGTCCTCGCTGAGGCGGCCAGCTTGTTCGAGGAGACCGCCCGGGACACGGCCGTGCCCGTGCACTGGCGGATTGAGGCGGCGCGGGGCTGGGGTCATGCCACGACGAGCGCGGCCGAGGCCGTGGCAGCCTACGCGTACGGGATCCGGCTGATCCCGATGCTGGCGCCCGCGACGCTGCAGCGCGGCGACCGGGAATACCGTCTGTCCGCCATCTTCGGGTTGGGCGCCGACGCGGCCGCGGCGGCGATCGAGACAGACGACCCAGAGCGCGCCCTGGAGTTGCTGGAACGGGCCCGCGGCGTGCTGTTTGCAGACACCGTCGAAGCGGTTGACCCGACCCAGGTGGGCGTGCACGCCGACGGGCCGGTCGTCGTGCTGAACGTGGCACGTCGACGCTGCGACGCGATTATCCTGGCGCCTGGCCAGGACCCGTTTGTCGTCGCCCTGCCCCGTCTGACGTTCGACGACCTCATCGAGCGCGCCCAGACCGTCGTCCTGTTCCGGCACTCGGATGACCTCGCGCTCGACGGCCTAGACCCTGAGGTGCCGAACTTGCTGATGCTCGACACCCTCCGCTGGCTTTGGGACGTGGTCGCCGAGCCTGTCCTCGATCGACTGGATCTATCGCACGAAACCGACCTGCCGCGCGTGTGGTGGTGCCCGACCGGATTGCTGGCCCTGTTCCCGTTGCACGCGGCGGGCACCGATCAGCCGGGCGCGACCGTACTCGACCGGGTCGTCTCGTCGTACTGCTTCACGGTGCGCTCGCTCCACTACGCGTGCCGGTTCGCCAGCGCGGCGGTGCGCACTACGCCACCGCTGGTGGTGGGCATGCCCGAGACAGCGGGAGCGGCCCCACTGCCGGCCGCAGACCTCGAGACCCGGGAAGTCCGTGCCATCATGCCGGATACGACCGTGCTGCGGGGGGAGCAGGCAGATCGGGACGCCACGCTCGCCGCGCTGCCCCGCCACCAGGTCGTCCACCTGGCCTGCCACAGCGTGGTGGACAACGAGACACCGGCCGACAGCGGGCTCGTGCTGCACGACCGCGACAAGCGGCCTTTGACCGTCGCAGACATCTCCCGGCTGCACCTGGCCGATGCAGAGCTGGCGTTCCTGTCGGCGTGCAGCACGATGGAGGCTGGTATTCCGCTGCTCGACGAGTCGGTGCACATCACATCGGCGTTCGTGCTGGCTGGCTACCGCCAAGTGATCGGCACGCTGTGGCCAATCATTGACTTCGGCGCGGTGCAGCTCACAGGGGCCTTCTACTCGGCACTGCCGCGGGACCTGCGGCGGGCGCCCTACGCGCTGCACCACGCCGTATGCCAGATGCGGGCGTCGTTTTTCGACCAGCCACGGCTGTGGGCCGCGCACATCCACGTGGGCCGATAGCCAGTCAGGCGAGTTCGTTCAGCGGGCCGTTGCGGTGAGGCGTCGCAGTGCGACGTGTGAGGGTGGGCCTCAGGTGGGCTTGCCGCCGGAGCGGCTGATGGACCTGGTCGGCGGGATCTTCCTGGCCGACGGCCGCGAGTGCCAGATGCTCACCGGGATCGACGATCACTCCCGGTTCGTCGTCACCGCCACCGTCCTGGCAGTGCCGTCCGGCCAGGCCGTCGCAGACGGATTCGTGCGCGCGATGCGGACCTACGGGGTGCCGGCCGAGGTCCTCACCGACAACGGCAAGCAGCTCACCGGGCTTCACCAAGCCCAGGCCCGCCGAGGTGCTGTTCGAACGTGTCTGCCGGGAGAACGGCGTCACCGCCAAACTGATCAAACCGTACTCCCCGACCACAACGGGCAAGATCGAGAGGTGGCACCAGACCCTGCGCCGTGAACTGCTCGACGTCTCCGGTCCGTTCGCTGACCTGCCCGCAGCCCAGGCCACGGTCGATGCCTGGGTACACACCTACAACACGGCCAGGCCCCACCAGGCCCTCGACATGGCCACCCCCGCCAGCCGGTTCCGGCCGAACCCGCCACCGGAACCGACGCTTGTCACTGCTCCAGCCGCTCCGGCCTCCCCTGAGGAACCGTCCCACGCGCCCGGGCCCGCAGCGCCGGTCACCATGCTGATTCCGGTCTCGGCACCGGCGATGGAGTTCGAGACCGTCGTCGCAGCCGGCGGCCTGGTCGCCGTGCTGCCCCGCGTTCAGCGGGTCAGGCTCGGCAAGGAGTACGCGGGGCGCCGCGCACGGGTGTGGGCCGACGAGCACACGGTCCACATCGTCATCGACGGCGAGCTGATCAGGAGCGTCGCGTCGTATCTCGACGCCGACAACCTGCACGAACTCTCGATGCGCGGGGCCGTCCGGGCAGGGCCTCCACCGGCGGCCCGCGCCGCGGGCCGGCTGGGACGTCTGGAACCCGGCACGGTGATCGAGGTTGACCGGAAGGTCGACCTGAGCGGTGTTACCAGCCTCGGCAGTGCCAAGGTGACAGTCGGATACGAACTCGCCGGCCAGCGCGTCACGTTGCGTCTGAACGGGCACCTGATGCACGTCGTCCACGACGGCGTCCTCGCCAAGACCCTGCCCGCACCGATCGACGCCGAACAACGAACCGGGCTTCGCGGCGCCAGAGCCGTCACCAGTGAACTGCCCGCACCCGCAGCCGGGGCAGTTCATGTCGAGCGCAAGGTCCCCGCCGACGGCGTCATCATGGTCGCCCGCCAAAGGCTTCGCGTCGGCCGCACCTACGCCGGGGAGATCGTCACCGTCCATGTCGAGGACACCTACTTCCGCATCACCTTGAACGGCGCTGACCTCTCACTTCACCCGCGCAAGAACCAGCACCCGGTCACCCGGTTCAGAGCAAAGATCCACGCTCCGAAACTCTGAGCACACCAAGACCACGTGTTCTACGTTGACCGACATGAGCGCGTCGGGACGGGGCTACCGCTATGTCGGGCCGCACCATGTGATCGCTGCCGTCAAGGCAGCGGACGGTGGTGCCACGATCCGCACAGCCGCCGACTTCGCGGACTGGGTGGCAGCCAGGTCCGCCGAGGAACTGGAAGAGCCCTTCACCTTCGTCGTCGGCACGGACGGCGCTCTGCGGCTAGCCCCACGCCGCAGCGAACACGTCGCCTGCGCGAGCAACGATCGGGTGATGGGCGCTGGCGAAATCAGCTTCTACCGCGACGCCGGACGCTGGGTGGTGAACGAGGTCAGCAACCAGTCGACCGGCTACTGCCCGGACGTTGCCTCATGGCCGGCTGTCGCACAGGCACTGGACCAAGCCGACCTCGACCACCCGGACTGCTTCACACACGCAGTGGTCTTCCGCCGGTGTCCCACCTGCCAGGAGCACAACATCGTGCGAGAAGGCCACTTCGTCTGCGTCTTCTGCGACGCAGACCTACCCCGGCGATGGAACGTCGATCGGAACGCGGACGACCCAGACGGGCCCTGATCTCGTCCACCACAGCACAGCCATCAGCTCCTTCGGCCAGCTTCGGACCTCGGCTGCCCGACCATGTCCACAAGATCCACAGACAACACGAGTGCGACAGGACAGTTGTGATCACATACGGATATACGTGCACGTCGCGTACACGCGGATGCTGTTCTGATGCAGTGGAGACACAGGGCGAACGTGCGGATTGACTCCGCCGTATGCCGCGTGGGTGATCTGGTTGTCCAGTACGCGGTCGGCGACGCCGTACGAGACCGGCTGGTGCTCGATGAACCGTGGCCCAGGCGGTGGTCAGCGACATGGCGGTTCGACGGGGACGAGGTGGCCTGGCCTGTCCGGGACTTGTCCGCGGTGCCGCTGCTGTCAGCGGCTGATCTCCACCCTTGCGGGTAACGGCGCCCTGGTGGGCACGGCCACGGGGTCACTACGTTTCCCGTGGCCGTGCCCGTCGGCTACCTGACCGGGAAGCGGCTGTCCGATAGCGACTTCGCCCGCTGGTGCTTGCCATCCTGCTGCCATCGGCCGCCGTGGTGATCTGCGTGGCGACCGGGACGGTGCGGTGGATGAGCGTGGTGGTGCGGGACCGCTCCCCGCTGCGGGAGCCGTGAATTGTTCGAAGCGGGTGTTCGGAGCCGTGCTGTCGGTGTTCTACGGCGTCGCGGCGGTAGACAACCCCACCGTGTTGGTCGGGCTGCTCAGCGCCGTTGTGACGGGCCTGGGGATGATCGGTGTCACTCCCGGCCGCGTTCTCGCGCGAGTTGCCGGACGTCATCTGTCGGCGCTCGGCGGACTGGAGGGGCACTCGCAGGCAGGAATGCGGCGGCCCGGGTTAAGCGGCGCGCGTTCGAACCGCGGGCGGCCCCGTCAGCAGATTTTCACGGACTGCACGTCATACCAGTTCCCCGTGGCGTCGACGCTGTAAGCGCCTGGAGTGGTGTAGATCGGCGTCCCGAAGACGTTGTACATCCTTGCCCGTGTCCCAGGGCTCTGGTTATTGACCCAGGAGCCTAGCCCATTGAAGGGATCGGTGTAAGTGTCGCACTTGTACCACTGCACCTGGCTGCCCTGGAAGTACTCGGCGTTGTACTCGCAGAACCATCCCGAAGGGATGTCGCCGTCTAGGCACTGATCATAGAAGAACTGTGTTCCCCGCCCTGTCGCAAAATCACGAGGGTGATTCTCTCCGGGTATGGCCACGAGAATGCGCCCCCTGTCGAATCTGATCTCATTGGGGGACACTTGCCTTCCGCCTAGCTTCCGCAGGTGACCGTCGACCTCCGACTGCAGCAAGGTAGCCTGCTCGGAGGAGAGATTTGCTGCTCTGACCTGCTCTGCGAAGGGCTGATCCGAAGGGCTCGCCTGCGCGGAGATCCAGCGGCCACCGGTGCTGCCATAGGACTGGCCGGTGAACCCGAGGACAGTCCCGACCACGCATGCCGCCGCAACGGCGGATCTTTGTGCAGTAGAACGCAAGAACATGATGCCTCCTCGATGCCACTCAAATTGATGCCCCGGATCCGCTCCTGAGGCCTTGCATGACCGAGTTCAGCGGCTGGCGCATTGTTTGGCAGCGCTGGTCAGGCGGCCAAACAATGGCTGGTCGCGATCTTTCCGGTTTGTGGTGGGTCCGTAGCGTGGCTGGCCGGTCTGGTACAAAGGGGCCCGTGCCCTCCTCCGGGTGGAAGGCATAGAACGACCCGAGACTGCGGCCCTGCCGGCTGAAGACAACGCGCGGCCCCGCCCCGCCAAGACCGCGGCTGCTGTGTCCCCTCCGGTGCGCGCCGTCAGGCCGTCGGCGACATCGCGCCGCCCTGGCGTGAAGAAGGCGGCCCCGGCGAACACTCCGGCAGGCGTCGACCCGCGCTTCGAGAACGGTCCGCTCGCGGTCGTCGACGTTGACGACGACGGCCAGGTCCTCGCGTACTGCGTCGGCGGCCTGGTCCTGGACGTGCCCGCCAAGTCCATCCCGTCCCTGGTCGACTGGACCCTCAAGGAGGCCAAGCTCGGGCAGCCGAAGCTGTTCGGGCCGGGCAAGGACGCCGACCCACTGCTCGTGCTCACCGAGTCCGCGCTGGAGCGCTATGGCCTGCCGATCGTTCTTACGGAGGAAGAGCGGCTCGCCGGGCGGATCCCGGAGGGCCACAAGGTCATCAAGCAGTTGGTCCGCGCGGAGTGGAAGCTGACGAAGCGCGGGTTCGGGCCGTGGGCGCGGATCTACCGCCCGGCGCAGGGCTCCGAGTGACTGTGCGTGCAGCTGTGCATCCCGTCGTGGCACGCGCTTGACACCCGCCATTGGGGCGAGGCCGGGCAGCTCCCCGCCGGCGGAACTCGCCCGGCTCCTGGGTGTGTTCGCGTCCCGGGTGATGACGCCGCGCGGTTCCACCGCCGTGACAGGCCTGGAGCTGATGACCGCGTTGCACCCGCCGACCCACGCTGTGCGCCGCTGGTGCGCCAAGTTCGGCCAGGCCTACGCGAACGGACTGCGCCGCCGCCGGCCCCGGCCCGAAGACAAGTGGCAGGGGAAGGCCGGCCCCATCTCCGTGCCGCGCCTCGAGCGCAGTACCATCCGCCCCGCGTCGATAGAGACCAGGGCCTGCCACCTGTCTTACTTCGGCTCACCCGCCCACCCCGGCAGCAGCGCAGGGTCGGACACAGGGGCGGCGAGCATCGGTTCCGGCAGTGTCCACGTCACAGCCCATGCCTTCCACCCAGCCCGCCCGTCGGCAAACCGAGTGCGCGTACGCACCCGGCGACCGGCCCGACCACGGCAGGTCAGCGCACTACGACACCTCGCCGGGGGCTGTGTGCTGAGCTCCTGGCGCACGTCCAGGCAGCGCAGCCGGACACCGGGCTGCCCGGATCCCGTGTCGTACGGTCTGATGTCGCGGCCGCCCACCGTCCGCAACGGATCTCACCGAACCCGGCGGTGCCGCCGGTACGGCCGAAAGATCTGAACCAGTACCGGGAATCAGGCCGCGACGAGCTCCTGCTCGCGGTCCGGCGTCTTGACCTTGGGCTTCTTGTTCGGCAGCGAGAGCCGGAAGACCTTGCGCCACGCGGAGAACACCTGCTTGGGCAGCGGCCCGGTGACGTACTCCAGCTCGTACTTTTCGAACAACGCGCGCACCTTCACCGCGACCTCGGCGTACCGGTTGCTCGGCAGGTCCGGGAACAGGTGGTGCTCGATCTGGTGCGACAGGTTGCCGGTCATGAAGTGCATGGCCCTGCTGCCGCTGATGTTCGCCGAGCCCATCATCTGGCGCAGGTACCACTGGCCGCGCGTCTCGCCCTTGATCGACCGGCGCTCGAAGACCTGCACGCCCTCGGGGAAGTGCCCGCACATGATCACCGAGTGGGACCAGATGTTGCGGACCAGGTTCGCGGTGAACGTGGCGCCGAGCGTGGTGAGGAACGACGGGCCCGACAGCAGCGGGTGGATCACGTAGTCCTTGAGCACCTGCTTGCGGATCTTGCGGCCCACGGCCCTGGCCCGCGCGCGGAACTCCGGGTTGTTGCGGCGGCGCTTGTGCAGGTTCTTGCCGAGCTCCAGGTCGTACGCTGCGATGCCGTACTCGAAGAAGCAGGCGTTGATGAAGTTCCACAGCGGCTGGCCGAGGTGGAACGGGTGCCACTTCTGGTCCTCGTCGACGCGCATGATGCCGTAGCCGAGGTCGTTGTCCTTGCCGATCACGTTGGTGTACGTGTGGTGCAGCTCGTTGTGCGAGTGCTTCCACTGCTCGGACGGCGAGACGTGATCCCACTCCCAGGTGGTGGAGTGAATCTTCGGGTCTCGCATCCAGTCCCACTGGCCGTGCAGGACGTTGTGGCCGATCTCCATGTTGTCCATGATCTTCGCCACGGACAGACCGGCGGTGCCGATCAGCCACGCGGGCGGGAAGATCGAGAACAGCAGCACGCCCCTGCTGACCAGCTCGAGCTTGCGCTGCGCCGAGATGACCTTACGGATGTAGGCGGCGTCTTTCTCGCCGCGGCCGGCGATCACCTCGTCGCGGATCGCGTCCAGCTCGCGGCCTAGCTCCTCGATCTGCTCCGCGGTCAGGTGGGCGGTGGGGTCGATGGCGGTCAAGGTGCTCCTACCGTTCGATGTCGCAGGGGCCCGCCGCGGCGGACACGCAGGTCTGGATGAGGACGCCCGGCTCGGCCTCGGTGATCTCGCCGGTGCGCAGGTCGCGGACGGCGCCCGCCTTGAGCGGCGTGATGCAGCCGAAGCAGATGCCCATGCGGCACCCGGAGGGCATGAGCACGCCGGCCTCCTCGCCGATGTCCAGCAACGGCGTGGCGCCGTCCGCGTCGACGGTCTTGCCGGTGGCGCTGAACGTGACCTCGCCGCCGTCGCCGGCGACGACGATGCTGGGGCGGAAGCGTTCGGTGTGCAGGCGCTCTTGTACGCCGTGCTCGGTCCAGTGCTCTTCGGCGGCGTCGAGCAGGCCCGCGGGCCCGCAGGCCCAGGTCTCGCGCTCGGCCCAGTCGGGCACGAGTTCGTCGAGACGGGCGATGTCGAGCATGCCGTCTGTGTCGGTGTGCACCTCGGTGAGCCGCAGCTTCTTGTCCGCGACCAGGTCGTGCAGTTCGTTGCGGAAGATCACGTCTTGCGGCTGTGGCGCGCAGTGGACCATGACGACGTCGTCGAACTCGATGTCGCGCAGCATGCCCATCACGGGCGTGATGCCGCTGCCGGCCGTCAGGTAGAGCACCTTGGCGGGCTTGGCCTGCGGCAGCACGAAGTCACCGGTCGGCTGGTCGAGCTGGATCAGCGTGCCCGGTTTCGCCCTGCGGACCAGGTGGTTGCTGACCTTGCCGTCCGGGATCGCCTTCACGGTGATCGTGACGCGGCCGTCCTGGCGGTTTGTCGGCGAGGTGATGGAGTAGGCACGCCACAGGCGCACCCCGTCGACGTCGACCCCGATCCGCACGTACTGACCGGCTGTGTGGCCGCGCCAGCCCCGTCCCGGCCTGATCACGATAGTCGCGGCGTCACCCGTCTCGGGGTGCACGGCCTCGATGCGCCCACGCAGGTCAGCGCCCGCACGCAGCGGGCTGACCAGGTCGAGGTAGTCCGACGGCAACAGCGGCGTCGTGACCATCTCCAGCAGTTTCCACGCCCTGCTGCGGAGGGCTGCACTCGTCATGACTCCAGCTTGCTGCGCCTCAAGGCGTAAAGTCCTGACCGCAGGACGTAAATCTGGTCGGCTGAATTGTTCGCAGGGAACAAAAACGTGAGCCATGCAATCCGGAGGGCCAGCGAACTGGCCCTCGATGAGACGACGGTCACCGCACTTCGGGCCGCGCTGAAGACCACCGCCGACGAGGTCGTCCAGGCGATCATCGACGAGGTCCCTCCCTACGCCAACGCCCTTTCGGGCCGCATGGGCGGCACCATCCGCCGAGCCGTCCGCACCGCCCTGGGGCACTACCTGGACCTCGCGAGCGGGAACGCCACAGGCGGCGACGCCGGTGACGCGGCCTACGAGCTGGGCCGCGGCGAGGTGCGCGACGGCCGTTCGATGGACGCCCTACTCAGCGCCTACCGCGTCGGCGCCCGCGTGGCCTGGCGATGCCTGGCAGCGGGTGCCGTACCCGCAGGTCTGCCCGCCGCCGAGGTCGCCAAGTTCGCCGAGCTGACCTTCGCCTACATCGACGAGCTCTCCGCCGCGAGCGCCGCGGGCCACGCCGACGAACTGGCCGCCCGGGGCAGGGCCCACGAGCGCCACCTGGAACACCTGGCCCGCGACCTCCTCGCCGGCGCGAGCCCGGACGTGCTGCTGGCCTCTGCTCAACGGGCCGGGTGGCAGCCTCCGGTTTCACTGACCGCGGTCCTGCTGCCCGCCGCCCAGGCCCGGCCTGCCTACCGCACTCTCGACCCGAGCACCCTCGTCCTCGACGATCTGCCGGACGCCACCGGTGTGCTGCTAGTCCCCGATGCCGACCGATCACATCTCGTGCGGCAGCTAACCGACCGCACCGCCGTGGTCGGCCCGGCCCGGCCATGGACCCGTGCGTCCGCCTCGTACGCACGAGCCCTACGCGCGCGCTCCCTCTCCCCTGATATCCGCGACACCGAGGACCACCTGCCCGAGCTGGTGCTGAGCGCCGACGTGGACGCGTTCGCAGACCTCCGTGCCCGAGCCCTCGCACCGTTGCGGACCTTGCCTGTCGCGACCGCACGGCGGCTGGAGGAGACGTTGCGGGCGTGGCTGCTGCACCAGGGCAGGCGGGACGAGGTGGCGGCGGCGTTGTTCGTCCATCCCCAGACAGTCCGGTACCGGATGTCGCAGCTGCGGGAGCTGTTTCCGGATCTCGCATCGCCACACCGGGTCCTTGAACTGACGCTGGCGGTCGGTCTTCGGGTCAGCTGACGCGTACTTCGAACGTCCACGACCGCGTCCGCGAGCGGTCCAGGAATCGTGCCTCGTTCTCGGTGCCATCAGCTGGCTCATGCGGCCCGGGGAAGAGCGGTATTAGCCAGCTGAGACCGGGGGTTGATGTGAAGACCAGACAAGGCCTCGGGAAGCCCGTCGGGGGCGCTGTCTCTGAGAAGCGCGGTGGCGGATACGGCTCGACTGGATCCGGTGGACGATGCGCACCGGCCCGCTCGTCGACGCGCTCATCGAGCATCTGGTCGGTGATCTGGGCCGCTATGCCCTGGAAAACGGCTTTCATGTCGTCGTGCGCTGTCCTTGATGAGGCTCTCTGGAATCGACCAGGGCCGCTCGTCGCCTCAGCCGGTCCGATGCTCAACGGAGTGAGGAGCTTCGACGAGCACCGCGCCTGTCTTCGGCCAGGACCACCGGCTTGTGGAGTGTGCGGGTCATGTCGGACGGGCAAAATGCCATCGGGGTCCCCGCAGCAGCCGTCTACGCTCTCGGCATGCAGCGCAGCGATGTCACGCGGGACGACGGCACGTGGGTGGGTCTGTCCTTGGACGTACAGGACCGCCACCAGCCGGGGCTGTGCGTGTTCACTGCCGGTGCGCAACTGCTGGTCTCCCAGATGTCGCAGCCTGTGCTGCTCGCCGTCGTCGATGAGCAACACGAGGGCGTGGACTTCTGGCGCACCGACGGGTACCGCTCCTTCGTCCCGCCCTTGCGTGCCGATGCGGGCCGCGCCCTGGCGGGCAGCCCGGAACGGTGGGCCCACCGCTTTGCGCAGTACCTCATCGACTCGCCGGACAGCCCGTTGCACGAGGGCCGGTGGCTGCTCTCGTGCGAGAGCCCGCTCCGGCGCTGGCGCCACGCCGATGCCTCGCACGCCGAATACTGGAGCTCGATGCTCGTCGACGGCCATCCAAACAGCTACATCGACTGGTTCCTCCATGCTCATTCGTGGGAGGTCCTGCCGCTGCGGCCGATGCCCGATGCCGACGACAGCCGGGTCAAGGCGTACCGCAAGCAAGCCCGTGAAGGGACGCTCCCACCCGTCCTGTTGTGGTGGGTCAGTGGCCTGGACTGCCATCTGATCCTGGACGGTCACGCGCGGTTCGCCGCGGCAGTCGCCGAATCCGTCGAGCCTCCGCTGCTGCAGCTGCACCGCACGGTCCCGCGCGATGACCTGGCCATGCGCACCGAGGAAGCCGTGGGCTTCTACGAGGACGAACTGGCACGCTTCGCCGGACTCCGCGCCATCCACGGCCCCGCCGTCCCGGACGGCGCTGCCACCGCCGGCCCACAACTCGTCCGCGTCCTTCACGACCTGAACACCGCGGAACAGCCGACCTGGGCCTGGCCCCTGCCCGGCGGGGAAAGGCAGTGGCGTCGCATCGCGCGCGAGGTGACAGACAGCCAGAACTGGCCCTGTACCTGACTCCTGCCGACCCCTCCCGCCAACCATGACATCCGGGCGTACCGCCGCACCGTCAGGGGGCGCGCGCCGCGAAGAGGGCCAACCTTCCCAGGCTCGAACTATCACGCGTACGCAGGCTGCCCTCGGTAGGCGTCCGCGCCTGAGTTGGTCCGACCCGCCCCAGGACCCGGCTGGCTATTGGGGGCCACCTTTTGTGGCGCTCGTCCGTAGGTCAGGCGCTAGATGCCTGGGGAGATCCACTGAGCAGGTGTGGGGTCACCCCTGAGTAGGGGGTGGCCGTTTCCAAAGAGCGCCATCAGCGCGACCCGCGCTGGCACCCGCTCACCACGGAGCAGGTCGCGCACCTGGTCGGCGGCCCGGTCGCCGAAGACCGCGGTGAGGGATACATGCCGCCCGAGCCGGGGCCGGAACCGGAGTTGCGGTTCGAGGCGATGGCGCTGTGGCGCCTGGCACAGCCCAGCCCGTTCCGTGAGGGATGCATGCGCGGCGGCACGGCTTGGTGGCGGCGCTGGATGTACCGGGCTGTCCCACGGCACGACGGACGGACTTGCCGCTGGTATCACTCCGGTGACTGGCACCGGGTCAATAGCCTGGCGCTTACGGTCCTGTCGCAAGCGCAGCCGCCGCAGGCGGTCCTTGCCCGACGCGAGACTCGCACTGCATCCGCGATCGCCAGTTGCGGTGCTCGACGATCTGTTGAGGGGTCGCCAACCGTAGGCGATACGAAGAGGCCGTCCTCCTCTCGGAGAACGGCCTCTTTGGCTTAGAGGTCCTAACAAAGGCGTTGGACATGGCGGTGGGTGATCAGACAGACGGCGAGTCCGAGGAAGGCCTCGTGGATGTCGTCGCGTCGTTCCCAGCGGACGCGAAGGCGTCGGAAGCCGTGGAGCCAGGCGATCGTGCGCTCGACGACGTAGCGGAAGATGCCCAGGCCGGTGCCGTGAGGCTCGCCTCGCTTCGCGATCACGGGGCGGATCCCGCGGGCCCAGAGAAGGCGGCGGTATTTGTCGTGGTCGTAGCCGCGGTCGGCCAGCAGCGCATCGGGGCGTCGGCGAGGTCTGCCGACCCGGCCCGCGATGGCCGGGATCTTGTCGAGCAGGGGCAGAAGTTGGGTGACGTCGTTGCGGTTTCCGCCGGTCAGCGACACCGCGAGCGGGATGCCCTGGCCGTCGGTGATGACGTGGTGCTTGCTGCCCGGACGTGCTCGGTCGACCGGGCTGGGTCCGCTTTTGGGCCCCGCCGGGCAGCCCTGACGTGGGAGGAGTCGATCACCGCCCGGGACCAGTCCAGCTTGTCCTTCGACCGCAGTTTCTCCAGCAGCAGCACATGCAACTGGTCCCAGACGCCGGCCTCGTTCCAGGCCGCCAGGCGCCGCCAACAGGTCATACCCGAACCGAAGCCCAGCTCCTGGGGCAGGTACTCCCACTGGATCCCCGTGTGCAGGACGAAGAGGATCCCGCACAGCGCCTGCCGGTCAGGCACTCGAGGTCTGCCCTCGACCAGCTTCGGCGCAGGCTTGGGCAGCAACGGCTCGATGAGCGACCACAGTTCATCGGAAACGATCCAAGGCCGCGACTGACGCTTCCCACAACCAGACCAATGAACAGACAAGCCAACGGTCACATGATCAACAGCTTTTGTTAGAGCCAGTTACAGTTGCGCCCAGTATGGTGCGCTTTGCGGCGTCCAGCCCTGGCCGCGAGTGATATCGCGCCCGCAGTTAGACACACGCCTCGGTTCGCTAGGCGGGATCGCCACTGTGGCCGTAGGCCATGGCCGCGCGGCAGGTGTCGAGATGCTCTGGGCAACCGAAGTACTCCTTGGGCCGCTTGAACTGCCCCACGCTCTTGGTCACCCGGTAGTCAGGTAGTTCAGTGCAGCCCTTCACGCCGCAAGAGGGCGCATGGTCCGCGTCCGGGATGCGGTACCAGTCCATAGAGGTCACGTCGCGAGTGTCCTGATGCCGGCCGTAGCGAGGTCGGCATCAGTGCCGTAGATGATCCGTTGGGTACGGATCCACTGGCCATTGATGAGTTCGCGATGCTGCTCCATGTGGGGACCCTACTGAAGGTGGTTACCCTCGTGGACCTTCTCGACAATAAGCACCCTGATCCACCCTGACGGAGAGAAACACCCCATCTTGCCTAACGGCTACCCCTGGGGGGAAACCCGTTCGGTCAGGGGCCCGTGACCTGGCCGTTCGCCAACCGCGCCGGACGACCTGTCACTGGTTGTCGTCGCCGGTCACTGCCGAGCGCCTTCGCACGGCCCAGGGACGGCCCAGAGACGATCACTCGGCAGCCGTCTTCCAGTCGTCGAACCTGACCTTCACCTGGTGGTTGTGATCGGCATGCCAGAGGACCTCACCCTCGACGCAGGCCCCGAGGGCAGGCAGCTCCATTCCGTGCGGCATCGCCGTGACCTCGGCTAGCGCCACGGTGTTCGGGACACCGTCGAGGACGATGAAGACCCCGAAGCGCTGACGCCCGATGACCTCGCCAGCGACTCGGGTCCCGACAGGCAGAGCTGCGACAGTTGCCGCCCAACTCCGCAGAACCGCATCTGCCGCCGGCACTTTGGGGCCCGCAGGCCACGCGTACTCGTCCATGAACAGATCATGGCCACGCCGGAGACCCGCGACCGCTGCCTTGTAAGGGCGGACGTGGTCGATCCCGAAAGCGGGCAGGTCAACCGGGCAACGGGGGCTACCCAGGTCCTCGGCACATCGAATCCGGGGCAGCCCGTCGTTGACCGTGACTGACCGTCTGACGTGGCACGCCTGTGGCACGTGACCTCTTCGTCCCGAAGCAACTTGGGTGGGCGGTCGACCTGGGGCTGGTGCCTCTCTCACCTGCTGCGATGGTCGACAGGCGTCCGCCCTTGTTTCGCTGTCGTGCGCGGACGTTGTCACGCAGTTAAAAACTCGCCGACTCGCGGGGCAGGGCGGCCCGGGAGGACGTTTTGACGTAGAGGACCGTAGTGGTGCCACTACTCTATGCACAGGAATGGTGGGCTGACGCGACGGCCACACGACCTCTGGAGGGGGCCAATGCACCGCGACCGCTTCGAGCTTGCCCTTAAGCAACTGAGTGCTCACGACGGCGCACTGTTCGAACAACTCGCTTCAGCTTTCGCCGTTCTGGAATTCGGTGAACTCCGCACCGTCGCTTCAGTTGGGGGAGACGGAGGCAGGGACGCGCGTCTCTTTTCTCCAGTGGATGACGATACGGTCATTTTTCAGTACTCAGTGACTGTAGATTTTGCTGGAAAGATCCTCAGGACGGCGGAAAGGCTGAAGAAAACTGCGCCTGACGCGAGGGAATTGGTCTACGTGACCAACCAAGAGGTCGGGACAAAGGTTGACGAAGTAAAAAGAAGATTGAGGAAAGAGTACAAACTATCTCTGGATGTCTGGGATAGGGCGTGGTTCCTGGACCGGGTGAACATGCACCCGCAGACCGAAGAGGCTGCCGAATCGCTAGCTAGGATAAAGGTGGACCCGCTAGCCGCTTCAGCGCTCGGCGTGAGTTCCACTTTGCCATCGCTTTCCTCCGCTGAAGAGCAGGAAGCGGCTCTGTTTCTGGAGCTTACTTTCGGCGACGAAGACCGGCACAAGGGTCTCACGAAGGTTGGTTTTGAATCCCTGGTTAGAGCAGCATTGCGAGATACTGACTCGGACAACCGGGTCACGCGGGAAGTTGTTCACGAACGCGTCTCCAATATGCTGCCTCGCGGGCGCGAGTACGGCGATCTTGTCGACGGCGCCCTCAGGCGTTTGACGAAGGGGGCCGTCCGACACTGGTCACGGTCTGACGAATTCTGCCTTTCTCATGACGCATCTTTGCTCCTCAAGGACCGAATGACCTCTTACACCTTGATTCAACAGAAATTCAGGGATGAGGTTCAGGATCGAGTGGTCGAAATGGCGACTGCGGAGAATGAAACTCTGTCGACTGCCGAAACGGTTGCGGCCTGCGGTCTCGTGGAAGCGGCTTTGGATAGGATCCTCCTCGAGCGAGGAAAATCATTCGCAGATGCGCTCGTTGCTTCAAGGATTTCTGACTATCAATCTGAGAGTCTTGAGCCGCTTATCGATCGCGCGATGCGTGACACAGAAAAATCGCCGTCGAAGAAGGCTAGGCAAATAGTTTCCTATGTGATCTCTTCGATAGTAAATAACTCCTTCGGCGTGACTCGCGATTACATGCGGGGCCGACTTGAGTCCTATACTCTCTTCTCTCTCTTGCAGGCCACCCCTGATGTGCAGAAGACTGTGATAAAGCTGTTCAGCGGAGGGGTAATCTGGCTTGACGCCAACCTAATTCTTCCAGTGTTGGCAGAAGAATTGGCCGACGACGAGAATAGGGCATTCACGCGCCTGCTGGAGGCCGCACGTGACTGTGGTATTTCCCTGCGTGTGACCAGTGGAATTGTGGAGGAGGTCGCTTCGCATATGCGCCGATCGCTGGCGTATGCGCGTGTCGCAGGGCAGGGTAAGCGCTGGGACGGAGACGTTCCTTTCCTGGCTGCAGCTCACGCCGCGGGTGGTAGGGAAACGGCAGCGCTAGGTAGCTGGCTAGAGAACTTTCGCGGCGGTGAACAGCCGTTGGAAGACGTAGCCGATTACTTGAGCGAGGTTCACGGGATTCGAGTCCAGGAGCTAAATGATGAGGCTGCTACGGCCGATATTGAGCTCCGCGGTGCCGTTCAAGAGATCTGGTATGAAGCTCGGGAGCGAAGATTGAACAAGTTCGCTCCTGCGACAATCCAGATTCTCGTAAATCACGATGTCGAATGCTATCTAGGCATCGTGCAAAGAAGGAAGAAAGAGAATAAGAGCCCACTGGGATTCAATTCGTGGTGGCTCACTCTTGATGGTACGGCCTTCAAAGTCAATGAACTGTTGAGGGGGAGACTTTCTGGCGATCCACCGCTGTCGCCCGTAATGAGCCCGGACTTCTTGTTGCGATACTTGGAGATCGGCCCTGCACGGGCTCAGATCTCCAAGGATATGCGCAGCGAGCTACCGGTTATGCTGGACGTCTCATTTCTGGAAGGCGTGTCTCCCCACATAATGCAAGTGGTGGAGCAGGTGCGAGAGGAACACGGCAATCTACCTGGACGTGTTCTTCGGAGGAAAATCAGAGACACGGTCAATCGGCTCAAGTCTGCTAGGGGGAGAATTGCAGGCGGCGGAGTCGCTCTGGTTGAACAGGAAGTCCTGGAAAGTATCGTCTCGTCCAATGGTCAAGAATAGAAGTTGAGTGCAAAACGGTTACGATAGGTCGGCAGAGCGGCTTTGGGCTGGAGCTGCTTTGGGGCGAGTGATCATGGCCCCGTAAGCTTCCGGCGAGTCGGGCAGTCTGTGGACCTGCCCGTTAAAGCACGACGTTGGGGCCATGATCTTAGAGGCTCGCCCCAAAGTGGCTGCCTAAAGCCGTGGAGCCGACCGCCCCAGCCACAGAGGGTTTCTCCCTACGTCGTGCCCGCTGCCGCTAGCGCGCCGCCGGGCGCGGCCAGCCGGGGCGAAGACAGGAGGCAGGCCGCGCCGCAGAGGCGGCGCGCGCCCGCGCTTGCGCGGGCACTTGATGAAGTAGGGAAAGTTCTACCGCGCCCTTGGCGATCAGCAGTGTCTTGTCTCGGTTGATGGTTGACGTTGTGGCTTCACCTGATGCTTGACACCGCTTGCCTCGGCTTGGCTGTGTGCGTCTGATTCGGCGCGTGCGGGAGGGCCGGGGCCGTGCTGGTGGAGTTGAGCGTGGTCGATGTCCGGCGCTTCCTTGCCAAGCTGGAGCAGCAGACCACGTCGGCTACGGCGAAGGAGACCCACAAGGTCCTGCGTACGGCTCTGTCGGCCGCCTGCCGCGAGGAGCTGATCGCCAGGAACGTCGTCACCCTCGTCGACGCGCCTCGGGTCGAGTCCCGCAGCCTCGATCCCTGGAGCCTGGACGAGACGCTCGCCTTCCTCACCGCGGCTCGGACTGATCCGCTCTACCCGGCGTTCGTGCTCTCCATCGCGCTCGGCCTCCGTCGTGGGGAGGTCATCGGACTCCGGTGGCAGGACGTCGACCTCGACAAGCGCGAGATCAGGATCCGCAAGCAGCGGCAACGGGTCGGAGGGGAGGCATACGAGGACGATCCCAAGGGCCGACGTCGTAGGCAGGTGCTGCCGCTGCCAGCCATCTGCGTGGCGCCTCTGAGGTATCAGCGCATGCGGCAAACGGCGATGCGGGAGCGTGCGGGTGATCGCTGGGAAGAGAGTGGCCACGTCTTCACCACGCGAACGGGACGGCCCATCGAGCCGCGTAACGTCTACCGCTCCTTCACTCGGGTCGCCAAGAACGCGGACCTACGGGTCATCCGACTGCATGACGCTCGGCACGGCTGCGCGACCCTGCTCACCGCGGCCGGGGTGGCGCCACGCGTCGTCATGGAGATCCTCGGGCACAGCCAGATCGCCGTCACGATGAACGTCTACACCCACGTGGTCCAGGACACGCAGCGCGAGGCGGTCAGCCACATGGACCGGCTGCTCACGAGGCGCCTACAGCGCGAGTAGTCCCGGCGCTGATGTCAGATCCGGATGTCAAAGACCCCCAGCCATGATCGGCTGCGGGTCTTTTGCCTGGTGGGCGCGGACGGTTTCGAACCGCCGACATCCGCCTTGTAAGGGCGGGTGTGAGGGACGGCCCTGGCGCGCAGGTCACTTCGGCTTTGGAGGGTCCGCAGGTCACCGACACATCTCAGCTGAGGCGAACCGCTGTTGACCGTGGTTGACCGCCCCGTCTGGCACGGTTGTGGCATGCGACCTCTTGGTCCCGAACTCTCGGCTGGGTGGTCATTGAGATCTCGTGGGCTGGCCAGATGGCCGTTGGGGGCCATCGGCGGTCGGCTGGGGTCGTGGTGGTTGCTGTACTTCGCTGCGGTACCACAGCGCTCAGCGCACGGGCGGCGCTCGGTGCCTCACACCTGCGCTCCCTACTCACCGCCGACTGGGCGTCGGGGCGATGCCCTCTAGCGGGGGGTGCCCAATACTGCGAAACTGCCGGGGCAAGGCGCGCACGGGAGCCAATCATCAGCTGAAATAGCGGGGGCCATGATGATGTCTGCGCCCAGGCCAGGTTCAGGTAGAGATCGAACACTGCTCGTAGAATTCAGGCGTGTTCTCACCAGGGTCAAGCCAGTCCTCGTGAAATCTTCCCTCGCTGTCGCGGCTGCTTTGGGAGTTGCAGCAGAGGTGGTAGACCCTTTGGGAGATTTCCTGAAACGAAGTAATTTCCTTGGGGGTTCTTTCGTTGCGCTTGTTGCCCTCATAATTTTTGATGCCGTGAGTGACCCGGGAGCTACCCTTGACGATGACGGAGTATATCTCCTATCTGAAGTGGAGGAATTGCGAGACTATATACAGCATGCCTTCGAGTCGAAAGAAGTGCGAATCGATTTCTCAGGCTTCACCATGGAAACGCTTCTAATGGCCCTACGGCCAGCCTTGACGGGCCTCGGAGAAAATAGGGCCAAGAACCGAGTTCTTAGGATCAGGGTGGCAGTGGCTCATTTGGATGCGCCAATGAATCTTCCGAGTCGTTTGGTCCCGGGAACAAACACGAATGGCTCACCGGCACAGTCCCAGCGCTTTGAGGATTCTCCGGTCGTGCGAGAGAGGGTGAAGGGGATAAAAGAGGGGAATGCGCGATGGCTGCGGCAGTTGATTGACCGCGCACAGCAAACGAACCCGCAGCTGAGGATACAGTGCGAGATACGCGAATCTCCAGTGGGTCCGGCGTTCAAACTCTTTGTAATCAACGATGAAATTGCACTACTTGGCCTATATGGCATCGATGACGTGGAAGTCTTCCATGGTGGAGGGCAGTTGCGGATGTTGGATCCTTATGCGTTTCGCCCCGCCGGCGGTGGCTTGTATCTATTGGGCTGGGGGCGTCGCTCGAGATCGAAAAGTATTCGTAAGATTTTCGAGCACTACTCTGAATGGTTTGAAAGCCTCTGGGGAATATTGGAGTATGTGTCGCCAACCTCACGCACTCCGGGGCCCGCTTCTGAGTAGGCTCGGCAGAGAACAGAGTTGGGGGCCCGGCCTCATCTGGTGGCTGAGGTCCGCCTCGATACGGTGTCGTCCGCGCTGGTAGGTAGATGTCAGAGGCCCCGGACTGGGATCGGGCCGGGGCCTTTTTGCTGGGTGCCCCCGGCAGGATTCGAACCTGCGGCACCCGCTTTAGGAGCGAGGTTGGGCGATTGCAGGCGTGACCTGCGGATTCCCTGCCTTGGGTAGAGGCTGGCGGTACCTCCCTGGCGAACCCCGGTTCCCCGTGAGTCCCTGTGCGTTCTGGCACGAGAGTGGCACGACCCGGGGACCGTGCCACAGCTCCTCGATGCGAACTACGGGCACGATGGGTCGCTGAGGTCTCCGGACCTGATCACGGGGGTTGCAGGGGTTCGGGATGTTCGCCTGCGGTCGCCACGGTTGCTGTACTTCGCTGCTGTACTGCAACGCCTCCGGAGGCAGTCGTCTAGCCGCCGCCTGACGATCGATGGCGGGGAGCGCTCCAGAGGCCCAGACGTTGGAGACGGCGCTGCCTGTAGCGCTCTCCCAAGGCCGTCATCCCGAAGACAGTCCCTATAGCTGCGCCGAAGCCTCCCGCGATCAACACTTCACCCCACGATCCATGATCCCCGAGTGTGACCGCCGCGCCGAGGATCGCGATCGGTACCCCGGTGCATACACCGATGCCGATTGGATGGCGAGCGGAGAAGCGCTGGGATCGAGTCGGTGGCTGCTGTCCGCCCAGCATCCGGTCTATGGACCAGAAGGCGCGCTTGAGATTGTCCTGGAGGGCGGGCACGGTGCGGAGTCTAGGCTCAGCTCAATGACTCAGCCAAGCGTCGAAGCAGCCGGGACTAGAGCGCCAGTCCGTTAGCCCGCACAGGTGATCATTCGTAAGAGCCTGAAGGGCATTGAGATGAGTTTGGGTTGATTGTCGGGTTCGGAGGAAGTGCTCTGGAATCCGTCGCCTCAGAGGTAAACACCCAGGTCAAACAGTCTGCTCCCCGCGCCCGCGGGGATGTTCCCGCGCCAGTCATGGTGTGGTCCGGCCACAGAACCTGCTCCCCGCGCCCGCGGGGATGTTCCCAGTTCCCCGCTGTTCCCCGCTCGATCTGGTGCGCGTGTGGTGCGGCTCAAGCTCGGGGAGTTCAGGACCCCGAGTAGAGGGTGCCGATTCCGTAGGGTGTGCCGCTGTCAGGGTGCTCTTCTGGCAGCGGAGCGCGAGCGAACTGGGCACTGCGCTCGTCGCACGCGCCGAACACGTGGAAGTTCCGACGAGCTTGGCGCAGGCTGAGGCCGCGATTGGGGCCGCCGTGCACCTCGCTGGCGTCGTGCTCGTCCTGGCCGTCGTCCTCCCAGCGGCAGACGGTGCAGATCTCGAAGACTCCACGCTCGGCCAGGGTGATGAAGCCGCAGCAGGGACAGCGGTACGGCCCGCGCTCGGCGCTTCCGCGAACCACCATGAAGGTCACGTCTGCATCCTGATCCGCTGACACCGCACGATCAAGGGCTCTTGACTCCGGTGTGCACGCTTTCCAAGTCTGTTGTTGCCGCGGAGGGCTGTGTACGACGCTGTTCACCTGCGTTCGCGCCGGGTCAGCGGCACAGCCGGTGCTGGCTCCGGTCCCGCCCTGAACCCTCGTGAACGGCGCTGAATGAGACGGAAACTGAGACGGGGGCTCCGATGGAACGAGTAGAGGCTGAGCTGTTCACCGATGGTGGCAACGACGTGGTGCGCCTCCCGGGATGCAACTTGCCCGGAGTCCTGATCCAGACGGACACCTGCGGCCTCGGCTGGTTGCTCGAATTCCGTCGACGATGAGTCCCGCAAGTCCAGCCAGGAAACAGATCGCCCCTATGGCCAGGCCCAACCGCAGCAGTGGCGGCCGGCCACCACCCAACGCGCGGGCGCCGGCCCAGACCGCTCCAGCCGTAAGCCCGAGACCCTGCAACCACCATCGATCTTCCTTGGTGTTCGTCATGTCCTCCCCCAGCCTCATACGCGATGATCCCCCTCGCCCCCAGCCACCCAAGCCCGTCCGCCGTCGACCCACACACCGTGGAGCGGGCGTGGTTCAGGGCGTCAAGGTGGAGCGCGCCACTGTACGAACGACCTTGACGCCCTGGGCTGCGACTGCTCGGCTCTGCCTGGGTCGACGGCGGACGGGATGGGAGCACCCCGCGCACGCCACTACGGACCCGAGGGCGGAAACGGCGCCCCCCTCCATCCCGGTGCTGGCCGATCCCGCGCCGGAGGCATTGCCTTGACCGTGGCCCGCATCATGCGGTGATCGACACAACCGGGAAGATGGCAGACCCGCGCAGCCCAGCGGCCCATGCGCCGGCGCTCACTCCGGCGACTGGGTGCGTCCGGATCGGCGCGGACAATCCGATCCCACTGCATCGCTCCTCGCACTGCGCGCTCACCACGCGCCGCCGCCAATAGGATCTAATGGGCAGGCGCACGCGGAGTAGACGAATACTTATCCTCACTGGTCGAAACTCCGCCTTGGATTCGAGCGGCCCTCAACCCCGGATGGTTCTGCATGACTTCTGCCTCCCCTCATCTCGATCCTGCCCTGCCCGCACAGGACACGGCGGGCTCGCGAGCTGCGCCGCAGCACAGCGATCTCTTTCTCCAGCCGCGCTACACCGTCGACCTGCCGCCGCTGGACGAGGAGGAAGACACCTTCTCCCCGCCCTCGCCCCGGCTCGCACAAAAGCGGCGCGGAGCCACCCGAGGTCGTTGACCGCGGACAGTCCCGTGCGCGAAGCCTCGGCGCTTTCCGCGAACGGGGTGGTCAAGTCGGTACCGTGCCAGCTCCGCAACCGGCCCGCTCCAGCGAGGACCTGGCAGCGCCATCCGTCCCTCTCCAGACCTCGGCCTATCTCGTGAGACGGGCCGTGTGCGATCCAGCGAGGGCGCTCAGGCTCGCGTCGGCCTCGCGGAGGTGGACCAGCGTTGAGTGCCGCCAACGAGGAAGCGGTGCCGCCACATCATCAAGACCTCTTGGCGGGTCATTGAGCTTTTCAGAGTGGCCACTGATCGAGTGATGGCTGAGCCGAAGCACGCTACTGAACTTGAACTCGTGATGTCGGGTGTTGTCAGGGCCGACCGCGCGCTGCCCCGTGACCGAGAACGGGGCCTGCTGCTGGATCCGACGGACCGTGCGGCTACTCTCAGCCCACCGCGGCCTCGGCCGTGGCCAAGCCAACGCTTTGGTCTGTGAGGAGCACTCCGATGGCTCGCACCACCCCGCCACGTCCGCTCGATGTCGAGACGCTGTTCCCTGAGGTGGCCAGCTATCGGAAGACGGCCGTTCGCCTGCATCCGCGCCTCGGCGATCCGAGCGCGCGGGAAAGCTCGCTCGGCGGACCGGTGCTCTGGCCGCTCTCGGAGCCCTGGCCCCACTGCGAGGACGACCACCCGCGCACGGCGTTCTCCCCTCCCGCCCAGGGACCGATCCCGCTCGTCCCGGTCCTCCAGCTCTTCGCGGCCGACGTGCCTGGCCTGGCCTTCCCCAGCGCCACCGATCTGCTGCAGGTGCTGTGGTGCCCCTTCGATCACGAGGACGGTTACGTTCCCCGCCCCGAGATCTATTGGCGAGACGGCTCCCTGAGCGACCTGCAGCCGGCCAACCGACCCCGCCCGACCGGCGCTGACAACGACTACCTTCCGGACCCGTGCGTCCTGCACCCTGAGCGTGTCACCGACTACCCCAACTGGGACCTCCCGGACGAGGTCGCCGACGCGCTCGAAGCCAGGTTCGAACAGCTGGAGGAGGAAACCGGCTGGTCTTACTGGTCCCACCTCTCCGTGTCGGACGGCGTCAAGGTCGGCGGGTATCCGACGTGGACGCAGGAGCCCAACTGGCCGACGTGCCCGACATGCCGTGTGCGCATGGAGCATCTCCTGACGATCAGCAGCAACGAGTTCGATGGCGAGAGTTGGCGCACGTGGCTGCCCATCGAGGACACCCCGGCCATGGGAACCATCTGGGACCTTCCATACGAACAACGCACCGAGATCCAATGCCCCCCTGGGCTCATGCTCGGCGACATGGGCGGCATCTACCTGTTCGAATGCACCAGCTGCTCCGACAGGCCCTTCGCCTACCGCTCAGATTGTTCTTGACTGCGCGCTGCTTCGATCAATGGGCCATACCGGTGCCCGCGAGGCAGCCGTCGATCACTTCGGGGCGGTACTGCAGCATCTTGAGCTTGCGCTTCACGGCCCGGGTGATCTGACCGAGGTCGGCCGCGGCGAGATTGCCGATGTCGCGCTTGACCAGCGACCACACGCCATCCTGCGGGTTGAGGTCCGGGACATAGGTGGGCAGCTGGAACACGGTGAGCCACGCGGCGTTCGCGGCGATGAACTCCCGCATGCCAGCCGTCAGGTGCAGGCGGACGTTGTCCCAGACCAGCACGATCGGGCCGCCGAGTTGGATACGGGCACGGACGATCAGGTCGCGGAACTCGCGCCAGCCGAAGCCCTTCGGCTCGTCCCTGCGGCCCCGGTACTCGCGAATCGCGTAGATCAGCCGGGACCGCTCGCCCGGCTTGTAGCAGGCCATGCCCGCCATCGACACCCGCCCGGAGCCCCGGCCCCTCACCCTCACGACCGGGGTCTGGCTGATCCGGCCCCAGGTCCTGGCACGCGGCGGAGTCATCGACTGCCCGGCCTCGTCCTCGAAGACGATCCAGGCCCCGCGCTCCGCCGCGGTGCTCTTACCCGCGGCCAGGTCTCCTTCCTCCACACCTCGACCGCGTCGTCATCGCGCTCGATCGCCCGCCGGGCGGGCTGCTGCCAGCTCCAGCGGCGCCGCTTCAGCAGCCGCCAGGTGCCCTCGACCGTGTTAGGAGACATGGAACAGTCGGCCGATCAGCGTCTTGATCCGTGCCAGCGTCCACCGCTGGTCCGCCCAGCCGTGAGCCAGCGGACCGCGCTCCAACTCACGCTCCAGCCTGGCGATCTGAACTTCACTGAGCCGAGGTCTTCCCAGCGACGCCTTCGATAGGACTCCTGCCTCGCCAAGCTCGCGCCAGGCCCGGCGCCACCGCTCCACCGATCGCACGCTGACACGCAGGGCAGTGGCAATCTCCGCGTTCTTCCGCCCGCCCTCGAAACGTTCCACGGCCTGGAGCGGTAACCGCTCCCGCGTGGTTCTCTCTGTGTCGGTCAGCCCGCCGCCCTGCGCGTACCTCACACCCCAGGGCTACCGGTGCAGACAACCAGCTGTCAGCCGAACGGCACCGACATCACCCAATCAAGTTCAGTAGCAAGGCCATTCATTGGCGCGTCCGCTCCGCGTACGCGCCGGACAATGCCGTCAGAGATCTTGATTTCCACGTTTTCCCCTTCGTTGGATCCTTGCGGTTCCGGGGGTCGCCTCCCCCAGGACTTCAATAAATAATGGAAGATGGGGGGAGTGGAACCCCTGTTGCACCCGATGTTGCGTACAGGGCTGCGTTCTGACGTTGCGTTTGAGGTTGCGTGGTCACACGGCCGGCCTCCATGAAACCGCAGCTCAGAAGCCTAGTCCCATGTGGTCGGCCTGCTGACATCACCTCTACGCCACCCACGACCGCCACGAACACCAGGAGGAAGGGAAAGGGAGGTGGGGCGGGAGCTCGGGCGGCGGGCGAGGGGATCGGGCCCCGTTCTGTCTTCTCACGCGCGACGGCGGGGCCGCGCGCGAGGGCCGGGCAGGCGATGCTGCCCTCGGGTCGCGTCCGCTCGAATGGTGTATCGACGGCCACTCGGTGATCTCATCTTGAGGCTACGCGGTGAGTTCGGTGGGCAGGATGGGGTACCTCCGAAATACCCCTGCGGGCCCGGGGACGACACGGCGCCGTGCTCGCCGATCCACCGCGTGAACGCGAGCTACCCCCGAAGGAGGCCTGAGGCCGTCGTCGCACCTGCCGCCCGCTGAGGGCAACCGACGAATTGGGGCTCCCCAGGTGGCGGAATACGTCGCTGGACGTCGCCCCTGCCCGATGGGCCCTGCGCCAGCTTCGGGCGCGCAGCCCCTTCTACGCCGAGGCCCCCGCAGGCAACCGCCTGGAGTTCCTCCAGCCGCGGTAAGCGGTCAAGGTCACCTTGGCGAACAAGCCCGCGAAGGCGAGCGGGATCAGCGGGGAGAGCGCGCGGCCCAGCCGGTTCCAGCCGCCCTGATCCACTGGCACCCAAGACCCCCACGGCTCCTTGGCCACTTCCAGGGGCGCGCCGAAGACGGGCTCGGAGGAGAAACCGGTCGCCGTGATCCAGCGTTTCACGCCGCCAGAGGTCTGCGCCGGATCCACGAAGCCCCTGCAATCGAGGTCGGGATGACCGCCGCCCCGGGATGTCGTGGCCGGCGCGGACGCTTCGCAGTCCGTGACCCGCATGGTCAGCTGATGCCTGACCAGCCCCAAGCGCCCGACGGCCGAGACGGTCATGTAGACGGCGACACCGAAGAGGGAAAGGGCGATCACACCGCAGAGGACAGTCCCGAAGACCTGCTTCCACCCCATGCGCACCGTAGTCTGCTTGGTCACCGTGCGATTGTACGAACCCACCGCTGGGACAGCGCCCCCTACGCCTTCCGGGGCCTCCCAGCCGCCGGGACAGCGGCCATCAAGTACGCGGGATCCCTCTTCCGGGAAGTTACAAACCCGCAGGTCACCGAATTCCGTCGGTGGTCCGCTGAACCGGCGAGCCGCCCGATACATCACGGGGTGCCCACAGCCTGGGTGACGCTCCCGCCCGGCACCACCGTCGTCGGTCATTCGGCCAACTGCGCCCCGTGGCAGGAGAACAACCCGACCGCCGAGGCGAAGGGACCGTACGTCTGGACCCTGCCGGGGGCATCATCGTGCCCAAGGGGCAAGTCACCGACTTCTCCTTGACCGTCCGGGTCGACGACGTGGTCACGCACGCCAAGGGCGGCGTCCAACTGGTCTGGGGCCTGGACCCGGCCGACTTCCACCGGCCCGCTTTCGATCCGAACAGCCGCAACGACTCCGCCGTCCTCGCCGTGAACTGAGCGCATCGGCGCGCGAGGCACCACAGAATCGGCGGCATGGTAGGCCGCCGGCGAACGACGGGCCCGGAACGGGAGAGGGCGGTGCCGGACCGGTACCGCCCTCTCCCGTTCGCTCTTCGTCATGCCGTGGCCGGCAGGACCGTACGTGGCCGTACCGGGAACCCGGCCGCCCGGTAGGAGTCGTCGATGAGCCGCATCGTGGTCAGCGCGTCGTCGGCGTCGAGTGTCAGCGGCGTCCCGCGCCGCAGGTGGGCGGCGAAGGCCTCGAGTTGGTAGGTGTACGAGGACCGGCGGCCGAGTTCCTCGGTGCGCTCACCGGCGGCCGTACGGACGACGACCCGGTCGTCCAGATGCGGCTGTACGAAGTTCACCGCCGTGGCTTCGCCGCGCGAGCCCACGACGCGGCAGCTCATCTGCCATGTGTGGTGGGCCATGTGGCAGCGGGCGCTGCCCGTGGCGCCGCCCGGGAACTCCAGATCGACGTCCAGCCACTCGTCGACTCCCGCCGCCTGAGCCTTCTCACCGCCGCGCGCGGCGACCAGCCGGGGCGCCCCACCTGCCCACGGCGCGAGCATGCGCTGGGCGTGCAGGCTGTAGCACCCGAGGTCCATCAACGCGCCACCCGCCAACGGGAGTTGCCACCGTACGTCGTCGTCCGGTGGTGCGGGCATGGCGACCGTCGTCTCGACGTGCCGGAGGTCGCCCAACTCCCCGCTGTCCAGCAGCTCGTGCAGGCGCCGGGTGACCGGGTGGAACAGGTAGTGGAAGCCCTCCATGAACACCGTGCCCGCCTTGGCGACGGCCTCGTGGACCTCGGCCGCCTCCGCCGTGTTGCTCGCGGACGGCTTCTCGGTGAGGACGTGCTTGCCGGCCTGGAGGGCGGCCAGGTTCCACGGCCCGTGCAGACTGTTGGCCAACGGGTTGTAGACGACCTCGATCTCCGGGTCGGTGACGAGCGAGGCGTAGGAGTCCGCCACCCGCTCCACGCCGTGCCTGGCGGCGAAGGCCTCGGCCCGGTCGCGGTCGCGGGCGGCCACCGCGACCAGGCGGTGGCCGGTCGCCCGGGCCGGTCCCACGATCGACAGCTCGGCGATCCGGGCCGCGCCCAGGACTCCGATCCGCAGGGGTTCGTCCGTCATCACTTGCCCACCTCGTCGAGTCGTACGGGCCGGTGTTCACGCAGGGACAGGGTGCACGCCTCGGCGATCAAGCTCGCCTCGACGGCGTCCGCGACCGTGCAGGGGGAGGTACGGATGCCGGCGACGACTTCGGTGAACGCGGTGAGTTCGGCGCGGTAGGCGTCGGCGAACCGGTCCATGAAGAAGGTGTGCGGCGTTCCGGCCGGGAAGGTGGTGCCCGGTTCGACGGAGCGCAGCGGCAGCCTGTCCTCCAGGCCCACCGCGATGCTGTCCTTCATGCCGTGCAGCTCCAGGCGCACGTCGTGACCGCGGGCGTTGTGGCGGGAGTTGGAGATGACGGCGAGGGTGCCGTCATCCAGGGTGAGCAGGGCGGACGCCGTGTCGACGTCGCCCGCCTCACGGATGTACTCCGCGCCGCGGTTGCCGCCGGTCGCGTAGACCTCGACCACCTCGCGGCCGGTCACCCAGCGCACGATGTCGAAGTCGTGCACGCCGCAGTCGCGGAAGATGCCGCCGGAGACCGCCACGTAGGCGGGTGGCGGCGGGGCGGGGTCGAAGGTGGTGGACCGTACGGTGTGCAGGTCGCCGAGCTCACCGCTCAGCACGGCCCGGCGCGCGGCCGCGCAGCCCGCGTCGAAGCGTCTGTTGTAGCCGATGTGCACCTCGACCTCGCTGCCCTCCACCGCGCGCAGCACCTCCAGGCTCTCCTCGACCCCGCGGGCCACGGGCTTCTCGCAGAAGACGGGGATGCCCGCCTTCACGGCGGCGAGGATGAGGTCGGGGTGCGCGTCGGTCGCGGCGGCGATCACGACGCCGTCGACGCCGGCGGCGAGCAGGGCCTCGGGAGAGTCGGTGGCGATGGCCCCGAAGCGTTCGGTGGCCGTGGCGACGGCCGCGGCCACCGGGTCGGTGACCACCAGGGAGTCCACCCCGTCCAGCCCGGCGAGGGTCTCCGCATGGAAGGAGCCGATGCGGCCCAGCCCCATGATTCCTATGCGCATGAGATGCGTGCTCCTTCTGCCCGAGGGCGGCTCGGTCCTGGCCGCCGAAGACGATCTGGTCCCAGCGGTGGGCGGCGTTCGCGCGTCCGGCCGGCGAGAGCGGCCTTGGCCGCGGAGTACGGCGCCGGGCGGGGCGGCCCGCCGTGGGTGTGGTGGGAGCCGATGCCGGCGGTCGCGCCTTCCCCTGCGGCGGCCCGCACGATGCCCGCGCCGACGCTCTGGCTGCCGCCGTTCCCGAGGACGACCTTGTCCTCGAGAAGTCGCATCAGTGCCGTGTCGCTCTCAGCTCTGGCGGCGCTTGGCGCCCGCCTGCAGTTCCTGGCGCAGCCGCTCGGGGTCCCACTCCTCGGCGACGGCCAGCCGGACGGTGTCCGCCTGGGAGGGCGGGGCGAGACCGTCCACCGGCGGGTCGAGGTCGAGGTTGGTGGGGAAGGGGTAGCCCTCGGCGGTGGCCGCGATCACGCGGCGCAGCCAGTCCTCCGAGACGCCCTCGGACTTACGGCGCAGCAGCACCGGGAACAGCGCGTTCGCCATCGCCTCGCGGTCCACCGACTCCATGGCGCGGCCGAAGGCGGAGGAGATCTGCAACAGATTGGCCATGCGCCTGATGTCGGCCGAACGGTTGTGCCCGGCGGCGTGGAAGAGCGCCGGGTTGAAGAAGACCGCGTCGCCCTTCTCCAGGGGGAGTTGGACGTGGTGGGCGTCGAAGTACCGGACGAACCGCGGGAGTCGCCAGGCGAGATAGCCGGGCTCGAATTTCTGCGAGTGCGGCAGGTAGAGGGTCGGGCCGGACTCGACGGGCATGTCGCAGTGGGCCACAGCGCCCTGCAGGGTCAGCACCGGCGAGAGCCGGTGGACGTGCGCAGGGTAGGCCGCGGCGCGCTCCTGGGAGAGGAAGCCGAGGTGGTAGTCGCGGTGGACGTTCTGTGCCGCGCCGCCGGGGTTGACCACGTTGACCTGCGAGGTGACCTGGTAGGCGGGGCCGAGCCAGGCCTCGGCGATCAGCTCCAGGATGTCGTTGGCGTAGTAGTCGGCGAACACCTCGGGCGCCCGTACGGCCACCTTGTCCAGGGCGTTCCAGACGCGGTCGTTCGCGCCGGGCGCGGCGAAGTGGTCACCGCGGGCCGTGCCGCTCGCGCGCTCCTCCTCGATCAGCGCGCGGAAGGCCTCGGACGCCGCGTCCACCACGGCCGCGTCCGGGAAAGCGCCCTTGAGGACCACGATGCCGGGCCCGTCCGACAGAGCCCGGACCAACTCGTCCTGCACGTTCCGACGGCCCTCCGGGGAGATCGCCAGAGAGCGGAGCCGATCGCTGTCGTAGAGCGGGACGTTCTGTTCGACCCGCTCGGCCGAAAGGTGGTCGGCGGGGTCGGTGCGCTGCTCCACGAGCGAGCGGAACGCGTCGAGATCGCAGTCCGCCTCGGTCAGCCAAGTCCGTGCTCCTGCGGCTGTGGGAGACATCCGGGTCCTTTCGCAGTCCGTGCGTTTCTGCCAGTCTTGAGAACCTCAATCCATCATTCAATGCTTGTCGGTACATCAAAAGTGCATCATCGGCTCTTGGGATCAGTCATGCGACACCGCTACCCGATCAGGGAAATCGCCCGGCAGGCCGGACTGAGTACGGCCACGGTCGACCGCGTCCTCAACGAGCGGGGCAACGTGACGGAGAGCACCGTCAGAGAGGTGCACGAAGCCATCAAGGACCTGGACCGCCAGCAGAGCCAGGTCCGGCTCGGTGGCCGCACCTTCATGATCGACATCGTGATGCAGACTCCGGAGCGGTTCTCCACCGCGGTACGGGACGCACTCGAAGCCGAACTGCCCTCTCTGCATCCCGCTCTCGTACGTTCGCGCTTCCATTTCCGCGAGACCTGCTCTCCCGCCGAACTGATCGGCACCCTGGACAAGATCGCGAAGCGTGGTACGCAGGGCGTGGTCCTCAAGGCCCCCGACGAGCCGGAGATCGCGGTCGCGGTCGGTCGGCTGGTCGCGGCCGGCATCCCCGTCGTCACCCTGGTGACCGATCTGCCCCACAGCGCACGCCTGGCGTACGTCGGCATCGACAACCGCGCGGCCGGGGCCACTGCCGCCTACCTCCTCGGACAGTGGCTGGGCAAGCGGCCCGGCAACGTGCTCACCACCATCAGCCGGGGCTCCTTCCGGGGCGAGGAGGAACGCGAGATGGGCTTCCGCAGCGCGATGCGCCTCGCCCACCCCAGACGATCCCTGGTGGAGGTCACCGACAGCGACGGCCTGGACGCCACCCAGCACGATCTCGTCCTGGAGGCACTGAAGCGGGACGAGGACATCATCGCCGTCTACTCCGCGGGCGGGGGCAACCTCGCCACCCTCGACGCCTTCGACGTGCTCGGGCGGGAGTGCGAGGCGTTCATCGCCCACGACCTCGACCACGACAACACCCGCCTGCTGCGCGAGCGTCGCCTGTCCGCGGTCCTCCACCATGACCTGCGCCAGGACATGCGCCGCGCCTGCCAGATCATCATGCGCGCCCACAAGGCACTCCCCGACGACGGACCGTCGCTGCCCTCGGCCATCCAGGTGGTCACGCCGTTCAACATGCCACCGGGTGCTCCGTCCGTGCCGGTCGCCGACTGACACCGAAAGGTTCGACGCCGCCCCGCGGTTCTCGCGACCGGACCTCAACCGGGCCGCACACGCCGCGACTCGGGAGTCGCCCGCGTTCCGGCAGGCCGGAGGTCAACAGCGCGCCCCCCGGGGGACGTACGATCGGGCTTCCTTCGCGCCGGAAGGCGGTCTGTCCATGCCCGTGCCGAGCCTGCTCGCGGTTTTCGCGCACCCGGACGACGAGTCACTGTCGGCCGGCGGGGTGCTCGCCCGTCACGCAGCCGCGGGCGCGCGCACCGCGGTTGTCACGGCGACCTGGGCCGCGGACACCCCGCGGGCCGCGGAGTTGGCCGAGGCCCTGCGGATCCTCGGGGCCGGCGAACCGCGGATGCTCGGCTACGCCGATGCGCGGGTACCGCACTCGGCCCCGGGCTGTGTGCGGCTCTGCGAGGCGCCGCTCGACGAGGCGGTGCGGCGGTTGGTGACGCACATCCGCGAAGTCCGCCCGGACATCATGGTCACCCATGACGCCTACGGCGGGCTGCCCGGTCACCCGGACCACGTCCACACCCATCGGGTGACCGTGCTCGCTGCCCAAGCGGCAGGGCTTGGGCAGCTCTACCCGGATGCCGGTGCCCCCTGGCAGCCGCGTGCCCTCTACCTGGCCACGCACCCGCACTCGGCCGTACCGGCGCTGAGAGACGTGATCGGTGCGCGCAAGACGGTGTACAGCGTTCCGGACGAACAGGTCACCGCGACTGTCGATGTCGGCCCCTGGATGGAGCGGAAGATCGCCGCCGTACTGGCGCACCGCTCCGAGGTCGAGCGGGGAGCTCTGCCGGGGGTGATCGCCGGTCTTTCGCCGGAGGCACGGGAGCGGCTGTTCGCCACCGAGTGGTACATCCGCCACGCCCCCATTGCCGCGGCCCCGGCCCAGACGGAACTGACCGCCTGACCATGCGGCCCTGGGGAACGGGCTCGCTCTTCAAGGTGATGCCCGCCCCGTTCACTGGGGTCGTGACCGATTTCGCCTGATTTCCCGATGCATGATGGCAGCTCACGGCCGCCCGTCTTCCCTATGTGCAGTGCACGGGAGTTCAGCTTGTCCGCACATGCCCGCCGCACCCGGACCGTCATCGGATCCGCAGTTGCCGCACTCGCACTGGCTGCGGGGTGTACGACGCATACCGAGATGAGCGCACTGAGCCATCCGGAGCTGTCGACGGGTCCCCTGCAGAGCGTGTCCCCGTCGCCGGCCCTCACCGCGCGGGCAACGCAGGATCTGCGCGACCCCGCGCAGATCGTGAGCAGGAACGGACTGCTCAGGACCAGGATCGTCGTCGAACGCAGGAAGGTGCGCCTGGCGGGCCGCGATCTGTGGGCCCTGACGTACAACGGGATGTACATGCCACCCACGCTGCGTCTGCGGCCGGGGGACCGGATGGAGATCTCCTTCGAGAACAAGCTCGACCATCAGACGAATCTGCACGTCCATGGCATGCACGTCTCGCCCGCCGGCCATGCGGACAACGTCTTCCTCAAGGTCGAGCCAGGGAAGACGTTCACCTACGAGTATGCCTTCCCCAAGAGTCTGGAGCCGGGAACGTACTGGTACCACCCGCACCCGCACACGCTCTCCGCCCCCCAGACCGCCGGCGGCATGTCCGGCCTGATCGTGGCGGACGGCCTCGACAGGTATCTGCCCGCGCCGCTCCGCGGGATCACAGAACACGCCGTCGCGCTCAAGGACTTCCAACTCGTGGGCGACCAGATCAAGACCTCGCATCTCAAGATCGGTGCACCCACGACACGCACTGTCAACGGGCAGCTCAACCCACGGATCCGGATCAGGCCCGGCGAGACCCAGCTGTGGCGCCTCGCGAACATCGGGGCCAACATCTTCTACAAAGTGAGGCTGCCGGGCACCAAGTTCCACATCGTCGCCCAGGACGGCTACCCGGTGAACAGGGTCTACTCCGTCGACTCCATGGTCATCCCGGCCGGTGCCCGCTACGACGTGCTCGTACAGGGCCCGAAGGCCGGCGTGTCGGAACTGCGGACCCTTCCGTACAACTCCGGCAAGGCCGGAAACCAGTTCCCCGAGGCCACACTGGCCACGGTCCGGTCCGAGGGCGAACCGATGCGACCCGCGGTCTTGCCCACGGCCTTCGCCCCGGTGGACGACCTCGCGAAGGAGGCCGTGGCGGCACGCCAGACGGTCATCTTCACGGAGAACAAGGCGGGCACGCTCTTCTACATCAACCACAAGCAGTTCGACCACAACCGCATCGACTTCCGGGCCAAGCTCAACACCGTCCAAGAGTGGACGATCAAGAACGACAGCGACGAGGTCCACTCGTTCCACATCCACACCAACGACTTCCAGGTGATGAGCATCAACGGCGAGCCGCAGGTCAACTACGGCTTGCGGGACACCGTCGACGTCCCTCCACGCGGAAACATGGTCGTCCGTATCCGGTTCCTCGACTATCCGGGCAAGACGGTCCTGCACTGCCACGTCCTCAACCATGAGGACGCGGGGATGATGGCGGTACTCCAGATCGACAAGTAGCCGCCCCGACCTCGCTCGTCCGTGATCACCGGTCCGGAATGGGGCGGACGGTGAGGATCTGTTGTGCGTGTCCCACCGGGCCGTTGAGGTCGTGCAGGACGGTGCTGGTGAGGCCTTGGCCGGTGGGGCCGAAGGTGACCGTGGTGTCCAGGCCGGTCCAGTGGCCTTCGGGTTGGCGGTGGAGGTGGACCGTCAGGTCGACGTTGGGGTACATCCAGGCGGTGGGCGGCTGTCGTACGGCGATGCCGTTGGCGGTGTCGACGAGGGCGAGGTAGGACGCGAGCGTGCTGCTGGGCTCGTCGGCGACGAGGGCGTGGGCGGTGGAGATCCAGGCGGTGGTACGGCCCGCCTGGGGTGGTGCGAGCGGGCGGACGTCCAGGGAGGCGATGTATCCGCCGGGCACAGCGAGGCCATCGGCCACGGGGTGAGCGCCTGGGGAGGGGTGAGCCGGTCGTCGGGGCCCCCGGCGACGGCGGAGGTGTCGACGGTGGCGAGGAGCCAGGCACGGGCACGGACCACGGGCCGGTCGGCGATGAGCACGACGGCTTCGATCAACTCGATGGTGCGGCCCTGGCGGATGGTCTCCACCCGGATCTCGCACTCGTCGAGGGCGGGTCGGCCCAGGATGTCGTAGCTGATCCGGGCCAGGACCAGGCCGGTGTCCGGCCGCCCGGCCAGATGACGGTCGATGGCGTGGACGACGAGGCCGCCGAGCGGGCTGAAGTGCTGTTCGTCGGGGTCCCAGGCTCCGCCCGCGTGGGCGGTCGGCTTGTAGCGGTGCTCGTCGATGCGTTCGTAGTAGCTGTCGGGGACCGGGGTGCCGGTGTTCAACGGACGTTTCTCCTCGGGCGGTTCGCGGGGCTGTTCAAAGGGCTGATCACAGGGGTGATCACAGAGTATTGAGCAGGACGACGTAGACGGCGGTGCCGATGCCCACGCTCAGGATCGTGCGGCGGCCGAAGGCCAGGTGGACGCCGATGGTGACGGCGACCGCGAGCAGTGCGTACCCCGTTCCGTGCGGGTCGCGCGTGATCGTGCCGTGCAGGGCCGTCACCGCGAGGATCGCGAGGATGCCGACCGGCATCCACACGGACAGTTGCCGCACCAGCGCCGAGCCGCGCAGGGTGCGCAGTACCGCGAACGGCAGGGCGCGCAGGGCGAAGGTGAGAGCGAAGACGATCGCCAGGACGGTGATGAGATACGAGGTGCTAGGCATCGGTGGTCTCCTGGGCGGGTCGGCGAGTGGTGAGCGTGTGGCGCACCAGGAGCAGGCCGACGAACATCAGCAGCGCGGTGAACAGGGCGAGGCCCGGGGTCAGTACGAGCGCGAGCGCGGCGCCGGCACCGGCGAGCAGGACGGAGGGGAGTTCGCTGCGGGAGCGGAACGCGTCCAGGGTGAGCACCGTGAACAGGGCGCACAGGGCGAACTCCAGACCCTTGATCGGCGCGGGCAGCGCGGCGCCGAGAGCCACCCCGACCACACCGCCGCCGACCCAGTAGGTCTCGCAGGCGATCTGCATCGCCAGCAGCCGGGGCGCCGAGCGTTCAGCCTCGGGCAGGGAGGCGTTGACGGCGTATGCCTCGTCGATCATGGCGTAGACGGCGTAGGCCTTCGCGACCGGGTGCTTGACCAGGTGGAGGGGAAAGGAGAAGGCGTAGAAGACGTGCCGGAAGTTGACCACGAGGACGGTCAGCGCGACCGCGGCCAGTGGGGTGACGGTGGCCATCATGCCGACCAGCAGCAGCTCCAGGGAGCCGGCGAACGCGGCCAGGGACAGGGCGGGGGCGAGCCACCAGGGCAGGCCGGCCTGCATGATCAGCAGGCCGAGAGCGATACCCAGGGGGAAGATCCCGAGGCCTGCGGAGAAGGAGTCGCGGACTCCCAGGGTGATCTGCCGGCGCCGCTCGGCGGGAGCCCGAGCCGCGACCGGGGCGGGTTCCGGTGTGGCCGCGCGGGACGGAACGTCGTGGTGCATGTGTTTATCGTCCCGGAAAACACGCGCCATGTGGTTGCGAAGATTGCGCGCCCGGAGGTCTGGAGTGCAATCTTCTGACGTGGATGCGATCGATCTGGCAATCATTGCCGAGCTGGAGCGGGACGGGCGGCTCACCAACGTCGAGCTGGCGCAGCGGGTCGGGCTCACGACAGGGCCCTGCCTGCGGCGCGTGCAGCGGCTGGAGGCCGACGGTGTCATCCGCGGTTACCGGGCCGTCATCGACCCCGTTGCCGTGGGCCGCTCCTTCGAGGTGCTCATCGACCTCAGCCTCGAAGCCCAGGACGCGGAGACGGTCGAACGCTTCGAGCAGACCATGGCGCAGGCCGAGGAGGTCATCGAGCTGAGGAGGCTGTTCGGCAGCCCGGACTACTTCGTGCGCGTGGCGGTCGCGGACCTGTCCGCCTACGAGACCTTCCTCAGTGGGCACGTGATGACCATCCCGCGGATCAAGAACGTCACCTCACACTTCACGATGAAGGCGGTGAAGACGGCCTGACGGCCCGACGACCGGCCGTCCCGTCGGCCGTCCCACCGGCCGCCCCGCGACGGTGGCCCGGTCGGTCGGGGACGGTCAGTGGGGGATGGTCACCAGCACCCTGCCCCGGCCGCCGGCGTCGACGCGGTCATGGGCCTTGGCGATGTCCTCCAGCGGGTAGCGGTCACCGACGTCGACGGTGAGGGCGCCCACGGCGGCCGCGGCGGTGAGGTCGCGGGCGGCCTGGCGTCGGGCCTCGGCGGGGAAGTCGTCGCTGCCGAGCAGCCGCAGGGTGACGTTGTTGAACAGCATTGGCCAGAAGGGGATTTCGGTCCGGTCGGCGCGGGTGGCGTAGGCGGCGATGACCGCGTCCGTCGCGGCGACGGCGGTGTCCAGGTCGGCGTTGTCGGAGAGTGCCACTTCGATGATGCGGTCCACGCCCTGGGGCGTGTACGTGCGGATTGCCGCCGCCGGGTCTGCGGAGTCCAGGGCGACGGCGTGGGACACGACGGCCGGGTCGACGCGGTTCAGGTCGTCGCCGCGGCGGACAGTGGCGAGCACGGTGGCTCCGCCCCAGCGGGCGAGCTGAGCGGCCAGGGAGCCGACCCCGCCGAGCACTCCGTGCACCAGCACGGTCCTCCCGTCCACCGGCCCGTCGCCGAACACGGTCCGGTGCGCGGTGATCCCGGGAATGCCCAGGCTCGCGCCGAGTTCGTCACCGAGGTGGTCGGGCAGGGGAACGGCCAGGTCCTCGGGTACGACGGTGTACTGGGCGGCGGTGCCGAAGGGCCGGTACGACTGGGCGCCGTAGACCCAGACCCGCTGTCCGACCCGGCGCGCGTCGACACCGTCCCCCACGGTGTCGACCACCCCGGCGGCATCGCTGTGCGGAATCACCCGCGGATACGGCATCGACGAGCCGAGCCACCCGCGCCGCTTCTTCGTGTCCCCGGGATTCACCCCCGACACGGTGACACGGACCCGAACCTCACCGGGGCCGGGCTCGGGGTCGGGGAGTTCGCCGACCCCCAGCACGGCCGCGGCCGAGCCTTGTTCGTCGTACCAGGACGCAAGCATGTGGGACCTCCGTCGTCTCTCAGCCCGCGGGTTCTTCGAGCGTAGGGGGAGCGTTCTCGGTGCGCGCGGCCCCGGGCTCGGGCGCGCCCTCACCGAGGACCTCGCGGAGCCTCCGCACGCAGGGGCCGGTCGCCGTCGTAGAAGAAGCTCGCCGGTTCCTCCAGGAAGGCGAGGCGTCGGCGCAGCATCGCGTGCTGGGCGGCCTTGTCGGGCAGTCGGGAGCGGAACGCCAGGATGGTGAAGAAGCGGGTGAAGTCGATGATCTCGTGGTCGGCGGGCTTGCGCAGCCGCTTCAGCATCTCGGCACGGCCCGGCTCGGTCAGGGTCAGTAGGTAGCGCGCGGCCCCTGCGCCGGGCTCGGTGCGCCGCTGTAGCAGGCCCGCCTTGGTCAGGCGGCTGATGGCCGGGTAGAGGCTGCCGTCGCTGACCGGCCGCGTGTACCCGGACAACTGCGCGACGCGCCTGGACCCCAGTGCGGGACCGCTGATCGCGGCGCGGCTCAACATCCTCACCCGCAAGACCCTGGGCGGCTTGCAGACCGATCCCTCCGGCCGCGTTCTGGACGCCTCCGGCGCCCCGGTTCCCGGTCTGTACGCGGCCGGTGAGGTCGCGGGGTTCGGCGGCGGAGGAGTGCACGGATACCGCTCCTTGGAAGGCACCTTCCTCGGCGGCTGCCTGTTCTCCGGACGCGAGGCAGGACGTGCGGCGGCCGCGGCGATCTGAGCCGTACGGTCGGCCGCACACCGACCTCCCGAAGCGCGCGACTGCTCTCCACCCAACGGCAACTCGGTGGCCCTGCCAGGAGCATTGCGCTCCAGGCGCGGCCGTTGAGTTCCGGTCGGTGGCCGCGCGGGTCGGTTCCCGACGAACGGCGGGTGCACAGACGGTCGCCTGGGCTCTGGTGGAACGGAATCCGCACTACACGCGATCGAGTTCGGCGGCGAGGTCGCGAGCGTGGAGAAGAACGCGGACGGCGCCCGCGACTTCACCGAGCCGCGGCGTGGTCGGTCAGCTGGTCCAGGAAGCTGTCGACCGTGGCCGCGGTGGTCGGCCAGCCGAGTCGTCGTCCGAGCCGGGCCATCTGGGGCTGTTCGAAGGCGGACGTGGACGGATTCCTGTCTCCCTCCAGCCAGCGCTCCACAGGACCGTCCCACCGCACGCGGCCTTCGGACAGGACGACGACCCGGTCGAAGTTCTCCGCGCAGAAGTCCGTGTCATGGGTGATGGCCAGGATCGTCCTTCCCCGCTCGTGCAGGTCTCCGATGAGCTCTTCGAGCAGGACGACGGAGCGGTGGTCCTGGCCGGTGGTGGGCTCGTCCAGGACGATGATCGGGGTGTCCATCGCGAGGACCGAGGCGAAGGCGACCCGTTTGCGCTCGCCGAACGACAGATGACGGGGATGGCTGTTCGCCTCCCCGGTCAGACCGGTGACCTGCAGTGCCCACTGCGTGAGGGCGGTCCGGCGGTCGGCCGGGAAGCCGAGGTTGCGGGGGCCGAAGCCGACTTCCTTGGCCACCGTGGCGGCGTGCAGCTGGTCGTCCGGGTTCTGGAACACGAAGCCCACGCTGCGGGCCAGCTCGGCGATCTCGAGCCCGGCGGCATCGCGACCGTCCACCGTGACCGTCCCCGACGTGGGGCGGGCGATGCCGATCAGGTGCCGGGCCAGCGTGCTCTTGCCCGCCCCGTTGGGACCCACGATCGCCACACGTTCGCCGGCCCTGACGGTCAGTGAGACGTCCGCGAGCGCGGTCGTTCCGTTCGGATAGCGATGGGAGAGGGAGTCGACGCGCAGCACCATCACATGCCTCCGGCGGTTCTCGTGCTCTTCAGCGCGGCGGTGAATCCTTCCGCGGCCGCCTCCAGGGTCACCGGCAGCGGACGGTCCGACTCCCACAGGCCGCGCCCGGCGGCGCGGCGTGCGGCCGTGGTGTAGCGCAGCGGGGCCACTCCCCACTCCGCGAGCCGGGGGTCGGTGAGGACATCGGTCGGCGGCCCGTCCGCGGCGATCCGCCCCTCGTTCAGGATCAGGACGCGGTCCGCGCTCCGGGCCGGCCGTTCCAGCCGGTGCTCGAACAGGATGACGGTGACGCCCTGCGCCCGCAGGGTCTCCAGCGCTTCGAACACCACGCCGGTCGCCACCGCGTCGAGCTGTGAGGTCGGTTCGTCGAGCACCATGACGGCCGGCCTCATCACCAACGCCGATCCGATGGCCAGAAGCTGCTGCTGCCCACCGGAGATTTCGTACGGGGAGAGGTCGGCCAGGGCGGTGAGCCTCAGGTCGGCCATGACGCGATCGACGCGGCGGATCATCTCGGCCCGCTCGACGCCGAGGTTCTCCAGACCGAAGGCGAGCTCCTCGCGCAGCGAGAACCGTGCTCCCGACAGCTGGTTGAACGGATTCTGCATGACGAGGCCGACTTCGCCGACGAGTTCGGACGGCTGCGTCTGCGCCAACAGCCGCCCACCCACCCGTGCCGATCCCGTGGTCTCGCCGCCGGTCATCTGCGGGACGACGCCGCTGATGACTCCCGCGAGGGTGGTCTTGCCCGCGCCGTCGGCACCGGCCACGGCACAGAACTGGCCACGTGGCACCACGAGATCGATGTTCTGGAGGGCGGGGCGGGAGCCGGTCGGATAGGTGAGGGAGAAGTCCCTGAATTCGATCACCGGAGCACTCCGAGTACGTTGGTGACGACGGCGGTGAGCGCGCACAGTCCCATGACGGTCCGGGCGACCCGCTGTGCCGCGGTGTCCGGCACCTCGGTCAGATACGTGGGGCGGCGGGTGGTGCCGAAACCCCGGGTCTCCATGGCCACCGCACGGTCCCCCACTTCCGTGAGGGCGCCGAGGATCAGCGGCCCGGCCATCGGAACCAGGGCCCGGACCCGGCCGCGCAGCCCCGTGACCGGCAGGCCGCGCGCCTGCTGGGCGTGCATGATGCCCTGGGCCCGGGTGGTGAGGGCGGGCGCGATCTGCAGGGCGGCCGAGACGACGTAGACAGTCTTCGGCGACATGCCGCGCTGTGTCATCGCGCTCATCAGCGCGCCGGGTTGCGTGGTGAGGAGAAGCAGGAAGAATCCCCCCATGAGCGCTAGGAGACGCAGTGTGGTCTGCGTGGCAAAAACCAGGCCCTCATATTTCAATTCCAGGGGGCCGATTTCAGCCACCACCCGGTGAGTATCCGGATAAAAGAAGCCCTGAATCAGGTAAACCGTGAGCGCGACGGGCACCCACAGGGCAAGAAGCATGGGCGCGAATTTACGAAGGGTTCCTGAAATTATCACCATGGGAAGCACCGTGGCGCAGAAGAGCAGCAGCGGCCACCAGGTCATGGTGAGGGCGAATGCGGATACGGTGACGGTGACCGCGAAGGTCAGCTTGGTCAGCGGATTCAGCCGGTGCACGGGGGAGTCGTCGGTAGCGTGCGGGGATATGTCCATGCGGGTCACGTCCTTCTCGGCATGAGGCGGTGAACCGCCAGTACCCGATGCTGCTGCACAAAGGGGAAACGGTGCACATAGCCGGAGGGCAGGCCTGCCAGCAGGGTCAGGGCCAGTGCGACGGTCAGCGCTTTGTCCAGGGGGTCCGCGACCAGCCCTTGCAGACTGGCGGCCTTCAGCATGCTGTTTCCGTAGGCCTGGAACGTCGCGATGACGGCCGACTGCCCCACCGTGCCGCCGGCGTTGCCGAAGACGAAGGCGGTGATGGGGGCGGAGACGATGCCGGCGGCCACGCCGATCACACCTCCCGCGAGCAGGGCGGTCGGCAGGCGCCGGAACCAGCCGGCCCGCGCCAGGGTTCCCGCGATGAAGCCGATCAGGGCTGCGGTCACCGCGTAGGGCAGAGCTCCGGGAGTGATGGTCATCCCGACGACGATGCTGGCCAGAGCCCCGGTGGCGGCGCCCGCGGCCGGTCCGGCCAGGACGCCGACGAGCACGGTGCCGATCGAGTCGAGCTGGAGCGGCAGGCCGCTGAAGTAGACGATCTTTCCCATCACGATGTTGATGGTGATCGCCACCGGCAGCAGGGCCACGCTCGTCGTCGGCAGCCCTGCCACCGCGCCGGAGACGATCAGCATCGCCCCGAGGGTGTAACCGCACAGGGCGAGCAGGGCGGCCGGACCGCCCACGCCGCCGTGCACGGAATCGGGTTTGGCTGAAATCAGCCCCCCGTAGGTGATGGCGACGATTACCGCGCCGATCCCGATACGCCAGCGTGGAGAGAGGCGCCAAGGATTTAACAAAATCCGGCCTGTCACTTGATCTGCCACCCCCGTGTGTTGGCAGGCCCCATTGGCCGCCGGTCATCATGCAGAGACCGGGTCGTCGGTGTCAACACCGACTCACGTTCGCCCGACGGGGACGTATTTCCCTTCGTCAGGGAATTGAAAACGTCATTGACAAACGAAGATCTCCAACGCTCTACTCGATTGAAACCGAGCTCGCCACGGATGTCGCTATGTCCGGTTTGAAGGCAGGTGGCGAGTTTTTCGTCTATCACCAGAAACGGGGAAGATGTCATGGCCAACTACCAGTCGTTCGCGGATTCCTACACGGCCGGGCTGCGTGACGTACTCGCGGACGGCAATGACGTGGACTCGGTGCGCGATCCGCTCTCCAAAGCCTCGGGTTTCGGCCAGAACGACCGCCCGTACCGCGAACTCCTGGCCTACCAGAGCCGTATCGCAGACCCGACCTCCTGTCTCGCGGTCACCCCGCACCTTCCGGTCAATCTCTCCTACTGTTTCGGTCTGCTCGCCTGGTCCCTGGACGGCCGCAACGACGTCGACACCCCGGCGTACTACCGCCGCGGCGCCCATGAGTACTCGGACGACCAGCACACGCTGAGTGGCGCTTTCGGCCATCGGCTGCTGACCTCCAGGGGGAACCAGCTGGAGGAAGTGGTCGGCCGGATCGAGCGCGACCCCGCCCACCGGCGTGCCTTCGCCCTGGTGTTGCAGCCCGAGGACAATTTCCGCCAGTCGCGGGAGTACCCGTGCGCCGTGGGAGTCCACCTCTTCCTCCGGGACGGCGCGCTCACCTGGATCACCGTCATGCGAGCCCAGCAGGCGCTGACGGTCCTGCCGTACGACGCCTTCCTCTTCATGGGGATGCAGCAGTACGCGGCTTCGCTGCTGAACGTCCCGAGCGGCCCGTACATACACCAGTCGGGCACCTTCCACTTCTACGAGAACGAGGTGGAGGTGGCCCGGAAGATCACCGAAGCGCCCGTGGAGGCCGTGGCGCTGCCCGCGTTCCCGGGCACCCCGGACGGCGGCCGGGAGGCCGCGCGCGAACTCATCGACTTCGAGCGGCGGCTTCGGCTCGCGGCACAGTCGGGCGACGTCTCCATCGTGGACGAGATCGCCACGCACAAGGCGAACACCGAGTTCGCCGACGTGGCCCGGGCCTGCCTGGCCACCCACGCCTACCGCAAGCTGGGCGACACGACGTCGCTCGTGACCAGCCCGGCGTCCAACGGTGGCGTCGCGAACCTCATCGCCGCGATCTGATCGCGCCGGGGAATCACACGTGAGGACAACGATTCGTACCCCGCTGAAGCCGCACCGTCCGGACGCGGCGGCAGCAGGCGGGAAAGTGACGGAACTCGTCGTCCGGCGGCGCCGGTTGTTCACGGCGCACCCGGGCGAGGCCCGGTTCACCTATCCGGTCATGGCGGCACTGGTCCCGGTGGCGACCAGCAGAGGCGGGGAAGTCGCCTATCCGGGTGATCCGATGTGCCTGTACTCGGCACTGACCCTCACCATCCAGCGCTCGGTGGCCCGCCTGAGTGCGGGTCTGCCCGAGGAGCCCTCCCTCGACGACGTCTGCCCCGACTGGGGGCACTGCCCGGACGACGACTACCGCCGCACGGCGAACGGGCCGCGGACCACGCTGATCGCCGACAGCCGGACCACCGACGGCCACGTCTTCGACCCCCGCATCTGGGACGAGGTGGCCCAGGAGCGTTTCATCGCCGAGCTCCGCGCGCTCCAGCCCAAGGTCCTCCTGCTCAGCGCGGTGTCGGCGGCGCACCGGTACGCCCTGGAGATGGCCGAGCTGGCCAAGGTCCACGCGCCCCACTGCGTCGTCGTCCTCGGCGGCCGGCACGCCGACGAAACGATGAAGTACCGCGACGCCGACGGCACGGCGGACTTCTCCTGGAGCAGCACGGTGGAGGTCGTCCGCGACGGCCGCGCGGCTCAGGTCGTCGACTTCGTGGTCGCCGGTGACGGCGCCCCTCTGCTCGACCTGCTGTTACGCGCCCTGTCGCTGACCGTCACGCCCGGCTTCGGTCCGACCGACAACGCGGCGGTGCTCGACGCCCTTCCGCTGGTCGCCTACGCCGAGGAAACACTCCGCGGTTCGGGCACGATCGTGGGCTTATGCCCCGATGAGGCGGTGGTGGTGCCGGTGCGGGGCGAGCGACTCGGCTCGGCCGAACTCCCGTCGCCGTACGAGGCGTTCTCCATCCGCGCGCGCTTCGGCGTCTTCACCGAGGCGGGCAGCCACCCCCTCGGCAGCCGTACGGCGCACATGATGACGCTGGACTCCTGCCCGTTCAAATGCACCTTCTGCTCGGAGAGCATCCAGGTCTCCCAGCGGCCCACCCGCTTCGCGGTGAGCGAGACCGAGCACGTGGCACAGCGCGTCCGCCGGCTCATGGACTGGGGCGCGGAAGCCGTGTTCTTCGACGACCCGGTGTTCTGGGGCGGGAACTGGAAGGCGATCACCGAGTTCTGCCAGGACCTGCTGCGCCAGGGCACGGACCTGCCCGGGGGCACCCGCCTGGAGTGGGGCGGACAGCTCACCGTCGACGTGGTGCTCAACCGTGCCAAGGCCGACGAGGTGCACGCCGCGCTCGAACTGATGCGCCGCAGCGGCTGCACCTACATCTACATCGGCATCGAGAGCATGGCCGAGAGCGTGATGGCCCACGTGGGCAAGAACCTGCTGCGCCGCAACCCCGAGGCCTGGGTCGGCAAGGTGCGCGAGGCACTCGCGATCATCCGGGGCCACGGCATCCGGGTCGGCAGCTCGGTCCTCTTCGGTCTGGACGGCGAGAGCCGGGAGACCATCGAGGAGACGATCGAGCAGATCGGCCGGCTGATCGACGACGAACTGCTCGTCATGGCCAGCCCCAACATCCTCACCTACCATCCGGGTACCGCGATCACCGCCGCACACGGCCAGGACCGACTGGACTATCACTCGCGCAAGGACAACAGGCCCCCGTACACGTACTTCGAGGAGGCCTATCCGGAAGTCGTCTCCCAACTGCTCACCGAGGACGACATCTGGTACATCCACAAGTCCGCGGCCGAGCGCTGGGGCACCGTCCGCAACAGCGCGGCCGAGCCACTGACCGAGGCGGCCAGATGACCACCAGCACCGACAACAGCCTTGGGAGGGCGCGTGCTTGACGTCGATCGCAAGAGTTACTGGGGCGACTACTACTCCTACTTCCCCGCCCTGGCCCGCTACATCCCGCTCGGCGAATACGCCCGGCGCGTCCAGCCGCGCGCCTGCGTCCTGGGCGTCTCCGACGGCAAGTTCGCCCTGCCGCTGCTGCGCGCGGGCTGGCAGGTCGTCGGCGTGGAGAGCGACGACCTCTTCCTCAACGGCGGTGAACTGGACCTCGTCGACGGCCACCACGACGTCGTGGGCCTGCGCCAACGGCTCGCCGCCGAGGGCCTGGAGGACCGGTGCACCGTGGTGGAGCAGGACTACATGACCCTGCCTGCCGAGGGCGACTTCCAACTGGTACTGGGCAGCGGCCTGTGGTCGATGCCGCCCAACCGGGCGCACACGATGGAAGCCCTCGTCCACCACGCGATGGACATGGTCGCTCCGGGCGGACTCTTCTTCGGCGAGTACCTGATCGGGCTCAACGACGACGAGCGGAGTTGCGGCTACTACCCGACCGCCACGGAGATGGAGCGGATCGTCACCCGGCCCGGCTGGGAGCTGTTCGAGAACGCCGACCTGGGCATCCGCGGCGAGAGCCACCTGGGCTACGAGCAGTGGCACTACCACCGGTACGCGGCCGCCATCGCCCACCGCATGCCGCCGCCGCGTGAGCCCGCTCGGAAGAAGTGACCTTCGTGACCGGAACGCATCTCAGCGGCTGTCCCCGCGTCCGGGGGGACAGCCGCCCGGCTGTCGTGGTCACCGATCTCGACGGCACACTGCTGCTGTCCGACGGCAGCGTGAGCGAGCGCGCGGTGGCGGCGCTGCGCGCGGTCGCCGCACAGGGGACCCGCGTCGTCTTCGCGACGGCCCGCCCGGCCTGGTCCGCCCGCGGGCTGCTGTCCGCCGCGTCCGGTCTGGGCGCCTTCCTGGTGTCGTCGAACGGCGCCGTCGTCAGCGACCTGGACGGCGGGGGCGTACGACGGATCCGGGCGATGACACCCGCCACCGTCCGCGCCGAGATCGCGGCGCTCGGGCAGCGCCCCTGGGCCGTGGACCGGGAGCACGACCGACTGATCGGCCCCGGCTGGCCCGACATCCTGGCGAGCGGTGCCGGGACGGCCCTGCGCGTCGGTGACGTGCCGGACGGCTCGCCGGTGCTGTGCCTGATGGTGCACATCGATTCCGCCGCTCCGCCCCCGGCGCTCGGGGTGCGCGGGACGGTGCGGTGGACTTCCTCGGGGCCGGGACTGCTGGAGGTGTCGGCCCCGGAGGCGGACAAGGTGTCCGCGGTCGCGTCGGTCCTCGCCGGCCTCGGCATCGGCTGGGAGCGGGTCGTCGCCTTCGGCGACGCGCCCAACGACACGGGGCTGCTCGCCGCCGCGGGCCTCGGCGTGGCCGTCGCGAACGCGAGCGCGGACGTACGCGAGGCCGCCGACGCCCTTACCGCGTGCAATGACGACGACGGTGTGGCCGCCTGGTTGGAGGGAATGTGTCTGTGCCACGTGTGAAGACCCTTGCGGAGGCCCGCCGGGTGTGGATCGTGGGTGGTCCCGGCTGCGGCAAGTCGACCCTCGCCCGCGCCCTCGCCGAACGGCGTGGCATTCCGCCCGTCACACTCGACGCCCTCTTCTGGGGACCGGCCTGGACACCGGTGCCCACGGAGGTCTTCCTCGCCGGCGTCGAACGGGAACTGACGGCCGACACCTGGGTCGTCGACGGTCAGTTCGCCGCGAGCGTCGAGGCCTTCGCCCACCGCGCCGACTGCGTGGTGTGGACGGATCCACCGCTGCGTGTCACCTGGCCACGGCTGCTGCGCCGTACCGTACGGCGCTGGATACGCCGTGAGGAACTCTGGGGCGGTGTCCGGGAAACGTTCTGGACCGTCGTCGGCCCCCGGTCCATCCTCTGGTACGCCGTGCAGGTCCGCAACTCCCAACGGCTCGCCAACCAGAGGCTGTTCGACGAGCTCAGCGGCACCGGCATCCTGCTCCTGCACACGCGCGACAGCGATGTGCGATCTCTGCTGGAATGAACCCCGGCACCGTTTCCCCCTACACTCATCCGATCCACCTTTTCTGGAGTTTCCCCCATGCACGTCTCCTCGTACGACTCCGTTGACCAGCTGCCGGCGGCGGAATGGGATGCTCTGGTGATCGGCGGAACGATCTACTCCAGCAGTGGCTTCGCCGGCGTACGCGCCGAGGAGTTGCCGCCCGGAGCCGCCACCCGCTATCTGCTGGCGCGCGACGCGCAGGGAACGCCGGTCGCGGGAGCCGAGGCGTACGCGTTCACCCGTCCGCCGCACCTGCTCTACACCCCCGCCGACCTGCTCGCCGGTCTGATCGACGACGAGCGGCACGCCCAACTCGCCGCCCGGCCCATGGTGTTCGGCGCGGGCTGGTCGGAGTTCCGCGGCCAACTGCCGGGCCGCGAGGGAGTGACGGCACAGGAGCGCGCGCAGGCGGTGCGGGCGCTCACCGCGCGGACCCTCGACTTCGCCCGAACCGCCGGAGCGGACGTGCTCGGGTACTACTACCTGCCGCGGGCGGAGGCGCTGGAGGTCGCCGAGGCCCATGCCGAGGACGGGGCGGTGGTCCTCTATCACGACGTGGAGACGGTCCTGCCCGTCGGTCTGTGGCAGAACCTGGACGACTACTTCGCCTGGCTGCCCTCCGGCCGACGGCCCCGGGCCCGGCGGGAGAGAAGGGACTTCGGCCGCAGCGGGCGGACCATCCGGGAGGTCTCCCTCCCCGAAGTCGTCAAGGAGATCGCCCCGCTCAACAGCGCGCTGATGCGCAAGCACGGACACGCGTACGGCGAGGAGCGCGCGGCAGCGGTGTACGACCGCCAGGGCCGCCACCTCGGTGACCGCAGCACGCTCCTCCTGGACGAGGACGCCGGGCAGCCCATCGGTTTCGCCCTGCGATACCGGCACGGCGACACGCTGTACGCGCGCGTGGCTGGTTTCGACTACTCGGTGCCCAACGTGGCCGACTATTTCAACCTGGTCTTCTACCACCCCATCGAGTCGGGCGCCGGCCGCACCGTGCGGGCGATCCACCTCGGTCTGGGCACCTTCCAGGCAAAGCTGGCGCGCGGCGCCCAGCCGCATCCCCTGTACAGCGTGTTCGTGGGAGTGGACCGGCCGTTGGCGGCGGACGAGAGAGAGGTCCGCGAACGCAACCGGGCCGAGGCGGAGGCGTTCGGCGCCGAGTACGGCCAGTACGTGGTGGGTGGGTTGAACACCGACGACTGGCTGCTGTGAGCAAGGGGAGGAAGGCACATGCCTGATGTGAGGCACTTCGAGACGATCGACGACATCGACCGGGAGGCCTGGGACGCGCTCGCGCCGGGCAGTTGCTTCTACCAGAGCCATACCTGGCTGCGGGGTCAGGAGCGGCCCGAGTTCGCCACCCCGGGTTACCTCACGGTCGAGGCCGACGGCCAACTCCTCGCCGGGACGCCGTACTACGACTTCCCGTCGGAGAACGCACCGCCCCTGCCGGACGTGTCCGAGGGCCACGCCGTGCTCAGACTCGGTACCCGTACCGGCTACCACAACGAGTTTCTGCTGCCGAAGGACCCCGGAACGGCAGAGGAGGCACTCGACGCTCTGGTCGCCGGTGCCGCCGAGAGGGCCGCGGCGCTGGGCTGCGACGCGCTGCTCTTCGACTTCCTCACCACCGACAGTCTGCGGCTGCTCGCGGGCCGGTTCGGGGTGCGGGCGCAGCTGCGAGCCGCCGAGGCCGTGGTGCACAACGACGGCGGCACCTTCGAGTCCTACCGTGAGCTGCTCGGCCGCAACGTCCGCAAGCGCGAGTACGAGATCCGGCGCTTCACGGACTCCGGGCTGCATGTGGAGACGGCCCCGCTGTCCGCGTGCGTCGACGAGTTCGCGCCACTGGTCGGCCAGACCATGGACCGGTACAACGCCTCCCTCGACCTCGCGGAGATCCACACGTTCCTCACGGTCCAGGCGAACTGCCTGGACGACCTGAGCACCGTGTTCCGCTGCGTCGACGAGAAGGGGGAACTGGTCGGCGCCAGCCTGTGCTTCGCCTGGCGGGACACCTTCTACGCCCGGGTGGCCGGCTTCGACTACGAGCGGACGCGCAACGCCTACGAGTACTTCAACGCCGTGTACTACGAACCGCTCCACCACATGGAGCGCAACGCGATGACCACGCTCCACCTCGGGCCCTCCGCCCTGAAGGCGAAGGTTCACCGGGGGGCCTCGCTGCACCCCCTGTGGGCGGCCGTCGTTCCCCTGCCGGCCACCGCGCCCGCCGGACTGCGACGGGACACGGTGGCGGACCAGGCTCTCGCCGACGCGGTCCGTGCGGAGGCGGGCGCCGGCATGAGCGAGGAGGAATGGGACCTGACCCGCGTCACTCCCCTGTGAGGGAGGCCTCCGGGCCGTCGGGTTCGCGGACGGGCCACAGCACCGGGCAGAACTCCGGGTCGGAGTAGTCCGGTTGACCGGCGGGAGTCCTGCGGACCAGGAAGTCGTGTTTGTAGGGCTCCTGCCGGCCGTCGGACAAGGTGTGGTCGCGGTAGGCGTTCGTCCCGTCCTGGAGATGGAACGAGATGGCCCGGCGCGGCCGCGGACTGCGGTTGGCGCCGCTGCCGTGGTAGAGGAGGCAGTGGTGGAAAGTCATGTGTCCCTTGGGAATGTGCACCGGAACCTTCTCGACCACGGCGCCGTTTCGCTCCGCGTCACCGTTCAGGAGATAGTCGCGTCCCACATCCCGAGGATCACCGACCGGCCGGGCGGCGCCATGCCGATGCCGCCAGCGGTGGCTTCCGTTCACCATGGTGATCGTGCCCGACTCCTCGGTGCAGTCGTGGAACGGAATGAAGGCGGTGAGCATTTCGTCCGAAGAGCAGGTGGGCCAGAAATACTTGTCGAAGTGCCAGGAGACAATGTTCGACTTCTCCTCGGCGATGGGCGGCTTGTAGATCAGGGTGGCCTGGAAGACGCGTATTGAAGGCGTCTGTGCCAAGCGGGCGGCCACCGCCCCGACGATGGGTTTCCTTAGGATTTTCCTCATCGTTTCGTCCTGGTAGTGGATGTAGTCGTTGTTGCGTTGGACATCTCCGTCGGCGGGGGTCCAGTCGGCCAGTCGGTCCGGCCGTGTCGGAAGTTCCCGATCGTGCTGACCAGCGTAGTAGCGCTCGCTCGCGTCGGTCAGGGCGTCCACTTCGGCGTCGGTGAGCAGCTTCTCGGACAAATACCAGCCACGCTCCGAATAAAGCCGGACATCTTCCTCGGACGGGAGCAGTTCGACTTCCTCGGCGATAAGTCCTGAATGGTCGTACATTCCGCGACTCCTGTTACCGTGAATGGGGTGCAACAACGACATCCACCCGCACGCTAGCGGACCATGGTGCGCCATGCTAGCGTTGCCGTGATTTTTTTCATGAAGACTTGACCGGGGGTTGCGGTGGCCATATTCGACAAGGATATTCGAATCCTGATCGCGGACAACAAAGACTTCCGCAACATCTGGCTCGGAGAAACCTCGGCGCATTTCGGCGGACAGCTGACCAGTTTTCTCCTACCCTTGATCGCGGTCACCTACCTCCATGCCGACGGCACGGGCGTGGGACTCGTCTCGGCGGTGCAGTTCGTCCCCGTCGTGGTGCTCTCGCTGATCGCCGGTGTCATGGTCGACCGGTATCCGCCGCGGCGCACCCTCGTCACCGCGAGTGTCGCCCATGGCGCGGCGCTTGCGGTGCTCGCCGCGTTCCAGGCGGCCGACGGGCTGAACTTCGGCCAACTTGTCGTCGCCGCCGCCGTGATCGGTGTCGCCACCGTCTTCTACGAAGTCGCCTACCAGTCCACGCTGCCCAGGCTCCTGCCGCTGAACTCCATCGCCGCGGCCAACGGCCTGCACCAGGCGACGTATTCGGTCAGCACCCTCGCCGGTCCGGCCGCGGCCGGCTTCCTCGTCGGCCAGTTGGGGGTGTCGCCGACCCTGACGGTGGCCGCCGCGTGCTCCGCCGGTGCCGCCGTGAGCGGTCTGCTGCTGCGGGGCGTCAAGGCCCCCGAACAGCCTCGTGAGTCGGCGCTGAGGGCGATCGGCTCCGGGCTGCGCTACACGTGGTCCCTGCGCCCGATCCGGGACCTGTGCGTTCAGGCGGGCCTGTCGAACCTGCACGAGAAGGCCTTTCTGACCGTCTTCCTGGTGTTCGCCGTCCGTGACCTCGACATGAGCGGCACCACCGTGGGCGTGATCACCGGCATCGGCAGTGTGGGGGCCCTGATCGGTTCGCTCTGCGCCACCCGGCTCACCCGACGCTGGGCCGTCGGCGGTGTGCTGGCGCTGGGTGCGGTACTGGCCGCGGTGGGTCTGCTGCTCGTACCCGCCGTCAGCCAGGTCGGCGGGTACGTCGCCGTGCTCGCGTCGGTCGCCATGATGGTGAACGGCTTCGGTGTCGCCCTGTTCAACGTGTTCGCCGTCAGCCTGCGGCAGGCCATTCCGCCGGAGCACCAGATCGGCGCGGTGACCGCGAGCTATCGCCTTGTCGCCCTGGGGACGCTGCCTCTGGGAGCCGTCGTCGGCGGTGCCCTGGCCGACGTCCTGTCACCCGGCAGGGCCCTGTGGGCCGTCGGGGTCTCCTACCTCGTCGTCTCCTTCTGGCTCACGTTCTCCCCCCTCCGCGGGGCTCGCACGCTGGAGGAGGCACAGAAGCTCGGTCGTACGACGGACACGCCCGAGTCCCAGGACGCGGACCGGTCCCCCTCGGTCTGAGAGCGAGGCCGGGGCTCCGAACTCAGCTGGGTTCCGCCACTGCTGACCCGCTGTTCACCGGGGACCGGCCACCTGGTGCGAGAGGAAGATCACGCCAGGTGGGGCGGTCTTGGCCCCGCACCCGACACGCGGTACGGTCGGTGCGATATCGATGACGGCAAGACGGAAGCCGGTGGGAAACCGGCACGGTCGCGCCACTGTGAACGAGAGGCTCCAGCACGCTGGGGCCTCGCGTGAGTCAGACCCGTAGCCGTCGTCCAGTGCACCACCGAGATGGGACGCGAACTCCCGAGGAGGCCCTGCCATGGCGCAGACCGTCGCCCAGCCGACAACCACCACCCCCGTCGTCCCCGCCAAGCTGCCGCTCAAGGCGATAGCTCCGTGGGCGGTCTTCTTCGGCATCCTGATGCTCGTCCTGCTGTACTTCGTCGGTGCCGAACAGGGCGCCACCTCCGTCGTCTCCGGCTCGGACGTCCACGAGTGGGTCCACGACGCCCGCCACCTTCTGGGCTTCCCCTGCCACTGACCGAGGGGAACCCCAGCACTGCCATGAACTCCGCAACGGTAAGAAATCTGCTCGTGCGGGGCATGCTGGCCGGCCTCGGTGCCGGCCTGCTCGCCCTGGTTGCCGCCTACTTCCTCGGTGAGCCGAACGTCGACAGCGCGATCAGCTTCGAGGAGGCCCACTCCCACGAGCACGAGATGGAGATCGTCTCCCGCTCTCTGCAGTCCACCGCCGGTCTCGCCACCGGCGTCCTGGTCTACGGCGTCGCCTTCGGCGGCATCGCCGCGCTCGCCTTCTCCTTCGCGCTCGGCCGCGTCGGCCGCTTCAGCCCGCGGGCGACCGCACTGCTGCTGTCCGGCTGCGCGTTGCTGGCCGTGTACGTGGTGCCGTTCCTGAAGTACCCGGCCAACCCGCCGTCGGTCGGCAACGCCGACACCATCGGCAAGCGGACCACCCTGTACTTCCTGATGATGGTGCTCAGCGTGCTCCTCGCGATCGCCGCCACCATCCTGGGCAAGCGTCTGGCACCCAGGATCGGCACCTGGTACGCCACCGTTGGCGCGGTGGCCGCCTTCGCCGTCGTGATCGGTCTGGCGTACGCGTTCCTGCCGGTCATCAACGAGGTGCCGAAGGACTTCCCGGCCACCCTGCTGTGGCGGTTCCGTCTTTCCGCACTGGCCATCCAGACCGTCCTGTGGGGCGGATTCGGCCTGGTCTTCGGCGAGTTGGCCGAGCGGTTGCTGAATCCCAAGCCGGTGACGGCCGCCGCGAGCGGACGGGTCGCCGTCCCCAGCTGACACGAACCGCCACACGAGTGAGGGCCCCCGGAACCATCCGGGGGCCTTCTCGTGTCGTAAGTCCCCTACCGCCGGGGTGTGTTCCGTGGAGGAAGTGGCCAACCCGTGAAGGATTGACGGGAGTTGTTAAAAGTTGGAAGAATCCAGCTCGCTTCGCCGCGTCTGAAGTGAGCGAAGCGACACGAGTGGCTTGGGTGGCATGCCTGCCGCCGGTTCCTGCGTCGGGTCATCCAGTTCTGCCGTCCGCTTCGGTCACTCGCGCGCCATCACCTCCCACACTCTCGATTTCACAGAGGCTCATCTTGTCGCGTTCGCAACACTCCAGAACTCTGGCTGTGCTCGCCGCAACCGCATTCGCCACCACCGCCGTGCCCCTGCTCGGTGCGGGGGTGGCCAGTGCCACGACCACCGGGGCGTGCGAGTCCGCCACGGTCCAGTACCGCATCGTCGGCGCCGACGGAAACGTCGTGGGCGCCGACTGGACCTCGCAGGGCGGGTTCCATCTCTGGGACACCGTTCCCGGGAGCGTCCAGGTCCGGCTGGCTCCGGGCCAGACGGTCGGGGAGGGCTGCAAGTACCCCGTGTCCCTCGCCGAATACACCACCGAGGGGCCGAACTGGTACGTCTCCGGACACCAGAGCCTGGTCGACAAGGCCACGGTCTACCTCACCGCCGACGACGTCGCCGGTACGGACGACGCGAAGCGGACCTGGCAGAAACTCACCGTGAAGACGCCGGACTGCTACGGCCAGATCGACCTGTACGGCGATGACATCACCTACGACGGGAAGACGGGGGAGGGGCACGGCCCCGTGCCCTACGAGCCCGACAACGTCGTCACCCCCTACCACCTCATAGCGGCGTGGAACGGGGGCGAACAGCCGTGCACCCCCGGCCCGTCGGACTCGCCCACCCCGACGCCGTCGGAGCCGACCCCGACCACTCCCGCCACCCCGGTCACGCCCACGACTCCCGCGGGCGGACAGCCTCCCGCCGAGGAGACGACCCCGCCTCCGACCAGCCCCAAGCCCTCCACCACGCCTCCCACCACGCCGGACGTGCCCCCGCTGGCGTCGACGCCGCCCGCCACCCCCGAGCCGTCGCCCAGCGACAGCGGGCCGCCGCTGGCGGAGACGGGTGCGAGCGCACCGGTCGGCACCCTCGCGGGCGGCGCGGCCCTGGTGGTCGCCCTCGGTGCCGGGGCGGTGTACGCGTCCCGCCGCGCACGCCGCTCATGACCACGGCGCGAGGGGTCACCTTCGTGGCATAGCCCAACCTGACAGCCCCGCCTCGGCGCCGTCAGGAAGCGAACTTCTTGACGGCGTCGGGGCTGACCGGGGTGAAGAAGTTGACGAGGTTGCCGTCGGGGTCGCGGAACAGCAGTGAACGGTTGCCCCAAGGCATGGTGGTGGGCTTGTTGACGAAGTCCTCCACGAAGCTGGTCAGGTTCTCGTACACGCCGTCCACGTCGTCGACGAGGAACTCGATGATCACGGACCGGTTGTCGGACGGACGGGCGGCGTCAGGCGCGAACAGCGGCACGGTGCGGATGCCGGCGATCGCGAGAGTGGCTGACGCCGTCCTGAGTTCGGCGAAGTCCTGGTGGGACCAGTTCGCCCGGGTGCCGGTCGCGCGCTCGTAGAAGTCGACGAGGCGTGCGACATCGCCCGTGATGACGCGGATCGAGACGAGGTTCACGATGATCTCCCGGTGAGTTCGGTGGGATGCGTACTCACGGAGGCTAGGAGGGATAGCGGACACATTCCGCCCGGTATTGCGGGGATACTTCTGAGCGTGCCCAGGCCCACAGCTCGCGTCCTCACCCTGCTGGAGCTCCTGCAGTCGGGCGGCATCAGGACAGCCGCCGAACTCGCCGAGCGACTCGACGTCGACGAACGCACCGTGCGCCGGTACGTGGACCACCTGGTCGACCTCGACGTGCCCGTCGAATCGGTGCGCGGCCGCTACGGCGGGTACCGGCTCGCTCCCGGCCGGCGCATGCCTCCGCTCATGCTCGGCGACGACGAAGCGCTGGCCGTGCTGCTCGGCCTGATCGCCGGTCGCCGAGCCGGGCTGCCGACGACCACGGGCACCGCCCATGAGACGGCCACGGCCAAGATCCGGCGGGTCCTGCCCAAGCGCCTCGCCCAAAGGCTCGACGCCGTGCTCGACTCCCTCGCCTTCACCGCTCCGCCCGACGAGACAGCCGCACCGCAGAGCGCGGTCCTGCTCTCGATCGCCGACGCGATCCGCCATCGCCGGCCGATCTCGATCCGGTACACCGCCGGAGACGGCCGGCACAGCGCCCGCACGGTGCACCCGTACGGGCTCGTCGTCCACTCGGGCCGGTGGTACGTAACCGGTGCGGAGCCCGAGAGCGGTGAGGACCGCACGTTCCGGCTCGACCGCATCGCGGACGCGAGGTCCCTGCCCGGCTCCTTCGAGCCGCCCGCGGGACTCGATCCGGCGCGGCGCGTTGTGTCGGGGTTCGCCGAGGCTCCGTACCGGCACGAAGTGATCCTGTGGATCCGGGGGACCGTCGAGCAGATCCGTGTCCGGCTTCCGGCGAGCGTCGCGATCGTCGAGGAGCCGCGGGCAGCGCGCCGGGCGGACGGTGATTCCGAACTCTGGTCGCGTGTCCGGTTGCGTGCGGAACGGCTCGACTGGTTGCCTCCGGTGCTCGCGTCGCTCGATCTGCCCTTCGTGATCGAGCGACCCGACGAGCTCCGCGATCTCGTCGTCGCGCTCGCCGACCGGCTCGTGAACTCCGCCCGGCGGCGCCCGCCCGACGTACGACCGGTGCCGTGAGCCCGCCACCACCGTCACCACCGCCACGGTCGGCGCCGGTGGCGGCGCGGGGTCGTGCCGGTGTCAGGCGGGCAGTGGCTGTTCGGCCCAGATGGTCTTGCCGGTGGGGGTCTGACGACTGCCCCAGCGCTCGGCGACCTGGGCAACCAGCAGCAGCCCACGCCCGCCCTCGTCGAAGACCCGGGCCCGGCGCAGGTGCGGGGCGGTGCTGCTGCCGTCAGAGACCTCGCAAATGAGCGTGGAGCCGCGGATGAGGCGTAGCCGGATCGGCGCCTCGCCGTAGCGGATGGCGTTGGTGACCAGTTCGCTGACGATCAGCTCGGTGGCGAACGCCGTTTCGTCCAGCCCCCACGCGGCCACCTGTTCGACTGCCACCTTGCGGGCCCCGGCGACGGCCGCGGGGTCCCGCGGCAGGTGCCAGGTCCGCATCTGCCGGGCGTCGAGCGCGGAGGTACGGGCCAGGAGCAGGACGATGTCGTCGGCGGGACGGCCGGTCAGTACGGTGCTCAGCACCTGGTCACAGGTCTCCTCCAGCGTGTCGGCCGCACTGCTGAGCGCCCGGCGCAGCAGTTCGAGCCCGACGCCGATGTCCCGGTCGGCGGCCTCGACCAGGCCGTCGGTGTAGAGAGCGAGCAGGCTTCCCTCGCCGAGCTCCACCTCGGTGGACTCGTACGGCAGGCCGCCGAGGCCGAGCGGCGGCCCGGCGGGCAGGTCCAGAAACCGCACGGTGCCGTCCGCGGTGACCAGGGCGGGCGGCGGATGCCCGGCACGGGCCAGGGTGCAGCGGCGGGACGCCGGGTCGTACACGGCGTACAGACAGGTGGCCCCGACCTCACCCGACGTCTCCTCCGCCCGTCCGCGCGCCTCCGGACCCTCTTCCCGGTCGAGCCTGATGACGAGGTCGTCGAGCTGGGTGAGCAACTCGTCGGGTGCGAGGTCGACATCCGCGAGAGTCCGTACGGCGGTCCGCAGGCGCCCCATCGTGGCCGAGGCCTGAATGCCATGGCCCACCACATCGCCCACGACCAGGGCGACCCGCGCGCCGGACAGCTGGATCACGTCGAGCCAGTCCCCTCCGATGTCGGCTCCGGAACCGGCCGGGAGGTATCGGTAGGCGACCTCCACCGCCGTGAGAGCCGGTGGCCGCTCGGGCAGCAGACTGCGTTGGAGTGCCAGCGCCGTGCGGCGTTCATGGGTGTAGCGGCGGGCGTTGTCCACACTCACCGCCGCTCTGGCGACGATCTCCTCCGCGAGCAGCAGGTCGTCCTCGCCGAAGGACTCCGGCGTCCGGTGCCGCAGGAAGTGCACCATGCCCAGGGTCACGCCCCGGGCCCGCAGCGGGACCATCATCACCGAGTGGATCATGTACTTGCCCACGGTCTCGGCACGGGCCGGGGATGATTCGACCCACGCCCGCAGCACCGGATCGTCCGACCGGTGCCGGGTGCCCCGGCCGCTGACCAGCGCCAGCACCGGCAGCGAATCCGCCGGGTAGAGACTCGTGCCGCCCGAGGCGACCACCGACTCCGGGCATCCCATCAGCACCGAGCGCTGCGCTGCGCGGCGGACCGCGACCGACTCGCCGGGCGGCACCGACCGGGGCTCCTCGCCCTGTGCCACGGACTCCAGCAGGTCCACGGTGACGAAGTCCGCGAACCCCGTCACAGCCACCTCGGCCAGCTCTTCGGCCGTTCGGGTCACATCCAGCGTGCTGCCGATGCGGAGGCTCGCGTCGTTGAGCACGGCCAGGCGCTGTCGGGCCCAGTACTGCTCGGTGGTGTCGAACACGGTCGCCGACAGCCCGTCCACCGTGCCGTTCTCGTCCTTCAACGGCGACAAGAACATCGACCACGCATGTTCCCGCGTCTCGCCGGGAGCCTGGCCGTGCTGCTCATGGAAGATCGTCTCTCCGGTGCGCAGCACCTCCCGCTGGAGACGGTCGTACTCGTCGAAGGGCCAGCTCGGCTCGATCTCCCACAGCGTCAGGCCCCGCATCTCCTCCTCGGTCCTGCCCATCACCCGCGTCATGACCTCGTTGGCGGCCACGAGCCGCGAATCGAGGTCGTAGACCGCAACCGGCAGCGGGAGCTGCGCCAGCGTGCGGCCCCACATCGCGGCCGCGTTCGGGTCGGACGGTCCGGCAGGGTTCGTCAGCGCCGCGCCGGTCACGAGCCAGAGCCTCCGGCGCGCCGCGTCCACCAGCGGCGCTCCCCGCAGCCGCACCACGACACGTCCCCCCTCCCGGTGCCGAAGGGCCACCTCGGTGGCCCACTGGCGTCCGTCGGCGATGTGGCGCCGCGCGGAGGCGGGCAGGTCGGCGGCGAGCAGGTCGGTGGCGTGGCGGCCCACGATCTCTTCGGGTGCGTAGCCGAGCAGCTGGGTGGCTCCGGCGCTCCACACCATGACCGACCCCCGCGCGTCGACCACGACCGCGGTGTCCTCCGGTACGGGCGTCGGCACCTTTCCTCCGGATGCGACGTGCTCGCTATCCATGGGTTCTTACCTTCGTCCTCGCCTCGGCGGAGCCCTGAGGAGCGCCCGGAGGACACCAGGCGCACATCGCGGGCGTCGTCTCCAGCCTCCCGCGGCGCCGTTCCGCCCTCAAGCCAGGGCATCGGCCGTATGCCGGATTCGTGCGCGGAGTCGGGTGAAGCGGTTGCCGCCTTGCTCGTGCGGCGTGTCCGGCGCAGGCTGGTCGTATGGGTGTTCGTGACGGCCCCACGCTGATCACGTCCGTGCAGCGGGCGTTCCGTCTGCTGGAGGCGGTGGGCGCGCACGAGAACGGTGTGCCGGCGAAGCATCTCGCACGGGAGACCGGGCTGCCCCTGGCCACGGCGTACCACCTGCTGCGGACGATGGTGCACGACGGCTATGTGCGGAAGCTGGACGACGGCGGGTTCGTGCTGGGGGACAAGGTGCAGTCGCTGCACACTTCGGGGCGCGGGCAGGCGTTGCTGGGGCGGGTGCGTCCCACGCTGGCGGCGTTGCGGGACGAGATCGCGGCTGCCGCGTATCTCACCTTCTACGAGGACGGTGAGATCCGGGTCGCGGAGATCGTCGACAGTCCCCGGGCGCCGCGGGTGGATCTGTGGGTGGGGATGGAGGACGCGGGGCACGCGACCGCGCTGGGCAAGTGTGTGCTGCGGGAGCTGGACGACGAGTCGCGCGAGGACTACCTCTCGCGGCATTCCCTGGCGGATCTCACGCCGCGGACGATCACGAGTCCGTCGGAGCTGTTGCGGCGGCTGGACTCCTCGCCGATGGCTCCGGCCGTCACGGATCTGGAGGAGTACGCGCTGGGGACGGTGTGTGTCGCGGTGCCGGTGTACAGCGGGGAGACGCTCGGCTCGCTCGGCATCTCGCTGCCGGTGAACCGGCTCTCCCGGCTCGAGGAGGTTCTGGAGCGGTTGGCGCCGACCGCGAACCGCGTGACCAGGAGCCTGTCGCTCACTATCTGAAATCCCTGTCCTTGCCGCGCCCGAGCCGAACCCGTTTCCTGGATGAAACAGACATTTCCGGAGTGCGGGCGACGCACGGTGAGGACTGCGGACGAAACATGAGTCAGGTCCGAGACCATGGTGGCGACCACTGGCCGATAGGGCCGATCAGGAACCGCGTGGCCGGTCCCGGGGCGTCGGCCCGGACACGCGCCGCCGCACACCTGGCTTCGGGTACGCCGGTACTGTCCGTGCTGATCGTCCTCGGTGTCGTGCTCGTCGGCCTCGTCGGCGGAGCAGGCGTGATCTGGCTCTCCCTGCTCGTGGCCGGGCCCGCGCTGGCCGCCACCACCAGCGGGCCGCGCGGCGTCCTGTGCGTCGGTCTCCTCGCCGCGGTGCTGGGTGCCGCGCTCGGGATCCGGGACGGTGTGCCGGGCCGCGAAGTGGTGGCCGTGCTGACCGCGCTGGCGGCCGTCACTCTCGCGAGTGGCCTGTCCGGCGCGCTGCGGGGGCGTCGTGAGCGGGTGCTCGAGGCGGTCCGCTCGGTCGCGGAGGCCGCCCAGCACGCGCTGCTCAGGCCGGTACCGGCGACGGTCGGGCCGTTTCAGGTGGCGGTCCGCTACAGCGCGGCGGCGGCGGAGGCCCGTATCGGCGGGGATCTCTACGCGCTGCTGCCCACTCCGTACGGCGTCAGGCTGATCGTCGGGGATGTGCGCGGCAAGGGGCTGCCGGCCGTGAGTACCGCCGCACTGGTCCTGGGTGTCTTCCAGGAGGCCGCCTATGACGAGCCCGACCTCCTCGCCGTCGTCGCCAGGATCGAGCGGAGCCTGGCGCGCAACCTCGGTACCGACGACTTCGTCACCGCCGTTGTGGCCGGATACCCGCAGGCAGGGCATCTGGAGGTGGTGAACTGCGGACACGCGCCGCCGCTGCTGGTGCGTGCGTCCGGGGGTGTCGTGCCGGTGGATCCCACCCATCCCGCGCCGCCGCTCGGGCTGAGCGCTCTCACGGGCGAGACTCCCAGCCTCCAGGTGCTGCCCTTCGCCGACGGGGATCAGTTGCTGCTCTACACCGACGGGGTCACCGAGGCCCGCAACCACCACCGTGAGTTCTACCCGCTGGCCGAGGGGCTGGCGCGCCACCTGTGCGACGAGCCGGCGCGCACGCTCACCGCGCTGCACGACGAACTGCTGGCGCATGTGGGCGGCCGACTGCACGACGACGCGGCGCTGCTCCTGCTCCACAAGCCGGCGGTTGCCGACCCGGCGGTTGGCGATAAGGCGGTCCAAGACCCGGCGGTTCAGGACCCGGCAGTTCCCGACCTGGCAGTTCCCGACCTGGCGGTTGCCGATCCGGTGGTGCACGATCCGGCGGTTCGCGGCCTGGCGGTTGCCGATCCGGCGGTGCACGATCCGGCGGTTCGCGGCCTGGCGGTTGCCGATCCGGCAGTCGCCGACCCGGCCCTTCCTTACCCGGGCGTTCCATACTCGGCCGTTCCCGAACCGGCGGCCGAGGCCGGTCGCGACGGCTGCCCCGGCTCCGTCCCGTCCCGGGGCAGCCGAATCCGGTTCGCCGAGCGGGTCGGCGAACCGGTGGACCCGGGTGTTCCGCTCGGCTCCTTCACGCCGTGCGGCCGCAACGGAGGAGGCTGACGAAGGCCGCCGCGAGGCGTAGGTCAACGGGCCGTGCCGAAGTCCTGCGTCCAGTAGCTGCCGGGCTGTGCGAGACCTACGCCGATCTCCTTGAAGCCGCAGTCCAGGATGTTGCGCTTGTGGCCGGGACTGGACATCCAGCCCGCCATGACCTCCTCGGGGGTGGAGTATCCGAACGCGACGTTCTCGCCGTACGCACTCCAGGTGTAGCCGGCGGTCGTGATTCGTTGACCGGGGTCCGAACCGTCGGAGCCCGTGTGCGACATGTTCTGGTGGCTCGCCATGTCCGCGCTGTGATCCTGGGCGGCCTTCGAGAGCTTCGCGTTCAGGGTCAGCGGGGAGCAGCCGACCTTGCCGCGCTCACTGTTGACCAGGGTCAGGACACGAGCCACGGCGGCGGATGCCGGGGCCGTCGTGCCCGCGGTGCTCGGGGACGCGCTGGCGGTGGCCTCGGGTGTGGCGGGTGCCGACGAGGCAGGGGCCTCGGGCTGGGAGGGTGCCGTCGAAGCGGGCGCCTCCGGTGCGGCAGGAGTCGTGGAGGCGGGTGCCTCGGGTGCCTCGGGCGCGGCGGGCTCCGTCGCGGCCGGCGCTTCAGGCGCGGCGGGGGCGGTGGGCGCGGTGGTGGTCTGCGAAGTCGGCTCCTGGGTCTGAGCGGTCCACCCGCCGCCCTTCCACCGCTCCTTCAGGGACGCGCGCTCCTGCAGGGACGCGTTCTGCCAGTTCTGCCAGTGCTTCCAGCCCTGCCAGTGACTGGAGGACGCGGCGCCCGCGGCGCTCTGGTCGTTCATGCACGCCATGGCGGCGGTCGGTACTGCCAGCGCGCTGAGCACGACGGCAGCGATGGTGATCTGCCGGTGGCGCGTCTTCCTGCGGTGCTTGCTCATGCGGGCCTCGCTCGGTCGTCGCGGGGGCGCCACCGGTGGGCCGGCTCCGCACGGACACCGTGCCTGAGCTGTGGTGACGCCCTTAGGGGCCGCCATTGTTAAAACCTGCGTGAGTAAGCGGCAACGAGCGCTACTACTACCCGGCCTCGTAGACCCGAACGTCCTTGAATCGGGCGCATGGGTGTGCAGACCCGGCTGACCGGAGCGCGGCATGGTCTGACGTTCCGTCAGGAGGCTTCATGTGCCTGGCGGGCGGCGTGACGCGACCGCGTTTGGCATACGCCGGAGGAACATGCGCACGTATGTCGGATTGCGGGTGGCAAGTCTGGCTATATCGCCCGGGCGTCATGTACTACCGCGCCACGTTGATACGGGAAGTCGGCGTGACGGATGTCACGCCGAGCTGCCACAACCATTCCCGACGATGGTGATCGTGATGGCGATGGACGACCGCGTCAGCTGTCGTAGTCGACGGCGAGCGTCTCCGTGACCGGGAACGACTGGCAGGTAAGGACATACCCCGCGTCGACCTCGGCGGGTTCCAGGGCGAAGTTGCGGCGCATGTCGGCCTTGCCGTCGGTGACCAGGGCCCGGCAGGTGCCGCACACGCCGCCCTTGCAGGCGAAGGGCAGGTCGGGGCGGGTCTTCTGGGCGCCGTCGAGGATGCTCCGACCGCGGGGCAGGGCGGCGGTCGTGGAGCGGCCGTCGAGCGTGATGGTGACCTCGCTGACCGGGCCCACGGTGGCCGTGTCCTGGTGGTGCACCTCCCGCACGGGCTCGTCGTCGGCGTAGAACAGCTCCTGGTGGATTTGGTCGGCCGGCACGTCGAGCCCGGCCAGCACCCGCTGGGCGTCGCGGACCATGCCGTGCGGGCCGCACAGCCACCAGTGGTCCGCGCCCGCCACGTCGACCAGCGAACCGACGAGCGCCGACAGCCGCTCGGCGTCCAGTCGGCCGGAGAGCACCTCGGCCTCGCGGGGCTCGCGGGAGAGGACGTGGGCGAGCTGGAAACGGGCCGGGTAGAGGTCCTTCAGGTCGGCCAGCTCGTCGGCGAACATCACGGTGTCGGTGCGCCGGTTGCCGTAGAAGAGGGTGACCGTCGAGCGGGAGTCCGCGGCCAGCACCGACTCGGCGATGGACAGCATGGGGGTGATGCCGGAGCCCGCGGCGATGAGCACATGATGGCCGGGGGTGGCGAGGTCGGGCGTGAAAGCGCCGGTCGGGGCCATGACCTCGACCATGTCTCCGGGGCGCACCTCCCGCACCAGCCAGGCGGAGAACAGGCCGCCCGGCACCACCCGCACCCCGATGCGCGGCACCGATCCGGCCGGAGAGCAGATGGAGTACGAGCGGCGCTCGTCACGGCCGTCGATCTCGCGCCGCAGGGTGAGCGACTGCCCGGGGGCGAAGGCGAACTCCTCGGCCAGCTCCGCCGGGATGTCGAAGCTGACCGCGGCCGCGTCCTCGCAGAGGGGCTGCACGGCGGCGACCCGCAGGGAGTGGAAGGCCGGCCGACGGCGGGTACGCGGGCGTACCGCCGGGGCGGGGGCGGCCGACTCCATCAGGTCGTCCATCAGATCTCCTTGACGTACTCGAACGGTTCCAGGCAGGCGCGGCAGCGCCAGAGCGCCTTGCAGGACGTGGCGGCGAAGCGGGACGTCTCCTCCGTGTCCGCCGAGCCGCAGCGCGGGCAGGGCACGGCGGCCCGCCGGGTGGTGGTCAGCACGAGCGGCACCGGACCGGCCGGGCGCCGAGGCGCGGCGCCGGGCGGGGCGATCCCGTGTTCGGTGAGCTTGCGGCGGCCCGCCGGGGTGATCCAGTCGGTGGTCCACGGCGGGTCGAGGACGGTACGGATCTCGACGCGCTCGTACCCGGCGGCGGCAAGCCGCGCGGCCACGTCGGCGCGCATCTCCGCCATCGCCGGGCAGCCCGAGTAGGTCGGCGTGAGGCTCGCGACGACCGTGCCGTCGGGGGAGAGCGACACCTCGCGCAGCACGCCCAGGTCGGCGAGGGTGAGCATGGGCAGCTCGGGGTCGGGCACCTGTTCGGCGATGTGCCGGGCCCGTCGCACCTCGGTCAGTACGCTCACCATGTCGCCTCCGGGTGGGCGCGGGCCACACTCTGCAACTCGGCGAGCAGTGGCGCCAGATGCTCGGTGTGCTCGCCCGCGCGTCCGGAGCCGGGCAGCGGCCGGTACACGGGCATGGGCAGTCCGCCCGCCTCGGTCACCTGACGCAGCACGGCGACGACCTCGTCCCGTACGTCGTAGGCCGTGAACAACTCGCCCAGGTACGGGGCGACCCGCTCCAGCGCCGTACGCATCCTGCGGTGGGACTCCGCCGTACCGTCGTCGAGTCGCACGGCCCACTCGGCCGCGTACTGGCGGTGGTAGGCCAGTTCCTTGACGCCCTTCGCGGCGATGGCGGAGAGCACCGGGTCGGGGTGCGCGGCGAGCCGCTCGAAGTGTGCGAGCCGCCAGCTGGACAGCGCCAGGAGCCGCACGACGGAGAACGCGAAGTCCCCGTTGGGGAGTTCGGCCAGGCGTACGTTGCGGAAGTCGTCGGCGTCGCGGAAGTAGGCGTAGGCGTCCTCGTCGCGGCCCGTGCCGTCCACCTGGCCGGCGCGCGCGTAGAGCAGGCGGGCCTGGCCGAGCAGGTCGAGGCCGATGTTGGCGAGCGCCACCTCCTCCTCCAGCTCGGGGGCACGGGTGGTCCACTCGGCCAGTCGCTGGGCGCACACGAGCGCGTCGTCGGCGAGCTCGACGCAGGAGGCCGCCAGCTCCGCGGCGTCGAGCCCGTCCGGCACGGTGGTGTCGACCCCGTGCAGGGGGTCCTCGAAGCCGGTGCCGTACGCCCAGCGGGTGTCGTCCTCGTGTCCCTCGGCGAGGGTCAGGTAGACGTGGTCGTCACTCATGCCCTGCTCCTCAGATGTGCGGGACGTCGTCGGGGATGTCGTAGAAGGTCGGATGGCGGTAGACCTTGTCGGCGCTCGGCGCGAAGAACGGGTCCTTCTCGTCGCGGGTGGAGGCGGCGATGTGCTCCGAGCGCACCACCCAGATGCTCACGCCCTCGTTGCGACGCGTGTACAGGTCACGGGCGTGGGTCAGGGCCATCGCGTCGTCGGCGGCGTGCAGCGAGCCGACGTGTACGTGGTTCAGTCCGCGCTTGCCCCGTACGAACACCTCGTACAGCGGCCAGCCGTCCTTCTTGCCGTCGATGTCGTTCATGCCGCCGCTTCCTTCCGGGCTCGCTCGCTCTGCTTGGCCGCGTGGGCGGTGGCCGCCTCACGGACCCAGGCGCCCTCCTCGTGGGCCGTGCGCCGCCGGGAGATCCGCTCGGCGTTGCACGGTCCGTCGCCCTTGATGACCCGCATCAGCTCGTCCCAGTCCGGGGTGCCGAAGTCGTGGCGTCCGCGCTCCTCGTTCCAGCGCAGCTCGGGGTCGGGCAGGACGACGCCCAGCTTCTCGGCCTGCGGGACGGTCATGTCCACGAAGCGTTGGCGCAGTTCGTCGTTGCTGTGCCGCTTGATCTTCCAGGCCATGGACTGGGCTGAGTTGGGGGAGTTGTCGTCGGGCGGCCCGAACATCATCAGCGACGGCCACCACCAGCGGTCCACCGCGTCCTGCACCATCGCCCGCTGGGCGTCGGTGCCGCGCATCATGGTCAGCAGCAGCTCGTACCCCTGGCGCTGGTGGAACGACTCCTCCTTGCAGATCCGCACCATGGAGCGCGCGTAGGGGCCGTAGGAACTCCTGCACAGCGGCACCTGGTTGCAGATCGCGGCGCCGTCGACGAACCAGCCGATCACGCCGACGTCGGCGAAGCTCAGAGTGGGGTAGTTGAAGATCGACGAGTACTTCTGCCGGCCCTCGATGAGCCGCTCGGTGAGGTCGGCGCGGTCCGCGCCCAGGGTCTCGGCCGCCGAGTACAGATACAGCCCGTGCCCGGCCTCGTCCTGGACCTTCGCGAACAGGATGGCCTTGCGGCGCAGCGACGGCGCGCGGGTGATCCACTCGCCCTCCGGCTGCATGCCGATGATCTCCGAGTGCGCGTGCTGCGCGATCTGCCGGATCAGCGTCTTGCGGTAGCCGTCGGGCATCCAGTCGCGCGGCTCGACCCGCTGGTCACGCGCGACGGTCGCGTCGAACTGCTCCTGGAGCCGCTCTTCGGCCGCCGGCCCGACGCCGTCGGCGCCGGTGGCGGCGGAGTGTGTCGTGGTCATCGATACCAGCTTCCCTACCGACCATTCGTTCGGTTCCAGTGTGACGGTTTTCTTCCGGACGGGCAAGACCTTCGTCCGGCCGGGCAGGGCCCGGGGCCGGGGCACGAGACCAGAACCCGTGACCAGGGCGCGGGATCCGGGGCCGAGGCGCGGCCGGGGCCGCTCAGGGCCAGGTGTAGAAACCCTGTCCCGTCTTCCGCCCGAGCTCGCCGCGCGCGACCTTGTCACGCAGCAGCCGCGGCGGCGCGAAGCGGTCCCCGAGCGTGGCATGCAGGTGCTCGGCGATGGCGAGGCGTACGTCCAGTCCGACCAGGTCGGTCAGGCGCAGCGGGCCCATGGGGTGCTTGTAGCCGAGACGCATGGCGTCGTCGATGGCCTCCGGACCTGCGACCCCCTCCTCGACCATGCGGATCGCCTCGAGGCCCAGCGCCACGCCGAGGCGGCTGCTGGCGAACCCGGGGGAGTCCTTGACGACGACGTCCTTCTTGCCGAGGGCGTGCGTCCAGGCGAGCGCCAGCCCTACGGTCGCGTCCTCGGTCTCCGGGGCGACGACGATCTCGATCAGCTCGGAGGCCGGTACCGGATTGAAGAAGTGCATGCCGAGGAAGCGCCCGGGGCGGGAGAGCGCCGACGCGAGGTCGGTGACCGACAAGGAGCTGGTGTTGCTGGCCAGGACGGTCGCCGGACTCAGGGCCCGCTCGGCGGCGGCGAGCAGCCGGGCCTTGAGCGAGGCGTCCTCCGGGACGGCCTCGACGACGAGATCGGACGTCCGCGGCAGCTCGTCGACCGAGCCCACGACGGAGACCCGGCCGAGCACGTCCTCGGCGGGCGCGTCGAGCCTGCCGCGTTCGGCGGCCCGCGTCAGCCCGGTGGCGACCCGGTCCAGCGCGGCGGCCGCGGCGTGCTCGCCGCTCTCCACGACGGTCACGGACGAGCCCGCGGCCGCGAACGACTGGGCGATACCGGCGCCCATCCGGCCGCCGCCGATCACGCCCACGACGGAGGGCGCGGACGCGGTGCCTGTCGCGGCGGTGTTCATGCGCTGCTCCTCTTCTCCAGGAAGCGAGTCATCCGCTCCCGCTTGTCCTGTCCTTCGAACAGCACGGCCTGCGCCAGGTCGTCGGCGACCGGATGGGCGCCCGGCGAGTCGACCACGAGCTTGGTCAGGCGCAGGGCCGCGGCCGAGGAGCGGGCCATCCGGTCCAGCAGCGCGTGCGCCTCGTCGAGGAGCCTGTCGGCCGGTACGACATCGATGACCAGCCCGGCCGCCAGCGCCGCCCGCGCGTCCAGGTTCCGTCCGGCGAGCAGTACCTGCTTGGCCACCGACTCGCCGACCAGCTCGGGCAGCCGCCAGCAGGCTCCGGCCGCGGCGAGGATGCCGAGCCCCGGCTCGGGGTTGCCGAACACCGCGTCCGGTCCCGCGATGCGCAGATCGCAGGCGTACGAGAGTTCGGCGCCGCCGCCCAGCGCCCAGCCGTCGACGGCGGCGAGGGTCGGCATGGGCAGTCGGCGCACCCGCTCGAACAGGCGGCTGTTGATGCCCTGAAGGGCCTCGTCGCGCCCGCGTCGCAGCAACTCCGCGATATCGGCGCCGCCCGCGAAGACACCGCCGTGCCCCGTCAGCAGCAGGAACCTCGGGTCACGTTCCAGCAGGTCGCACACGGCGTGCAGTTCGCGGATCATCAGCCCGCTGATGGCGTTGCGCGCCTCGGGGCGGTGCAGGGTGACGACGACCCGGTCGTCGCGCTCCTCGACCAGCAGCGTCTCGTACATGCCGCTCATACGCGCTCCTCGACCAGCGGGGGACTCGTCCGCGGCGCTCATACGCGCTCCTCGACCAGCGGGAGACTCGTCCGCGGCGCTCATACGCGCTCCACGAGCATCGCGACGCCCTGGCCGACACCCACGCACAGGGTGGCCAGGCCCCGGCGGGCCTCCTCGCGCTCCAGCCGGCCGATCAGCGTGAGCAGGATGCGGGCGCCGGAGCAGCCGAGGGGATGGCCGAGCGCGATCGCACCGCCGTCGGCGTTGACCTTCTCCTCGTCGAGCTTCAACCGCCGCATCACCGCGAGTGCCTGCGCGGCGAACGCCTCGTTCAGCTCGACCGCGTCCAGGTCGCCGCTCTCCAGGCCGGCCCGGGCGAGGGCCTTCTCGGTGGCGGGGACGGGGCCGAGCCCCATCAGGTTGGGCTGTACGCCGGCCGAGGCGGCGGTGATGATCCGGGCGCGCGGGGTGAGCCCGTACCGCTCGACGGCCGCCGGGCTCGCCACCACCAGTGCGGCGGCGCCGTCGGACAGCGGCGAGGAGGAACCGGCCGTGACGATGCCGTCCGGCCGGAAGATGGTCCGCAGGGTGCCGAGCTTCTCCAGGGTCGTACCGGGGCGCGGGCCCTCGTCGCGGGTGACCTCGCCGTCCTTCACCCGCACCGGGACGATCTCGCGGTCGAAGCGGCCGGCCTCCTGCGCGGCCACCGCCCGCTGGTGGCTGCGCAGCGCGAAGGCGTCGGAGTCGGCCCGGGTGATGCCGTCGAGAGCGGCGACCTCTTCGGCGGTCTCCCCCATCGACAGGGTCACCTTGGCCGTCTCCGGACCCGCGCCCGCCGGCACGGCCCGGTCGGTGGCCGTGAAACGCGGGTTGGTGAAGCGCCAGCCCAGCGAGGTGTCGTGCACCTCGCCCGGCTTGGCCCACGGGGTGCCGGGCTTGGCCATCACCCAGGGCGCGCGGGTCATCGACTCCACACCGCCGGCGACGACGAGGTCGGCCTCCCCGGACCGGATCGCCTGGGCCGCGTTCGCGACCGCCGTCAGCCCGGACGCGCACAGCCGGTTGACGGTGTAACCGGGCACGGTGTGCGGGAGGCCGGCGAGCAGCACGGCCATGCGGGCCACGTCCCGGTTGTCCTCACCGGCCTGGTTGGCCGCGCCGAGGATCACCTCGTCCACGGCCTCGCCAGGGATCCCACTGCGCCGCACCGCCTCGCCGACGACCAGGGCCGCCAGGTCGTCCGGCCGTACGGAGGCCAGCGCGCCCCCGTACCGGCCCTGCGGGGTGCGGGCGCCGTCGATCAGAAAGACCTCGTCAGGCATCTGCGGACTCCTCGGTGTGTTCCTCGGCGGTGGCGGGCCGACGCGACTGGAGCGTGGCGAAGCGGCCGGTGACGAAGGCGGGGTCGGAGAGGGTGGCGCTGGCCGCCGGGTTGGCGGCGCTGCCGTGGAAGTCGCTGAAGGCGGCGGACTGGTTCACGAAGACGCCGCCGGTGAGGTTCTCCGACAGATGCACTCCCGCGTCGAGGGCCGCCAGCTCGGTGGCGGCGAGCACGTCCTCGTCGGTGGAGTGGACGGCGGCGGTCAGCGCGCCGTGCGCGCGCACGGTCTCCCGGAAGATCCGCAGACCGTGCTCGGTGGAGTCGGTGCCGATCACGAAGGAGATCGGCCCGAACCACTCGCGCGTGTAGCTCTCCCGGTCGGCGTCCGCGTCCAGCCGGGCCACCAGCGGAGTACGGACGACCGCGTCCGGGTGCTCGGGGTGCTCGACCGGCGCGGACGCCCGCACCGTACGACCGAGCCCGGCCGCCTCCTCCAGTCGCTTCCGCACCCCGTCGTTGACGATCGCCCCGAGTGTGCCGGCCGCGCGGGCGGGGTCGCCGAGCAGTTTGTCCAACGCCGCGCCGAGGTCGGCGGCGAACTCGTCGGCGGTCTTCACGCCCTGGTCGGTGGCGAAGCCCTCGCGGGGGACGAGGAGGTTCTGCGGGGTGGTGCACATCTGCCCGCTGTAGAGGGACAGCGAGAAGGCCAGGTTGCCCAGCAGTCCGCGGTAGTCGTCCGTCGAATCCAGGACGACGGTGTTCAGGCCCGCCTTCTCCGTGTACACGGCGGCCTGGCGGGCGTGGGTCTCCAGCCAGTCGCCGAAGGCGGTGGAGCCGGTGAAGTCGATGATCCGCACGTCCGGGTGGAGGGCGTACGCCGCGGCGTTACGTTCCTCGGCGCCCTCCGCCGCGAGGATCACCAGGTTCGGGTCGAAGCCTGCCTCGGTCAGCACCTCGCGCGCGATCCGTACGGTGATCGCCAGGGGCAGGACGGCGCCCGGGTGCGGCTTGACGACGACCGGGTTGCCGGTGACCAGACTGGCGAACAGACCGGGGTAGCCGTTCCAGGTCGGGAAGGTGTTGCAGGCGATCAACAGCGCCACCCCGCGTCCGACCGGCGTGAACTTCTTCTCCATCAGCAGCGGACCGCCCTTGCGCTGCGGCTTGCTCCAGCGGGCCGCCCCCGGATGGCGCTTCTGCTCCGCCCAGGCGTACGCAACCGCCTCGAGTCCGCGGTCCTGAGCGTGCGGTCCGCCCGCCTGGAACGCCATCACGAAGGCCTGGCCGGTGGTGTGCTGCACGGCGTGCGCGATCTCGAAACTCGCGGCGTTCAGCCGGGCCAGGATCTCCGCCGCCACACCGGCCCGGGCGTCGGGGCCCGCGGCACGCCAGGGGCCGGTGGCGGCCCGCGCGGCGGCCACGGCCTCGTCCGGTGCGAGGCGGGGGTAGGTGACACCGAGCGGGAAGCCGTAGGGGGAGGTCTCCGTGGCGGATGTCGTGCCGCTCGCCGGGTGACCGGGCAGCTCGAAGTGACCGCCCAGCCGCTCATGGAAGGCCGCTTCCCCGGCCTTCGCCGCGTCCTCCCCGTACACCGACTTGCTGGGCGACTCCGGATACGGGGTCCAGTGGCCGCGGCTCGCGGTGGCGGCGACCGCCTGCTCCAGCAGGGCGCGGTGACGGGCGAAGAAGTCCGGACGCCGGAGGTTCTGGGGCATGCGTTCCACCTCTTGACAGGCAGTGGTGATGCTGGATTACTAGGCCGTGCCGCACGCTAACCGAATGTTCGGTCGGGACACAAGGTGGTGAAAAAGGTGACGCAGGCCGCAGGGGCGACATCGGCCGGGGCGACGCCCGCCGAGGCGATGTTCGCCGCGGACGAGGCGTCCCGCGCGCTGGGCATCGAGCTCCTCGAGCAGGGTGAAGGGACCGCCGTGCTCCGGATGGCCGTGAGGCCGGCGATGGTGAACGGACACGGGATCGCCCACGGCGGCTATCTGTTCCTGCTCGCCGACACCGCCTTCGCCTGCGCCTGCAACAGCCACGGACCCGTGACCGTCGCGGCCGGAGCCGACATCGACTTCGTCGCCCCGGCGTACGAGGGTGATGTCCTGGTGGCCACGTCACGGGAGCGCACCCGGTTCGGCCGCAGCGGCATCTACGACGTGAGCGTGCTGCGCGGCGACGAGGTGATCGCGGAGTTCCGCGGACGCAGCCGCAGTATCAGAGGCACGACGACGAAGGAGTCGCGATGAACACCGCAGCGACGGCCGGCGCGGCCACGGGACCCCGCCCGGCCCGCCTGGGAGAGCCGCTTCCCCAGGATCTGCTGGACGAGGGCGAGCGCCTCACCCGCGAGCAGCTGAGGGAGCTCCAACTCGACCGGCTGCGGGCGACGTTGCGGCACGCGTACGACAATGTGGAGCTGTACCGCAGGAAGTTCGACGAGGCCGGGATCAAGCCCGACGACTGCCGCTCCCTGGAAGACCTGTCGCGGTTCCCCTTCACCACCAAGGCGGATCTGCGGGAGACGTACCCCTTCGGCATGTTCGCCGTCCCGATGGCGGACGTGCGGCGCATCCACGCCTCCAGCGGCACCACGGGCCGCCCCACGGTGGTCGGATACACCGAGAACGACCTCTCCATGTGGGCCGACATGATCGCCCGCTCCATCCGTGCGGCCGGCGGCCGGCGCGGGCACAAGGTGCACATCTCCTACGGCTACGGCCTGTTCACCGGCGGCCTGGGCGCGCACTACGGCGCCGAGCGCGCCGGCTGTACGGTGATCCCCGCCTCCGGCGGCATGACGGCCCGCCAGGTGCAGATCATCCAGGACTTCGAGCCCGAGATCATCATGGTCACCCCGTCCTACATGCTCACGCTGCTCGACGAGTTCGAGAGGCAGGGCGTCGACCCGCGCACGACCTCCCTCCAGGTGGGCATCTTCGGGGCCGAGCCGTGGACGGAGGCGATGCGCCGTGAGATCGAGGAGCGCATGGACATCCACGCGGTCGACATCTACGGCTTGTCCGAGGTGATCGGCCCGGGGGTGGCGCAGGAGTGCGTCGAGACCAAGGACGGGCTGCACGTGTGGGAGGACCACTTCTATCCCGAGGTGGTCGATCCGTTCACCGGCGCCGTGCTGCCCGAGGGCGAGGAGGGCGAGGTGGTCTTCACCTCCCTCACCAAGGAGGCCCTGCCGATCATCCGTTACCGGACCCGCGACCTGTCCCGGCTGCTGCCCGGCACCGCCCGGCCCGCCTTCCGCCGCATCGAGAAGATCACCGGCCGCTCCGACGACATGATCATCCTGCGTGGTGTGAACGTCTTCCCCAGTCAGATCGAGGAGATCGTGCTGCGTACGCCCGGCGTCGCCCCGCACTTCCAGGTGCAGCTGACCCGGCGCGGCCGGATGGACCACATGACCGTCCGCGTCGAGGCGCGCCCCGGGACCGGGACCGAGCAGCGGGAGGCAGCCGCGAAGACGATCGCCCAGGGCGTCAAGGACGGCGTGGGTGTCACCGTCGAGGTGGCGATCGTCGACCCGGAGACCCTGGAGCGCTCACTGGGCAAGCTCCGCCGGGTGAAGGATCTCCGTCAGCAGTGACCTGCCGGTGACCGCGGGAGCGTTTCTCCCCGACCGCGGGCCGAGCGGGGAGCGCTCGGCCCGCGGCCCCTGGCGGTCAGGCGGTGACGAGGGTGAGTCCGTACGTACTGAGGATCTCGTTCACGGGCTGGAACCAGGTCTGGCCGCCGCTCGTGCAGTTGCCCCAGCCGCCCGAGGTCACGCCCTGGGCCTGGTCGCCGGTGATGAACGAGCCGCCGGAGTCACCGGGTTCGGCGCAGACGCTGGTGCCGGTCAGGCCGTAGACGGATCCCTGGCTGTAGTTGACGGTCTCGTTCTGGGTCAGCACGGTGCCGCAGTGCCAGTGGGTGGTCGAGCCGGAGCGGCAGATGGACGAGCCGACGGGGGCCACGGCCGAGCCGCGGACCAGTACGTCGCTGACGGTGCCCCAGCCGAGCACCACCGGTACGGTCCACCAGCCGTTGCCGATCCGGATGTACGAGTAGTCGTTGCCCGGGAACGACGATCCGGCGAAGGTGCCCATCGCCGAGCCGTCCCAGCCGGCCACCGAGCTGCCGGCCGAGCCGCAGTGCCCGGCGCTCACGAAGCCGCCCACCACGGAGAAGCCTATGGAGCAGCGGGTGTTGCCGTTGATGTAGTACGGGTCGCCGCCGACGGTGCCCGCGGAGAACGTGCGCGGCCTCTGCGCGGTGGCGGAGGTGTGGACCGTGAGCAGACCCGCCTCGCGCGCGGGCGCCAGGAACGCCGTCACCGCGGCGCTGTGTTCCGCGCCCTTTCGGACCTCGGCCACCAGGCTGCTGGTGCGGGGGTCGACATGCCAACTGCGGACGGCTGTGGGGGCGCCGTCCGACGTGGCGGTGTCGTCGAGGGCGGCCTTGGCCGCGTCCAGCGTCCGGGCGCTGTGCGCGACCCGTACGACCGTGGCGCCGGTGGCTCGTACGGCGTCGACCGCCGCGGTGCCCGCGTCGGTGACTCCGACGACGAGCGTGCCGCGCGCCGGGTCGTACCAGGAACCGCCGAACGTCCGCCCCGCCGCCCGTTCGGCCCGCGGCGCGAGCTCGGCGGCGCCGGTTTCGCGCTCGCCCCTGGTGCGGGCCTGCGACGCGGTGAGGCCGAGGTCCCGCTGCATGGCGGTGACCAGGCCGGGGGAGAGGGGGCGGGGACTGGACGGTTGTGCCGTCGCCGTGTCGGCGGGCGACAGCCCCAGAGTGCACGTGCCGAGGGCTAACAGGACGGACAGGCCCCAGCGAAGACGCGTAACACGTCGCATGGGTGAACCCCTTCCATTCTCAACTGCCGGAGAAGGTATGGACCTTTGGGGTTCAGTGTTGGAAGTGTGTTGCGTGCATGTCAATGGTTCTCGATGTGGAACGGGCTCGTCACGCCTCTCGTGCTCGCATCACTCGGAAGTTAAAGTATCGATATCGCCGTATTGCGATGTTCATCCCCTTTGGCGCAGGGGTGAGGGTCATGGGCACTACCGAAGCGGCACCCGCCACGCATGCCGGGCCTCCCGGCCTGAGGCGAGAAGTCGGATTCATCGGGCTGATCTGGGCCTCGGAGGGGTCGATCATCGGCTCCGGCTGGCTGTTCGGCGCGCAGGGTGCCCTCGCGGCGGCGGGCCCGGCCGCGATCATCTCCTGGGGGATCGGCGGCGTCGCGATCCTCATCCTGGCCCTGGTGCACGCCGAACTCGGAGGCATGTATCCGGTGTCCGGCGGTACGGCCCGCTTCCCGCACTACGCGTTCGGCGGCGCGGCGGGAGCGTCGTTCGGCTGGTTCTCCTGGCTCCAGGCGGCCACGGTGGCGCCGATCGAGGTGCTGGCCATGATCACGTACGGCCAGCACTACTCATGGGCGAACGGCTGGCTGAAGACCCAGGGGGGCCAGCACATCCTGACCGCTTCCGGGATCGCCGTCGCGGTCGGGCTGATGGCGGTGATCACCGCCATCAACTTCCTCAGCATCCGCCTGCTGGCCCGCACCAACAGCGCGGCGACCTGGTGGAAGGTCGGCATCCCGCTGTTGACGATCTTCGTGTTCGCCCTCGCCCAGTTCCATGTCGGCAACTTCACCGCCGCCGACGGGTTCAACCCCTATGGCGCCAAGGGCATCCTGTCCGCGGTCTCCTCCAGCGGCATCATCTTCGCGCTGCTCGGATTCGAACAGGCAGACCAGCTCGCCGGTGAGAGCGCCAATCCGAAACGCGACATCCCGCGTGCGGTGATCGGCTCCATCGTCATCGGCGCGATCATCTACATCCTGCTTCAGGTCGCGTTCCTCGCCGCTCTTCCCGCCTCTCAGATCCAGGGCACCTGGGCCACCGCCGCCTTCAACACCCTGACCGGTCCGTTCGCGCAGGTCGCCACGCTCATCAGTCTGGGCTGGCTGGCCACGGTCCTCTACCTCGACGCGGTGGTCTCGCCCGCGGGCACCGGCCTGATCTACATCACCGGCTCCTCGCGGGTCTCCTACGGGCTCAGCCGCAACGGCTATGTGCCGTCGGCCTTCGAGGCGACCAACCGGAGCGGGGTGCCGTGGGTCGGGCTCATCGCCGCCTTCGTGGTCGGCTGTGTGTGCTTCCTGCCGTTCCCGAGCTGGCGCTCGCTCGTGGGGCTGATCACCAGCGCCAGCGTGCTGATGTACGCCGGCGCGCCCCTGTCCTTCGGGGTCTTCCGCCGCCGCCTCCCGAACGTCGACCGTCCGTACCGGCTGCCCGGCGGCGGCTGGATGTCCCCGTTGGCCTTCGTCGTCGCCAACTTCCTGATCCTGTGGTCGGGCTGGACCACGGACTGGAAGCTGGGCATCGCGATCCTGATCGGCTACGTCATCCTCATCGCCAACCGCGTGTTCAGGATGAACCCGATGACTCCCCAACTCGATCTGCGTGCCGCCCAGTGGCTCCCCGCCTACCTGATCGGCATGGGTCTCATCGTCTACGCCAGCGACTTCGGCCCCCTCACACATCCGTGGTTCCCCTTGTGGTGGGACATGGCGGCGGTCACGGTCCTCAGTCTCGCCATCTATTACTGGGCCATGGCGGTTGCCCTCCCCACGGAACAGATCCAGCGCATGGTCGACCAGGTGGTCGTTCCGGAGGAGGCCGCGCTTCACTGAGTACGAGGAGCGGGGCGGTTCCAGGGACAGCAGTCCGTGCAGCCGGGTCCGGAAGGTCAGGGCCCGGCGCAGGGCCTCGGGGCCGTCCGGGGGAGACGCGGCGCAGGCGTCGAGCAGGGTCGTCATGATCTCTGACGCGATCCCGGTGACGTCGTCGGGCGCGTGGTAGCCGGGGACGGGCGTGCCGTAGACGAGGAAGTACCGCTGAGGGTCGTCCAGGGCCCATCTGCTTGGCGATCGCGTTGAGGGAGAGCGCGGACGCCCCCGCGGTGGCGATCTGCTCCCATGCGCGTTCCCTGATCTCCGCACGTACGTGGGCGCGGTAGCGCTCGCGCGGGGTCTGCGTGTCCGTGTCGACCATGGCCTGCCACCTTTCCGCAGTCGTGAAGATAGAGGTTCAAGATAAAGTTAGAAGATATTACTGAACTTCTTGACTCTCTCCTTCGTGTTGAGTTATAACTTCTAACGGACGCAAAAGTGAGTAACCAACGCGGAGCGCAGTGGAGGTCGTCATGAACGCCGAAGGACTCGTCGAGGTCGTGCTGCCGGGCAAGGTGGAGCCGGAAGGGCTGGAGATCCGGCACGGAGCCGTGCCCGCCGCGGGCCCCGGCCAGGTCGTGATCCGGATGGAGGCGACCGGGGTCTCCTTCGCGGAGCAGCAGATGCGCCGCGGCCGGTACTACGACCAGCCGGCGTTCCCGTTCGTGCCCGGCTACGACCTGGTCGGCGCCATCCTCACGACCGGCGAGGGCGTCGAGCCCGCTCTGGCCGGCACCCGGGTGGCCGCGCTGGTCAAGGTCGGCGGCTGGGCGAGCCACGTGCTCGTCGACGCGGCGGACGTGGTGCCGGTGCCCGACGGGATCGGCGCGGCGGAGGCGGAGACCGTGGTGGTCAACGGCATCACCGCCTGGCAGATGCTGCACCGCAAGGCACGCGTCCGCGCGGGGCAGACCATCCTGGTCCACGGTGCCAACGGCGGCGTCGGCTCGGTCCTGGTCCAGCTCGCCCAGGCCGCGGACGTGAAGGTGATCGGCACGGCGTCCGCGCGTCACCACGACGCGCTGCGGGAGCGCGGCGTCATCCCCGTCGACTACCGCACCGAGGACGTGGCCGCACGGGTCCGCGAGCTCGCCCCCGCCGGGGTGGACGCCGTCTTCGACCACGTCGGCGGCCGCAGCGCTGTCGACTCCTGGCACCTCCTCGCGCCCGGCGGCACGCTCGTCTCGTACGGCAGCGCCTCCACCCGGGACGACGAGGGCTCCAAGCAGTGGCCCGTGCTCAAGCTGCTCGGCCGGGTGTGGCTGTGGAACGCGCTGCCCAACCGCCGCCGCGCCTACTTCTTCAACGTCTGGGCCGGGCGGGCGCTGGCCAAGAACCGGTTCCGGGCCCAGCTGCGCGCCGACCTCACTCAGGTCTTCGGGGCCCTCCAGCGCGGTGACGTCACCGCGCAGATCGCCGCCCAACTGCCCCTCACCCGCGTCGCCGACGCCCTGCGACTGGCCGAGTCCGGCACCGTCGCCGGGAAGGTCGTGCTGAACCCTTAGCAGGTTCTTCCGCAGCCGCCGATCGCGCGCACCTTGCCGCCGATCGCACACCTTGCCCCTGCCATCCCTCCCTGACCCAAAACGCGAGGAACCGCCATGACCGCCACCCCCACCACCCACACCGCCACCCCGAGGCGCCACCGGGCACGGCTGCTCGTCCCCGCGGCGATCGCCGTCCTCGCCTTCACCGCCACGACGGCCACCGCGGACACCTCACCGACAACCGCGGCCGAGCGGACGGCCACGGCCCACGACCGTCGGGCGGCCGAGCAGAAGCCGAAGGCGATGCTCGACGCGTGGCTGCGGCTCTGGAACGGCGATTTCGCCCAGGCCCCGGGGATCATCTCTCCCGGCTTCCGGGTCCACGCCGCCCTCCTCGACGGAGGTGACGGCAGCTCCATCCGGGGCGTCGACGGCCTGGTGGCCTGGATCGGCCAGACCCGTGCGGCATTCCGCGACCTGCGCTTCACCATCGAGGTTCCCCCGCTGGTCGACGGCCGCTACGCATCGGTGCGATGGACCGCCACCGGCACCTACGCCGGCGGCTTCCCCGGCGCCAAGGCCCAGCCGGGGACCGTGGTCACCTTCACCGGCACCGACACACTCCGCATGCGGGACGGCAAGTTCGCGGAGTACTGGGTCAACACCGACACCCTGAGGCTGCTCACCCAGCTCCAGGCACTCTGAAGCACACCCCCGCGGCAGGTGCGGTCACGGGTGTGTCGTCGGCACGGTCCGGTGCCTGACATGCCGTTGAGTGGAGCAATGACCGGTACGCCGTGCCGAGTCCCAGCAGGCTGGGCGTCTTGCCGAAACCGTGTGCCAGGAGTTCCGTGTGAACAGGCTGCATCAAACGAGCCGTCAGTCGTGTCGTCCGCTCGCGGGCCCGCTCTCGGTGCACCCCCCTGCCTCGCTGGTGTCCGAGCTCCCGCCCCTCGCACAGCGTCGCGGGACACCGTGAGGCGGCGGGGCCGTGGCGCGGAGGCGGAGAGCGCCTCACCGCGCCCGAACAGCACGGGCCGCTCGCTGCCGGCACCCCCCATGTGGATGCGCTGGCTCCCCCTCTTCTACGTCGCGGCCGTCCTGTTGATCGAGCCCATCACGCCCGTGGAGTGGCCGGTGAGCTTCCTGCTGATCGCTCTCCCGTTGGTGGCAGCCTTCGCCCACGGCCCCGTGATGGTCGTCTGTGTCACCGTCTTCGCCGTGGCGCTCGAAGGGGTTCTGGCCGGTACCCCGTGCTGTGCGGGACGTTCCGTCGGCTACCTGTGGGACCGCCACTACGTGGCCGCCTACTTCTGCACCGTTCTCATCGGCACCCTGGGAACCATCCTGGCCGTCAGCCGGATGCGACGGGAGCGCACGCTGGCCACCGTGCGCTTCGTGGCCGAGATCGCCCAGCGCGTCCTGCTCAGGCCCGTTCCGCACCGCGTCGGTGACATCCTGGTGGAGAGCTTCTACCTCTCCGCCGACGCGGAGGCACGCGTCGGAGGCGATCTCTACGAGGCGGTGCCCACGACGCACGGCCTCCGCCTCGTGATCGGCGACGTCCGGGGCAAGGGTCTGTTCGCCGTGGAGACCGCCGCCACCCTGCTCGGCGCCTTCCGGGAAGCCGCCCACGACGAACCCGACCTCGCGGCCCTGGCGGAACGGGTGGAGACCAGCATGAGCCGCCGGGCCGCCGACTACGCCAGCAGCGACATGGCCGAGCGCTTCGTCACGGCGATCTTCGCGGAAATCGTGAGCCGCGACCGTGTCGTGCGGATCGTCAACTGCGGCCACCCGCCCCCTCTGCTCATCAGCGCCGCCGAAGTCACCGAACTGGAGACGGACCGGTCCTCACCGCCCCTCAACCTCGGCGTGCTCGTCGGAGAGCCGTTCCGCACCGACGAACATCCCTTTCGGCCGGGCGATCAGCTCCTGCTGTACACCGACGGCGTCACCGAGACACGCGACAGTGACGGCGCCTTCTACCCGCTCGTCCAGCGCATCCGCTCCTGGGGCGTCCTCCCGCCCCGGGAACTCCTCGACCGGCTCCACCACGATCTGCTCGCCTACAGCGACAACCGTCTCAACGACGACACGGCCGCACTCATCGCCTGCTACATCCCCGACGCACCGCGGGCACCCACCGACCCGCACGCGCCCTGAGCCGGAGCGATCAGCGAGGATCCGGGCGGCCGCTCGTGATGCGCTTCCACAGGGAGCGGGTGGCACCGAAGCCGCTCTCGTGGACCCACACGTGCGTGCAGGACGGGCACTGAAGGTGGAGCAGACTGCCGGTGTTGGAGAGCAGATAGCGCCAGTGGTCGGAGCAGGTGCGCCGTTGCTCGCACGGTGCGCAGCCGCGACTGTCGTCGCAGTTGGGACAGCTCACCCAGGCACGTCGCCCGCGGTCCGCCTGCGGGTCAAGCGGCAGCATGGCCGCCTCCGCGCGGGGGCAGCACGCCGGCCGCGACCAGGTCGTCGTACAGGCGTTGCTGCTCTTCGTCGAGACCGGAGTACAGCAGGTCGTACGCGGCCTCCTCGCCGCGCATGACCTCCAGCGGGTCCCAGTCGGGGCCGAGGGCGGCCAGGACCTGGGCCTGTCGTTGCACCTCCTGCGCGGTGAGGTCGACGGAGAAGTCGACCAGCGCGGGGGTGCCGTCGGGAGGCGGGGGGTTATGTGCGGCCATGAAACGAAACTTAGGTATGCCTTCTTTGCCGGGGCAAGAGGGGGTGGCCGAAGTCACAGCAGGTCGGCGGCGGTTTCGACGGTCTCCGCCGGGTCGCTCGTTCCGGATCGCCGCCCGTTGCGACCGGAGCGGTCAGCTGGGCTTTTCGCCGGTTTCGCAGATGCGGCGGGCGATCTCGCGCAGTTTGATGTTGTGGTCCTGGGACGCCTTCTTGAGCAGCTTGAACGCCGAGTCCTCGGTCAGCGCGTAGCGCTCCATGAGGATGCCCATGGCCTCGCCGATCTCGTGACGGGTCTCCAGGGCGTCACCGAGCTGCTGATGCGTACGGGCCGCGGAGAAGGCCACGGCCGCGTGCGAGGCGAGGATCCAGCCGGCCCGCTGAGCGGCCTCGTCGAAGGTGCGCGGCCGGCGGGAGTACAGGTTGAGGGCCCCGAGCTCGTCGTCCTCGGTGAAGAGGAGGAAGCCCATCATGCTCCCTATGCCCAGCCTTCTCAGCTCGGGGGCGAAGTGGGACCAGCGCTCATGCGGCCGGCTCAAGTCCTCGATGGTGTAGATCTGCTGACGGTCGGTCACGGCGTCGAAGCACGGGCCTTCCCGCAGATCCTGCTGGATCCGGTCCGCACGTCGCACCACGTCGCTCGTCGCCGCCAGAGGACGCACCTCGCCCCGCCGCACGGTGAGGATGCCGGCGTCGTCACAGCCGTTGATCAGAACCGACGCATGCTCCACGACGCGGTCCAGTGTGCCCTGGACCGTGTCCTGGGCCAGCAGATCCCGCGCCATTTCCGCCAGGGCGACGGCGAACTGCTCCCAGACCTCGCCGGGCTCGTGCGACATGTGCCACCTGCTTGTTCGTCGAAGCGCCGCCGACGCTCATCCGCGGTCCCATCTTGCCACTCGGGAGCCCCCGCCGCGCCGGACGGGCGGGTGGGGGCGCCGTGCTCGCACACGGTTGTCCGCGTCGTTCCTCGTTCAAACCGTGCTGTTTTCGCGAAACCGTCTGTTTCGCAGGTGCGATCAAGGGTGACCCGAAGGGGGACCGAAGTCCCACGAACAACAGATCGCGCAAGACCATCGCGATCACAGGAGGCCCCCATGAACAACTGGCGCGAGTCCGCGGCCTGCCGGAGCGTCGACCCCGATCTGTTCTTCCCCATCGGCAGCACAGGCCCCGCGCTGCCGCAGATCGAGGAGGCGAAGGCCGTCTGCCGGCACTGCCCCGTCCGTGAGGAGTGCCTGAGCTGGGCGCTCGACACGGGGCAGACCATCGGCGTCTGGGGCGGTACGAGCGAGACCGAACGACGCGCGCTGAGGCGGCGTACGGTCGCCCGCAGGTCCCGGGACACCGGATCGTAGGCACGCGGGTCGCGAAGGCTGGGCGACGTCCGCGCGGTGCGAGGACACCCTGTGCGAAGACGCGTGGGGCGATGAAGAGCAAGACATCCCGCCGACGAGACCGGGGAGGCGCGATGGAAAGCGACCCGAATGGGGACGCGAAGGTGTCGGGTGACGAGCCCCCGGGCCTCACCAGCACCTTTCCCGGACAGCTGCGCAACGTGACCGACGCCCGCCTCGTGGCGGACGACTATCTGTGCGCACTCGCGCGGACGTCACCGCCCGGAGCGGCCGAGCACTGGGACGACATCCTGCTGGTGGTGACGGAGCTGGCGGCCAACACGGTCCAGTACGCTCCCGGCCCCTTCGAACTCCGGATCCGTCCCACCTTCGACGGCGTGCATGTCACGCTCCGCGACAGCAGCACGACGCCGCCCGCGCCGCGCCGCGTCGACCCGGCCCACGGCGCGGGCGGAATCGGCTGGCACCTCCTCCACGCGCTCTGCCACCAGGTGAGCGTCGTGGTGCGGCCCGACGGCAAGGATGTGCATGCCTTTCTGCCCTGGTGAGCGCTTCTTCGCCGCCGGCAGGTGTCGGTTCGCGCGACCGGGGCACACGGGACTGCCGAAGGACACATCAGCCCCCGCACCCGAACGAGGTGGAGCAGTGAGCCTGGAGCAGCACCGAGCGTCCGGTCCCGTCGACGACACGGGTGACGAGGTGCCGGAGCCCTCCGACGAAGAGCGTGCCGCCTGGGCGCGGGTACGCCGCTCGGCCACGGGAATGCGCCACCACGAGGCGAGGTCCGCGCTGGCCACCGCCCGGAAGGCGGCTCGTGGCGGTTCGCCCACCGGCCGGGACGCGGTCGTCGTACGGGCGGAGGTCGAGGAGTGGGAGCGGGTCACCGGGACGCTCGCGGACCACGCGGGACCCTACGACCCCGCCGACGACCCCTTCGTCCAGGGCGAGCAGGACGCTCGCGACGGCCCCGCCCCTGTTGCCCGTCGCGCACAGACACTGCCGCACCAGCGGTGAACGGGACCCGGAACCGGACCGGGATCGGGATGTGGATCGGGACCGGGATCGGGGGAGTGCCCCGGAGCAGCCCCGACCGCATTGTCAGTGCCCTCCGCAACAATGCTGAGCAGCGAGAACGTCACCGCTCCCGGCGGTACGCGATCGAACCCGTCCGTCGAAAGGCCGCCCGCACATGACGCCCGCTCTCCGACGCCGCGCCGTGCCGCGAGCCCTGAACGGAGACCGCTGACGATGCTCCGATCCCTCCCGCGCACGCCCGCTCCGCTCGGCCCCGGCGGTGCCGAGGTCCTGCGTCTGATCACCGTCCAGCGCGTCCCCGTCTGCCTCACCGTGCATGCCAACGGGCGGCGCCGGTACGGGTACTGGCAGCCCTTCAGTTCCGGTTCCGGGCGCGGTGGTTGTTACGTGGCCCTGCCCACGGACGAGTGCGACGCGCTGCACGCGGCGGGCCGGATCGAGCTGGGCGACCCGGTGGTGGATCCGGCGAAGACCACGTACCCGGTGCGCCCCGTCGTGCGAGGCGCCCCCTCCGCGACCGGCACACCCCGCCAGGCCCTCACGGCGTGAACTCGTTCCGGCCGCGGCCGACCACAGGAGTACGACACCGTCGTCGTCCCAGCCCTGGTGGTCCCAGTCCTAGTGCGGTGAGAGCGGTACAACGGCCGTGATCCGCTTGCCGCCGGCGCGGAGCTCCGCGATGGTGATGTCGCGGGCGAGGCGGCAGATGATCGGCCAGCCATGGCCTCCGATCCTCATGGATCCCGGCTCGTCGGGGTGCTCTGCCGGTGTGGGCAGTTCCCGGCTGTGGTCGCTCACCGACAGGCGTACTTCCCGGTCGACCAGCATCACCTCGAACTCGGTGACACCGCCGCCGTGCAGCATCGCGTTGGTGGTGAGTTCCGAGGCGACGAGCAGGGCGTCGCCGACGGCGACGGCATCGCCCGCGCCGTCGCGCCCGCCGGACCGTCGTACGTCTTCTTCGAGTGCGTCCCTGACCGCCTCGCGCACCTCGGCCGGGCTGCGCGGTCCGGGTGAACGCAGCCGACCGGGAACGGTCGTGGTGTCGAGGGAGTTCGTCCGGTGCTCCGCACACATGCCTCTCTCCTCTGCGCTCTACCACTACGCCTGACCTGGGAAGCTCAGCACAAACCTGTCCGTTGCGGCAGGACGCCCTCCGGGGGCCGTGATCAACTTTCGAGTGATGGCCGGGTCGAGCGTGGCGGGGCGGGGCGTCACGTGGACCCGTCCAAGGCGTGTTCCGACAAGGGAAAGCTTCCTGACGAAACGGTAAATCTGCACATTCAGGGCATAAATGGACGTTACATGCGAGTGTCACGGAAATGTGGCTGATCAGTAACAGTGCTCATGTATCGCCCGAATCATCGAGGGGTGAGAGCAGTGTGTGCGCGTCGGCCAGCAGGCCGCACACCCGCACACGCACCCCGGAACGGACCGCGTAGGACGGCCGCGGGATGCCAGCACCCAGTAGGAGGGCTTTGTGTCCGCTTCTGCTTCTGTGACCGTTCGTCGTCTCGCCGCCGCCACGTTGACGGTGGTGGCGGTGGCCGGGGCGGCGACTCTGCCGGCGTCCGCGGCCGACCGCACGGATCGCCAGGCTGCCGTCAGAATCGCCGACGTGCAGCACGGCTTCGTGGGCGACGGGGTCCGCTCCAACCGGTCGCTCAACAGCGAGTGGGTGGAGGTCACCAACGGCGCCCGCCGTGCGGTGAACCTGAGCGGCTGGACGCTGTCGGACCGCGACGGCCACACGTACACCTTCCACCACTACCGCCTGGACGGCCGCTCCGTCGTCCGTGTCCACACCGGCATGGGCCGCGACACCTCCCGTGACCTCTACCAGGATCGCCGCACCTCCGTGTGGGGCGACCGCTCCGACACGGCCGCCCTGCGCGACGAGCACGGCCGCCTGGTCGACACCTTCTCCTGGGGCGCCCGTCACCCCGGGCACCGTGACGGCGCCTACTGGGGTGAGCGCGGAGTCGAGTACCGCGGCGAGCACGGTAGCCGTCGTGACGTCGGTGGCAGCGACGACCTCGGCGGGCGCCACGGTGAGCGTCACGACGGCCGCCGTTGATCCTGTTCCGTCGCTGACCGTGTAGCCGTACGGCGGCTCGACCGGCATGGTGGAGGACCCCGCCCTGGTGGCGGGGTCCTCCCACGCGTACGCTGACCGCACCTTGCCGCAACGGCATACGATGTTGCCCATGGCGCAAGACAATGGCGAGCTGGACAGCCTGGTACGCAAACGCATCCGCGCCCTGCGCGTCGCCCAGGGCTGGTCCCTGGAGGAGCTGGCCGCCCGGGCCCGGGTCAGTCAGTCCACGCTCAGCCGCATCGAGAACGGCCGGCGCCGCCTGGCGCTGGACCAGCTCGTCACCCTCGCCCGCGCCCTGGACACCTCCCTCGACCAACTGGTCGAGACCGCCGCCGACGACGTCGTCTCCCACCCGATGATCGACGCGGCCCACGGGCTGATGCGCTGGCCCATCAAGGCGGAACCCGGCATGACCGTCGTACGCCAGCGCATGACCGACCCGCCGCCCGACAACCCCTCGCGCCTGCGCGCCCACCCGCGCCGCGAATGGCTCGTCGTTCTCTCCGGCACCGCGAGCCTGCTGCTGGGCAATCGGCGTTTGCGGATCGAGACCAACCAGGCGGCGGAGTTCCCCACGATGCTCCCGCACGCCATCGGCGCCGAGGGCGGACCGTGCGAGATCCTGGGCATCTTCGACCGCGATGCCCGCCGCGGCCACCAGCGTGGCGAGGACGTCGGGAAAGCGAACCGCCCGTCACCGTGACCGTTTGCGTGTTCCGCAGTTCAGCAGGCCATCGTCTTGCGCATTCAGCAACCCGCCAGGTCACCCGCGGAGGGCCCGCTTAGCGTGGGCGCATGAACCACCCCTCCCCGCACACAGCGCCCCAAGGCGGGCACCATGTTCACGAGCACGAGCACCACGCAGGCGACCAGGTGGAGATCCTCGACCTGGACGAGGAAGTGCTCGCCGAACACATCGCGTCCATCACCGACTGGCTGCCCATCGGGACCAGCCCCCGCCGCATCGTGGATCTGGGCTGTGGGACCGGAGCCGGCACCCTCGCTCTGCTCGAGCGCTTTCCCGAGGCGGAGTTGACGGCTGTCGACCTGTCGGCCGCCCACCTGCACCGTCTGCGGGAGAAAGCAGCCGCAGTCGGTGTGGCCGACCGCGTGCGCATCGTGCGGGCCGACCTCGACGCGACGGCGTGGCCCGAACTCGGCAGGCCGGAGTTGGTCTGGGCGTCGGCCTCCATGCACCACATGCCCGACCCCGACCGCACCCTGCGCCAGGTCCACGACCTGCTGGCACCGGGCGGGCTGCTCGCCGTCGTCGAACTGGCCGGCTTCCCCCGGTTCCTGCCCGAAGACGCCCCGGAGGACGCTCCCGGTCTGGAGGAGCGCTGCCATGCCGCACTCGACCACCATCACGCCGAGCAGGTCCCCCACCGCGGAGCCGACTGGGGAACCAAGCTGACAAAGGCCGGCTTCACCGTCGAAGGCGAGCGCACCGTCACCGTCGACATCGGGCCGCCCCGCACCGACGCGGCAGGCCGCTACGCACTCAGCGGTCTGCGCCGCATGCGCGGCAGCGTCGCGTCCGCCCTGACGGCCGAGGACCTCTCCGCTCTCGACCGGTTGCTCGACACCGGCAGCCCGCACAGCATCCTGCGCCGCTTCGACCTGAGTGTGCGCACCGAGCGCAGGGTGTGGGCCGCACGCCGCACCTGACGTTACGACGTGCAGACGTTCTTCAGCTCGCCGGCCGCGTCATTGATCTTGCTGGAGTCCGGGTTCGTGTCGCCGTTCAGGATGGCTCTGTTGTAGTCGGCGACGGCCTTGTTGAGCTTGTCGACCGCCTTGTCGACCTTGCCGTCGCCCGTCTTGTCGCCGATCCTGTCGAGGTTCTTGTTGATGGTCTCGATGGACTTGTCGGTCTGGGTGGGATCCTTCGCCGCGTCCAGGCCGGCCTCGTTGATGGCCTTGAGGCTGTCGGCGATCGTGTCGGCGTTCTGCAGGCAGTCCAGTGAGTTGTCGACTGAGTTGTCGACGCCGTCGCAGCCGGTGGCGAGCCCGGCGGTCAGGGCGACGGCGGCCAGGGTGGTGGCGAGGGTGGCGACGCGGCGTCCACGTCGGCGGTCGGCGGCCATGGGAGGGTCCCTTCAGAGGAATTCGGGCGTGACTGGGCGAGGGGGGCAGCGGAAGCGGGGTGGGCCGGCCGGTCAGTACCAGGGCTGGTCGACCGCCTGGATCGGCTTCTTCCGGCGGCCTGCGACGAGGCCGCCGGCGGCGCCCAGCGAGACCAGACCCATGCCGACGGCGGCCATGATCCCCTTCACACCGTCCATGGTGAAGTAGCAGACCGCGGCCACGGCGCCGTTGAACAGGAACAGGAACCACAGCACCGGCGGCGTCGACAGGAACGCCTTGATCTTCGGCTTCTTCGCGATGCGCGAGCCGGCCACCAGTGACACGGCGATACCGGCGTACGTGGCCACGTCCTTCTGCGTGCCGTCGAGGACGGCGCCGGAGGTGGAGCTCGCGGCGAGACCGCCCACGAAGAACGACCAGAGCAGCAGGTTGGCGACGAACGACCGCACGGCGGCGAGCAGTGACTTCACGGGATTTTCCTTCGGCAGGGGACGCGCAGGTCCGTTGCGATCTCTGCCGTCAACGATCCCGTCGCCCGCCCGCCGCCACGAGGGACCGGTCCCCCGGATCGATGGTGTAGCGCGTTACACCATGTGAGTCACCACGGAGGGGACCAGCGAGGACCTGGAAGCGCGGGGGAGAGTCAGAGCAGGATGCCCGCCAGTCGGCGCCACTCCTCGCGCGGGAGGGAGTCGGGGGTCTGTCCGGTCACCACCTGGAGCGCCACATGGTCGGCGCCCGCCGCGTGGAAGGCCTCGACACGGGCGCGGATACGGTCCTCGTCGCCCCAGGCGAACATCGCGTCCACGAGGCGGTCGCTGCCGCCGTCCGCGAAGTCGGACTCGGCGAAGCCCAGCCGCAGAAAGCTGTTGGTGTAGTTCGGCAGCGACAGATAGAAGGCGAGGACGCCCCGGGCGAGCGTGCGGGCGCGGTCCGGGTCCGTCTCCAGGACGACCTTGAACTCCGGTGCCAGCAGCGGGACTTCGCCCAGGATCTCGCGGGCCTGCGCGGTGTGCTCCGGCGTCACGAGGTAGGGGAGCGCCCCGGCGGCGCGGTCACGTGAGAGCTCCAGCATCTTCGGGCCGAGCGCGGCGAGCATCCGGCGTCCCGCGGGCACTCCCTTCGCGTCCAGCTCGTCCAGATACGCGACCATGCTCGCGTAGGGGCGACGGTACTGGTCCGCCATCTTGGCGTGGCTCACCCCGAGGCCGAGCACGAAGCGGCCGAGGTGGGCCGTCTCCAGCTCCGCGAAGCCCGCCGCGCTCGCGAAGGCGTCCTGTGTCCAGATGCTCTGGATGCTGGTCCCCACGATGAGCCGCTTGGTCGCCGCGAGGAGCGGCGCCGCGTTCCGCGCGGTGCCGCTGCCGCCCAACCAGGCCGCGCCGAAGCCGAGTTGCTCCAGCTCGGCGGCGGCCTCGGCGCGCTCGCCACGCCCCTGCGGATCCTCCGAGCGCAGGCCCCCGCTCCAGATGCCGTACCGCCCGACGGCCTCCTTGAGCGAGCGGACCTGGCTCTCGGTCGTGACGTCGTTCATCGATTCCGATCCCTTCGGTGTGTACGGGCTGTCGGCGGCGGGACCACCGTTGCCTGCGAACGTGTTCGACACTACGGTCCTCTTCGGTCACCCGCTCTCGATCATCGCCCGTCGAAGGAGACGTATGCGGCAGCGGACCGCGCAGGTCGTCCGGAACCCGGTCCTGGCCGGCTCGCATCCGGACCCGTCCATCCTCCGCGTGGGAGCCGATTTCTACCTGGCGACCTCGACGTTCGAGTGGTGTCCGGGGGTACGGCTGCACCATTCCAGGGACCTCGTGCACTGGGGGCCCCTGGGCGGCGCCCTGGACAGCACCCGCTTGCTGGACCTGACCGGGTGTCCCGACTCCGGCGGAGTGTGGGCGCCGAACCTGAGCCACGCCGACGGCTTGTTCCACCTCGTCTACAGCAATGTGTCGACGTAAGCGGGCGGCTTCACCGACAGCCCCAACCACCTGGTCACCGCGGAGTCGATCGACGGGCCCTGGTCCGACCCGGTGCCGCTGCACGCGCGCGGTTTCGACGCCTCCCTCTTCCACGACGGCGCCGACAGCCGGCTGGTGAACCTGGTCCACGACTGGCGTCCGGGCCACGGCGGCTCGGCCGGCCTGGAGGCGACCCGCTACGACCGGGCCACGCGCCGCCTGGTCGGCGAGCCCGAACCCGTCGTGCTGCCGCCCGGGGCCGGCTGGATCGAGGGCCCCAACCTCTACCGCCGCGGCCCCTGGTACTACCTGCTGACCGCGGACGGCGGCACGGGCTACGACCACCAGGTCACCGTCGCCCGCTCGCGCACCCTGACCGGCCCCTACGAACGCGACCCCGCCGGCCCCCTGATCACCGCCCGCCACCACCCGGACCTGCCCCTCCAGAAGGCCGGGCACGGCAGCCTGGTGGACACTCCCGGCGGCCTGTCGTACCTCGCCTACCTCGTCGCACGGCCGTACACACGGCACGGACCGTGCGTCCTGGGCCGCGAGACCGCGCTGGCACCCGTCACCTGGACCCCGGACGGATGGCCGCGCGCCCCCGGCGGCCTGCCCGCCCTGGAGATACCGGCCCCCGCCCCGCTTGTCGACGGCACAGACCCGCGCCCGGACGACCACGACGACGTGGGTGACCCGGCGGATTCCGACGGCTTCGACCGGCCGGTGCTGGGACCCCAGTGGTCCCACTGCGCCGGCCCCGGCCCCCGACTGGCTGTCGCTGACCGACCGCGCCTCCCACCTGCGGCTGCGTGGCGGCCGCTCCCCGCAGAGCCTCATCGCCCCCAGCCTGGTGGCACGCCGGGTGACCGCGAACACGCCGAGGAAACGGAGGGCGACCGGATCCGCGCCCTCGGGTTCACCGGCGCGTTCGTCGGGTTCTGGGCCTGGGACCTGACCGGGGGCGGGCTGCCGGCCGACTTCGACGAGGCGACGTACCGCACTTGGGGCCTGTCCGGCGGATCATGCCGGAGACGCGGGGTCTGGCACGCCCTCCCCCAAGCTCTTCGAGCAGGGGGGACCCCCATCGCGTCGACGCCCTCCTCCGCCTTGCAGCTGGACGCACCAGACCCCGCTCACCTGCGCTTATGAGGCGCCGCTACTTCCCTCCGACCTGATCCGCCGGACAGGCCCCAGGGCCGGTCGTTCGGATCAGGACCGGGCCGCCGGGTGGCGGGTAGGCGTCCGCTTTCGGGTGACCCCTCAGCCTGTCGTCGGGGCCCGGCGGTTCGGCGTGTCCGAGCATCGCAGTCGACCGGGGCGTCGCCGCCCGCACCGTCCGCCGCCGGAGCCCGCCGTGCACATCCTGCTCGTGGCCAGCGCCTTCAACAGCCTCACCCAGCGCGTCCACGTCGAACTGCGCGACCACGGGCACACGGTCGCGGTGGAACTCGCGCTGCCCGAGCGCCCGTTGGCCGAGGCCGTCCGACGGCACGCGCCGGACCTCGTGCTCGCGCCGATGCTGAAGACGGCGATCCCCCGCGAGGTGTGGGCCGCGTACCCGTGCTTCATCGTCCACCCGGGGCCCTTCGGGGACCGGGGGCCGTCCTCGCTGGACTGGGCGATCCAGCGGGGCGCCGACCGATGGGGGGTGACGGTCCTTCAGGCCGTCGAGGAGATGGACGCCGGGGACGTGTGGGCGACCGTCGACTGCGTGGTCCCGCCGGTGGGCAAGAGCGACCTGTACCGGGGCGAGATCGCCGACGCCGCGCTCACGGCCGTCCTGCTCGCCGTGGAACGCTTCGCCTCCGGGACCCACACCCCACGCCCACAGGGCCCGGCCCACGCCGAGTACACCCCGGTGCGCATCCGCCCGTACCTCGACCAGAGCGTCCGGCGGATCGACTGGGACGCCGACTCCACGGAGACCGTCCTGCGCAAGCTGCGCGCGGCGGACTCGCAGCCCGGCGTGCTGGACGTGCTGTGCGGCGCCGAGTGGTACCTGCACGGCGGCCACCCCGAGGGCGGCCTGCGCGGTGCCCCGGGGGAGTTGCTGGCCACCCGGGCGGGCGCGATCTGCCGGGCCACGACGGACGGCGCCGTGTGGATCCCCGAGCTGCGGCGCAGGCGCGCTCCGGGACAGCCGCCCACGTACAAACTGCCCGCCGCACAGGCCCTCGGCGACCGCCTGCCGTCCCTGCCGGAGCTCGCCGCACCGGACTGCGCGGACCCGCGCCCGCGCACCTGGACGGACATCGGGTACCGGGAGGAGGGGAGCGTCGGAGTCCTCTCGTTCTCGTTCCCCGGCGGCGCGATGAGCACCACGCAGTGCCGACGCCTGCTCGACGCCTACCGGCAGGCGTGCGCGCGGCCCACCTCGGTGCTGGTGCTGGGCGGGCAGCGGGACTTCTTCTCCAACGGAATCCACCTCAACGTCATCGAGGCCGCCGAGGACCCCGCCGCCGAGTCCTGGGCCAACATCAACGCCATCGACGACCTCGTCGAGGCGGTCCTGACCACCACGGACCGGCTCGTGGTCTCCGCCGTCGCGGGCAACGCCGCGGCGGGCGGAATGATGCTCGCCCTCGCCGCCGACGAGGTCTGGTGCCGCGCGGGCGCCGTACTCAACCCGCACTACCGGCTCATGGGTCTGTATGGCTCGGAGTACTGGACGTACACACTGCCGCGCCGTGTGGGTGCGGCGACGGCCGACCGGCTGCTGGGCGAGGCCCTGCCGATGAGCGCGGCGAGCGCCCGCGACCTCGGGCTCGTCGACCGGGTGGTCGACTGCGGCCCCGGGGACTTCGCCGCGGAGGTCGGCCGCCTCGCGGCCCGGCTGGCGGCGCTGCCGGGATCACCGTCCCGGATCGCCGCGAAGAAGGCCGAACTGGAACGTCAGGAGTGCGGCGAGCCCCTGGCCGCCTTCAGGGAGCGGGAGCTGACCAGGATGCGCCGCACCTTCGACGACCCGGACGCCCCTTACCACGCACTGCGCCGCGCGTTCGTCCACAAGCGACGACCGCAGTCCACCCCGCCGCACCTCGGCCTCATGGCGACCACGGCCACGAGGACGGCGGCGGGAGCGGACCGGTCCACGCGGGCGCGTGTCACTGGAACGGCCCTGGATGACCTCTCGCGTCGGCCGGATGGCTGGTACGAAGAGAGCTGATGGTCGAAATATAAGCTTTTGTCCCTCACCTCCCCGAGGAGGCGGTCCCATGACAGCGGCGACACCCAGTACGGCCGGCGCGACGAACGCCGGTGGTGCGCCCGCCGACGAGACGCCCACGATCCACATCCTCTGGATCAACGCCGGGCTGAGCTGCGACGGCGACTCCGTCGCGCTGACGGCGGCCATGCAGCCGAGCATCGAACAGATCGCGCTCAGCGATCTGCCGGGTCTGCCCAAGATCGCCGTCCACTGGCCCCTCATCGACTTCGAATGCGGTCCGGTCGGCGGCGCGGACACGTTCATCGAGTGGTTCTTCAAGGGGGAGCGGGGCGAGATCGATCCGTTCGTGCTGGTCGTCGAGGGATCCGTCCCCAACGAGTCGATCAAGCCCGAGGGCTACTGGTGCGGCTTCGGCGACAACCCCGAGACCGGCCAGCCGATGACGACCAGCGAGTGGATCGACCGGCTCGCGCCCAAGGCGCTCGCCGTCGTCGCCATCGGCACCTGTGCCACGTACGGCGGCATCCACGCCATGGCGGGCAACCCGACCGGCGCGATGGGCGTGCCCGACTACCTCGGCTGGGACTGGAAGTCGCACGCGGGCATCCCCATCGTGTGCGTCCCCGGCTGCCCCATCCAGCCCGACAACTTCGCCGAGACGCTGACGTACCTGCTCTACCAGGCGGCCGGCTCCGCCCCGATGATCCCGCTCGACGACAAGCTGCGCCCGTCCTGGCTGTTCGGCGCCACCGTGCACGAGGGCTGCGACCGCGCGGGCTACTACGAGCAGGGTGAGTTCGCGACGACCTACGACTCGCCCAAGTGCTTGGTGAAGCTCGGTTGTTGGGGCCCGGTCGTCAAGTGCAACGTGCCCAAGCGTGGCTGGATGAACGGCATCGGCGGCTGTCCGAACGTCGGCGGTATCTGCATCGCCTGCACGATGCCCGGGTTCCCCGACAAGTTCATGCCGTTCATGGACGAACCTCCGGGCGCGAAGTTGTCCTCCAAGGCCAGCGGCGCCTACGGCGCGGTGGTCCGCAGGCTCAGGTCGCTCACGATCAACACCGTGGACAAGGAGCCGAAGTGGCGCCACACGGGAGACAAGATCACCACCGGATACCGGCCGCCGTGGTGAACCCCCGCCCCACCTGAGACGCAGCTCCACCACCCCGTCTACACCCTCCCGGACCACCCGCGAAGAAGGGCACGACACACACGATGGCACCGAAGACGAAGGCGGCCGGCGACGGTAGCGGCCTGATGGAGATGGCCTGGGACCCGATCACGAGGATCGTGGGCAGCCTGGGGATCCACACGAAGATCGACTTCAAGCAGAAGCGGGTCGCGGAGTGCTACAGCACCTCGTCCGTCTTCCGCGGCTACAGCGTCTTCATGCGCGGCAAGGACCCCCGCGACGCGCACTTCATCACCAGCCGCATCTGCGGCATCTGCGGCGACAACCACGCCACCTGTTCCGTCTACACGCAGAACATGGCGTACGGCGTGAAGCCCCCGCACCTCGGTGAGTGGATCATCAACCTCGGCGAGTCCGCGGAGTACATGTTCGACCACAACATCTTCCAGGAGAACCTGGTCGGGGTCGACTACTGCGAGAAGATGGTCAAGGAGACCAACCCGGGCGTCCTCGAACTCGCCGAGCGCACCGAGGCGCCGCACGCCGCCGAGCACGGCTACCGCACGATCGCCGACATCATGCGGTCCCTCAACCCCCTCGAAGGCGAGTTCTACCGCGAGGCGCTCCAGGTGAGCCGCTACACCCGGGAGATGTTCTGCCTCATGGAGGGCCGCCATGTGCACCCCTCCACGCTCTACCCGGGCGGCGTCGGCACCATCGCCTCGGTCCAGCTCTTCACGGACTACCTCAGCCGTCTGATGCGCTACGTGGAGTTCATGAAGCGGGTCGTCCCCCTCCACGACGACCTGTTCGACTTCTTCTACGAGGCCCTGCCCGGGTACGAGGAAGTGGGACGCCGACGGGTGCTGCTCGGCTGCTGGGGCGCGCTCAACGACCCCGAGTACTGTGACTTCACCTACGCCAACATGACGGACTGGGGCCGGCGGATGTTCGTCACCCCCGGCGTGATCGTCGACGGCAAGCTCGTCACCAACGACCTCACCAAGATCAACCTCGGTATCCGCATCCTGCTGGGCAGTTCGTACTACGAGGACTGGGAGGGCCAGGAGCAGTTCGTCACCCACGACCCGCTCGGCAACCCGGTCGACCCGCGCCACCCGTGGAACCAGCACACCATCCCCGCCCCGCAGAAGCGGAACTTCGACGACAAGTACAGCTGGGTCATGTCGCCCCGCTGGTTCGACGGCAAGGACCACCTCGCCCTCGACACCGGCGGCGGCCCCATCGCCCGCCTGTGGTCCACCGCCCTGTCCGGCCTCGTCGACACGGGCTATGTGAAGGCGACCGGCCACAGCGTGGTCATCAACCTGCCGCGCACCATGACCAAGCCCGAGACCACCTTCGAGTGGAAGATCCCGCGCTGGAGCAACGCGCTGGAACGCAACCGCGCGCGCACCTACTTCCAGGCCTACACCGCCGCCGTCGCCCTGCACTTCGCGGAGAAGGCGCTGGAGGAGGTCCGCGCCGGACGCACCCAGACCTGGGAGAAGTTCGAGGTGCCCGACGAGAGCATCGGCGTCGGCTTCACCGAGGCGGTCCGCGGTGTGCTCTCCCACCACATGGTGATCCGCGACGGCAAGATCGCCAACTACCACCCGTACCCGCCGACCCCGTGGAACGCCAGCACCCGGGACACCTACGGCACGCCCGGCCCGTACGAGGACGCCGTGCAGAACACGCCCATCTTCGAGGAGAACTCCCCGGAGAACTTCAAGGGCATCGACATCATGCGTGCCGTCCGCAGCTTCGACCCCTGTCTGCCGTGCGGCGTGCACATGTACGTCGGTGGCGGCAAGACCGTCCAGAAGATGCACATGCCCACCGGCCTGAGCGGACTGGGCGGATGAGCGCGGGCACGACCATCGACACGACCAAGGCGGCACCGGCGGTCGACGCGGTGCGCACCGGGCAGCGGATCGAGGACGTACTCGACCGGCTCGCCACCACCGGTGACCCGGCCGCCCGCGCGGCGGCCGAGGAACTCGTCCAGGCCCTCATGGACTTCTACGGTGCGGGCCTGGCCCGCATGCTCCACCTGCTGTCCACGCCCGTGGGCCGCAGAACCCCCGGTGATCCCCTGGCGGCCCTGCTCGGCGACGAACTGGTCGCGAGCCTCCTCGTCCTGCACGACCTGCACCCCGAGGACCGGACGACCCGCATCACCCGCGCGCTCGACAGCGTCCGCGACCACGAACTGGACGTCGTGGACTTCGACGAGGAGACGGGCACCCTGCGGCTGCGGGCGGCCGGAGGCGGCGGATGCGGCTGCGCGGCGAGCGGTACGACAGCCCAGCAGGCGGCCGAGGACGCGCTGGCCTGCTTCGCGCCGGAGGTCACGGCGGTCGAGGTACAGGCCGCCGGCCGCTCGGGGGAGCCCACGCTGCTCCAGATCGGCACCGGCCCCGGGACCCGCGCCGCCACCACTGCCGCCCCGGCTCCCGCGAAGGCCCCATGAACGCGCCCCTGGCTCCCCGACCGGCCACGCGCGACTCCGGGCTGCGTAGGTTCCTGACCGGACGTGAACCCCGGCCGGAGCGGTGCGGACTGTGCGCGGTGGCGGTGGACGAGGCGCGCCACCGTCACCTGGTGGACATCGAGCAGCGGGCCATCGTCTGCGCCTGTACGCCCTGCGCCCTGCTGATGGAACAACCGGGCGCCGCACGCGGCCGATTCCGCGCGGTTCCGGACCGCTTTCTCACCGACCCGGACCACCACCTCGACGAGGGTGCCTGGGAGGCGCTGCAGATCCCGGTCGGCGTCGCCTTCTTCTTCCGCAACGCCGCGCTCGACCGGCTGGTGGCCCTCTATCCGAGCCCGGCCGGGGCCACCGAGAGCGAGCTCGATCCGGCGACGTGGAGCGCCGTCCTCGGCGACAGCCGCCTCGCCGAACTGCTCGAACCCGATGTGGAGGCGCTGCTGCTGCGCCGCCACGAGGGCCGCTGCGAGTGCTATCTCGTGCCCGTCGACATCTGCTACGAACTGGTCGGCCGGATGCGCCTGTTGTGGCAGGGCTTCGACGGCGGCGCCGAGGCCCGCGCCGCCCTCGACACCTTCTTCGAACACGTCGGGAGACGCGCCCGCCCCGTACGCGAGGAGGGCTCGGCGTGACGGAGTTCGCCTTCACCTGTACCGGCGTGCGCGCGGACCGGTTCGCCGCCGGACCGACCCTGGTCTTCCGGCTGCGCATCACCGCGACCGGAGACGAACCGGTCCACGCCATGGCGCTGCGCTGCCAGATCCGCATCGAGCCCGCCAAGCGCGGCTACGAGACCGCGGAGGCCGAGGGGCTCGCCGACCTCTTCGGCGAGCGCTCGCGCTGGGGCAGCACCCTCCAGCCGGTGCAGTTCGCCCAGGTCTCCGTCATGGTCCCCGCCTTCACCGGGGAGACCGAGACGGACCTCGTCGTGCCGTGCACCTACGACATGGACATCGCCGCGACCCGCTACTTCGACGCCCTGACCACCGGTGAGGTGCCGCTGCTGATGCTGTTCTCCGGCACGGCGTTCACCGGAGCGGGCGGCTTCCGCGTCGAACCCGTCCCGTGGGACCGGGAGGCGGTCTTCCGGATGCCGGTGGCCACCTGGCGGGAGATGGTCGAACAGCACTTCCCCGGCTGCGGCTGGATCCGGCTGCCCCGCGACACGATGGACGCCCTGCTCGCCTTCCGCTCCCGACGGGCCCTGCCCTCCTGGGAGGCGACCGTGCGGGCCCTGCTCGACGAGAGCGGCGGAGCGGCTCCCGCACCACCCCGAAGATTCAGTCTCACCGGCATCACCAGCACCACCGGAAGGACCGCTCCGTGAGCGTGACCACGTTCGCCCCGGAGACCGAGGCCCGCCTCGCCGTCGCCCGGCAGGTGGCCGACGCCGTCCTCTTCGAGGGCTATGTGCTCTACCCGTACCGTGCCTCCGCGGCCAAGAACCGGCTGCGCTGGCAGTTCGGCGTGCTCGTCCCGCCCGCCTGGGGCGCCGACTGCGAGGAGCACGAATTCCAGCACACCGAATGCCTGATGGAACCCAAGGCGGACGCCATCCTCGCGGTCGAGCTGCGTTTCCTGCGCGCCCGGCGCCGCACGGTCCAGCAGGCGCGCCCGGACGGCGGCTTCGAGACGGTTCCCGAACTCCGGCTCGGCGACCGGACGCTGGTCCCCTGGGACGAGGGAACGGAGGAGCGCGTCGAGGCGGTCGTGCCCGTCGACGAACTCCTGGGCGACGGAGTGAGGGTCCCCTTCGACCGCCCCGCGGGCGAGGACACCGAGCCCGTCCTCGACGAGAGCGGGCACGTCGTCGGCCGGATGGTCCGCCGCTACGAGGAGACGAGCGGCGTACTCCGGTTGTCCGCGAGCGAACTCGACGGGCCCTACCGCGTGCTGCGGCTGACCGCGATCGTCGAGAACGCCAGCACCTGGACACCCCCGGACGGCACCGCGGCCGGCCGGGACGCGGCCCTCCCGCGCTCCCTGGTCGCCACCCACCTCCTCATGGCGCTCGGCGCGGGGTCGTTCCTGTCGATGACGGATCCCCCCGAGTGGGCGAAGGGCGCGGTCGCGTCCTGCCGCAATCTGCACACCTGGCCGGTCCTCGCCGGCGAACCCGGGCGCGCGGACGTGGTGCTGTCCTCGCCGATCATCCTGGAGGACCACCCGGCGATCGCCCCGGAGAGCCCCGGGGCCTTGTACGACGCCACCGAGATCGACGAGATCCTCGCCCTGCGCACCGCCGCGCTCACCGACGAGGAGAAGCGCGAGGCCCGGGGCACCGACGACCGGGCGGCCGCCGTGATCGACCTGGCGGACACCATGCCGCCCGAGGTCCTGGAGCGCCTGCACGGGGCGGTGCGCAGTCTGCGCGAGGTGACCGGAGCGGGCGACGGCACGAGAACGGCGTCCGCTCCGGCCGCGGACGGCTTCCCCGACGAGTTCGGCGTGCCGCGTCCCGACACCCCGTGGTGGGACCCGGCGAGCGACGCCGGCTTCGACCCGGGGCAGGACCGGATCGTCGTCGACGGCCGTTCGCTTGGCGCGGGAAGCAGGGTGCTGCTGCGGCCCGGGCTGCGCCGCACCGACGCACAGGACCTGTTCCTGGCGGGCCGTACGGCGAAGGTCGAGGCCGTGCTGCACGACGTGGACGGCGGAGTGCACCTGGCGGTGACGGTCGAGGACGATCCGGGCGCCGACATCCGCCGCGAACAGGGCCGCTTCCTCTACTTCCAGCCCGACGAGGTCGAACCACTGGAGGACGAGGCATGAGCCTGGCCCCGGACCCACCCCGTCAGGAGAGCGGCAAGGTCCTCGTCGCCGGGATCGGGAACATCTTCCTCGGGGACGACGGCTTCGGCGTGGAAACCGTGCGCGCGCTCACCGGGCGGCAACTGCCCCCGCACGTCGAGGCCGTGGACATCGGCGTACGGGGCGTGCACCTCGCGTACCAGGTCCTCGACGGCTACGACACCCTGATCCTGGTGGACGCCACCGCGCGCGGCGAGCGCCCCGGCACCCTGTACGTCATCGAACACGACAGCGCCGACGCGGGCGAGCCGCATGGCGTCCCGCTCGACGGCCACCGGATGACCCCCGACACGGTGCTCGCACTGCTGGGGACCCTCTGCGCCGGAACCGGCGGGCAGCCGCCGCGCCGCACGCTGGTCGTGGGATGCGAACCCGCCTCCGTCGAGGAGGGCATCGGGCTCAGCCCGCCGGTGTCGGCCGCCGTGCCGGAGGCCGTCCGGCTGATCGAAGAGTTGCTGCGGGCCGACGAACCGGGAGAGTCCGCGCCGCGGGCCACGGTCGGCGAAGCCGCGAAGTGAGGAGAGAAGCCATGATCAAGACCCTCGTCGGCGGCGCGCTGGCCGCCGCTTTCGCCGCCGTTCTCGTGCAGATCCTGCCCGACCTCAGACGCTACCTGCGGATCCGGAGCATGTGAGCCGACACCGCCCGCTCGTACGCCCTCTGCCGTTCTCCGCCGCGCTGCGCCGTGTCGTTGCGGCGAACGGCGTACGCGGCCGGCCGGCGACGGCGTGCCGGTCCGCCGCCCTCGGACGCCTCCCCTCTAATGAGGGGCGGCGGACGCCCTGCCCGAGACGGAGACCGATCGATGCACGAGATGTCCCTCGCGATGGCGGTGATCGGCCAGGTGGAAGAGGCGGCGCAGCGGGCCGGTGACGTCACGGTCGTGCGCTCGGTGCGGCTTCAGGTGGGCGAGTTGGCCGGTGTCGTACCCGACGCCCTCTCCTTCTGCTTCGAACTGGCCTGCGCCGGAACCGTGCTGGAAGGCGCCGAACTGGTCACCGAAGCCGTGCCGGGACGGGCCCGCTGCGCACCCTGCGCGCACGAATGGGCCGTCGGCATGCCGCCCACGCTGACCTGCCCGCGGTGCGGCGGAGCCACCACGGAGCTACTGGCGGGCCGGGAACTCCAGATCCTCAGCGTGCAGTGGGAGGACGGCCCGACGCACGCACACCCCCGCGAACCGATCTCCGAGGAGCGCTGAACCATGTGCCGTGTGGTCGACCTGCAGCAAGCCGTCCTGGCCAAGAACGACGAGACCGCGCACACCCTGCGCGCCGGCCTCGCGGCCCGCGGGACCACGGTCGTCAACCTGCTCTCCAGCCCCGGCAGCGGCAAGACCGCCCTGCTGGAAAGGGAACTGGGACTCGCGCGCGAGCGGTCCGTGCCGGTCGCGGCGCTCACCGCCGACCTCGCCACCGAGAACGACGCGGAGCGGCTGGCCCGCTCGGGCGTCCCGGTCAAGCAGGTCCTCACGGACGGGCTGTGCCACCTGGAGGCCGGGATGCTCGGCCGCCACCTGGAGGGCTGGCTGCCCGACGACACCCGGCTGCTGTTCGTCGAGAACGTCGGCAACCTCGTCTGTCCGGCCTCCTACGACCTCGGGGAGACCCTGAGAGTGGTGCTCGCCTCCGTGACCGAGGGCGAGGACAAGCCGCTCAAGTACCCCACCGCCTTCGGCCTCGCCCACCTGGTGGTGGTCACCAAGACCGACATCGCCGAGGCCGTCGAGTTCGACGAGGCGGCGTTCCTCGCGAACGTCGAGCGGGTCAACCCCGGAGTGGACGTGCTGCTGACCTCGGCCCGCCGGGACCGGGGCGTCGGCGCCCTGCTCGACCGGGCCCTGGCGGCCGCGGACGGCGTCCCGCTCCATGAGCCCGTCATGGCACGCCGACCCGACGGCGCCTCACACACTCACCAACATCACGGCCACGAGCACCCGCACGGCACCGGCGCCATGGCGCACTCCCACTCGTGAGCGGTCCGCCCTCCCCGGCCGCCGTCGCCGACGGGACACCGCTGCGCCGACGGGTCACCGTACGGGGTGTGGTGCAGGGCGTCGGCTTCCGCCCGTACGTCTACACCCTCGCCACCGGCCTCGAACTGTCCGGCCATGTCACCAACACCCCCGAGGGCGTCATCGCGGAGGTCGAGGGCGCCCCCTCGGCCGTCGCCCGGTTCTGCGACCGTATCGCCGTCCAGGCACCGCCGCTGGCCCGCGTGGACTCCGTGCACCACGACGACGTACCCCTCACCGGTGACGCCGCGTTCACCATCCTCGCCTCCCGCACGGGCGGCCCGGCGGGCACCCTGATCCCGCCGGACACGGCCACCTGCGCCGACTGCCTGCGCGAACTCGCCGACCCCGCCGACCGGCGCCACCGCCACCCCTTCATCAACTGCACGCACTGCGGCCCCCGGTTCACCATCGTCACCGGCCTGCCCTACGACCGCTCCCACACCACCATGGCCGGCTTCCCGATGTGCTCCGACTGCGCCCACGAGTACGCCGATCCGGCCGACCGCCGCTTCCACGCGCAACCCGTCGCCTGCCCGGCCTGCGGCCCCCGACTGCGGCTGCTCGTCCCCCGACCGGGCGTGAGCGGCCCTCCGGAGCCCGTCGCCGGAGCGGACCCGGTCGCCGAGGCCCGCCGGCTCCTGGCGGACGGCGCGATCCTCGCGGTCAAGGGCCTCGGCGGCTACCACCTGGCCTGCGACGCCACGAACCCCGAAGCCGTCGCCCTGCTGCGCCGCCGCAAGGCCCGAGGGGACAAACCCTTCGCCGTCATGGCCCGGAGCCTCGACGACCTCTGGCACCTCGTACGGATCTGCGCCGAGGAGCGGAGCCTGCTCGACGGCGCCACCCGGCCCATCGTGCTGCTGCGCCGCCGTAGGGAGGTACCCGTGGCGGGGGCACCACGGCCCGCCGACTCCGTCGCGCCCGGCAGCCCCGACCTCGGCGTCATGCTGCCGTACACCCCCCTGCACCACCTGCTGTTCGGACTGCCCGGCGACCCCGAGGGACCCCCGCTGCTCGTCATGACCAGCGGCAACGTGTCCGGTGAGCCGATCGTCACCGACGACGGGGAGGCGCTGCAGCGGCTGGCGCGGCTGGCCGACGGCTGGCTCACCCACGACCGGCCGATCCATGTGCCGTGCGACGACTCCGTGGTGCGCGTGTGCGACGGCGTGGTGTTGCCGCTGCGCCGCGCCCGCGGCTACGCGCCCCTGCCGCTGACCCTGCCGGTCCCGGTGCGCCCGGCCCTCGCCGTCGGCGGGGACCTCAAGAACGTGCTCTGCCTCGGCGAGGGCCGCCGGGCCTGGCTGTCCGCCCACATCGGCGACATGGACGACCTCGCCACCCAGCACGCCTTCGAACGCGCCGTGGCCCAACTGGAGTCCATCACCCCCGTACGCCCCGAACTGCTCGCGGCCGACCGGCACCCCGCATACCGTTCGGCGCGCTGGGCCGACCGGAACGCGTCGGGCCGGCCCGTCGTACGCGTCCAGCACCACCACGCCCATGTCGCCGCCGCGATGGCCGAACACGGGCTGGACGGCGGCCGGCCGGTGATCGGGGTCGCCTTCGACGGCACGGGCTACGGGGACGACGGGGCGGTCTGGGGCGGGGAGATCCTGCTCGCCGACTACGACGGCTTCACCCGGTTCGGGCACCTCGCCTATGTGCCGCTGCCCGGCGGTGACGCGGCGGTGCGACGACCGTACCGGATGGCGCTCGCGCATCTGCGCGCGGCGGGGATCGACTGGTCGGACGAGCTGGCCTGTGTGAGCGCCTGTCCGCCCGACGAACGGCGTGTGCTGGAGCGGCAGTTGGAGCGCGACCTGAACTGTGTCCCCACCTCCAGCATGGGCCGCCTCTTCGACGCCGTGTCCTCCCTCGCGGGCGTCTGCCACGAGTCCGGCTACGAGGCCCAGGCGGCGATGGAGCTGGAGGCCGCAGCGCTGGAGGCGCCCGCCGGGGACCCCGTCGCGTATGCGTTCGCCCTACGACCGGCAGGGCTGACCGACCGTGCGTCACCGGCGGCCACCGGCCCGGGGCCGGACGGCGGCGTCCGCCCCGCGCAGGGTTCACGCGGCGGTGTGGATGAGGGCCCCGTCCTCGCGGATCCCGCACCCGTGCTCGCGGCGATCGTCGAGGACCTGCGGTCGGGGGCCGGACCGGCGGTCGTCGCGGCGCGCTTCCATCGGGCCGTCGCCGGTCTCGTGCACCGCGTCTGTGTGCTGGCGCGTGAACGGCACGCGGTGGAGACGGTGGCCCTGACCGGTGGGGTGTTCGCCAACTCGCTGCTGTCCTCCGCCTGCGCGGCGGCCCTGGGCGCGGACGGTTTCACGGTCCTGCGCCACCGCCTGGTCCCGCCGGGCGACGGCGGTCTGGCCCTCGGGCAGATCGTGGTGGCCGCGCGCGCCGAGGACCGTACCCGAGCCAACGACTGACCAACAGCGAGGAGAGGCTCATGTGCCTGGCGGTACCCGGCAGAGTGCTGGACATCGAGGAACGGGACGGCACCCGGATGGCCAACGTCGACTTCGGCGGTGTGGTCAAGGAGGTGTGCCTGGAGTACCTGCCCGACCTCCAGGTCGGCGAGTACGCCATCGTGCACGTCGGATTCGCCCTGCAGCGCCTCGACGAGGAGTCGGCGAAGCAGACGCTCGAACTGTTCGCCACCCTCGGCCTGCTGCAGGAGGAGTTCGGCGACCCGTGGGAGATGGCCGCGGAGGCGGGCGAGGCCCTGCCGTCCGCGGGAGAGGAGGCGCGGAAGTGAAGTACATCGACGAGTTCCAGGACCCCGACCTGGCACGTCGGCTGCTCGACGACATCCACTCCACGGTGACCAGGCCATGGGCGCTGATGGAGGTCTGCGGCGGACAGACGCACACCATCATCCGCCACGGCATCGACCAACTCCTTCCGGACCAGGTCGAGTTGATCCACGGGCCGGGGTGTCCCGTGTGTGTGACCCCGTTGGAGGTCATCGACAAGGCGCTGGAGATCGCCTCCCGGCCCGGAGTGATCTTCTGTTCCTTCGGCGACATGCTCCGGGTGCCCGGCACGGGACGGGACCTGTTCCAGGTGCGGGGCGCGGGCGGCGACGTACGGGTCGTGTACTCGCCGCTCGACGCCCTGCGGATCGCCCAGCAGAACCCCGACCGCGAGGTCGTCTTCTTCGGCATCGGCTTCGAGACGACCGCGCCGCCCAACGCGATGACGGTGTATCAGGCCCGCAAGCTCGGAATTCCGAACTTCAGCCTGCTGGTGTCCCACGTCCGCGTACCGCCCGCCATCGAGGCGATCATGCAGTCACCGACCTGCCGCGTCCAGGGCTTCCTGGCGGCCGGGCACGTGTGCAGCGTGATGGGGGTGGGGGAGTACCCGGAACTGGCGGAGCGCTTCCGGGTACCGATCGTCGTGACCGGATTCGAACCCCTGGACATCCTCGAAGGCGTACGCCGGACCGTGGCGCAGCTGGAGCGCGGCGAACACACCGTCGACAACGCCTACCCCCGTGCCGTCCGTCCGGAAGGGAACCCGGCGGCGCGGGCCATGCTGGAGGATGTCTTCGAGGTCACCGACCGGGCCTGGCGCGGCATCGGGGTGATCCCCGACAGCGGCTGGCGGCTGTCCCCGAAGTACCGGGAGTACGACGCCGAGTACCGTTTCTCGGTCGACGGCATCCAGACCCGCGAACCGGCCGCCTGCCGCAGCGGCGAGGTCCTGCAGGGCCTGCTCAAGCCGCACGAGTGCGAGGCGTTCGGCACGCTCTGCACCCCCCGCACCCCGCTCGGCGCCACCATGGTCTCCAGCGAGGGCGCCTGCGCCGCGTACTACCTCTACCGGCGCCTGGACCTCACCCCCGCGCCCCGGGAGGCGACCCCCGTTGTCTGAGACCACCGGCACCACCGAACTCCGTACGCCCGTACTCGACCCCGCCGCCTGGACCTGCCCGGCCCCGTTGCGCGACCAGCCGCGGATCGTCATGGGTCACGGGGGAGGCGGAGCCCTGTCCGCCGAACTCGTCCAGCACGTCTTCGCGCCCGCGTTCGGCGGTGACGTGCTCGCCCAGCTGGGCGACGCCGCGGCACTGTCGCTGGGCGGTGTCCGGATGGCCTTCTCCACCGACTCCTTCGTGGTGCGGCCACTGTTCTTCCCCGGCGGCAGCATCGGTGACCTCGCCGTCAACGGCACCGTCAACGACCTCGCCATGAGCGGCGCCCGGGCCGCCTACCTCTCCTGCGGCTTCATCCTGGAGGAGGGCGTCGAGATGGAGACCGTCGCCCGCGTGGCCGAGGCACTCGGCACGGCGGCGCGGACCGCGGGCGTCGAGGTCGCGACCGGCGACACCAAGGTGGTGGAGGCCGGTCACGGCGACGGGATCTTCATCAACACGGCCGGTATCGGGCTCATCCCGGCGGGTGTCGACCTGCGCCCGCAGCGGGTCGTGCCCGGCGATGTCGTGATGGTCAGCGGTGCGATCGGCGTGCACGGCGTGGCGATCATGAGTGTGCGTGAGGGCCTGGAGTTCGGGGTGGAGATCGAGAGCGACTGTGCGGCGCTCGGCGGTCTGGTCGACGCCATGCTCGCCGTCACCCCGGATCTGCATGTGCTGCGCGATCCCACCCGGGGTGGGCTGGCCGCAGCCCTGAACGAGATCGCGTCGGCCTCGGGCACCGGCGTCGTCATCCGGGAGCGTGACGTCCCGGTCCCGCCGGCCGTCGCCAACGCCTGCGCCGTGCTGGGTCTCGACCCGATGTACGTGGCCAACGAGGGCAAGCTGGTGGCGTTCGTGCCCCGCGAGCACGCCGACGCCGTCCTGGACGCCATGCGGGCGCACCCGCTGGGCACGGAGTCCAGGATCATCGGCGAGGTCGTGGACGCCCATCCGGGCATGGTGGTGGCCCGCACCGGGCTGGGCGGCACCCGGGTGGTCGACCTGCCGATCGGGGAACAGCTGCCGAGGATCTGCTGAGGCGTGGCGGGACGGCGGCGGCGCGGGCGTCAGGTGGTGAACCCCACGTGGACGACCGCGCGCCCGTCGGTCCGCGGTCGTCCACCACTTCGAGCGCGGCCTCGGAGGCACCCGCACGGTCGGTGTCCTACGCGAGGCGCTCGGTGTCCCCGACGTCGTTGCGGGACACGGCCAGGTAGCCGACGAAGCCGATGATGGCGACGGTCCAGGACAGGGTGACCGGTCCCAGTCCGAGGTCGAGGCCGCCGCGGGCGTGGCTCAGGGCCATCCAGTCGGCGACCGAGGCGCCGAGCGGGCGGGTGATGACGTACGCGGTCCAGAAGGCGGCCACCGCGTTGAGGGCGCCCCCCTTGTGCATGACGGCAGGGACGGCGATGGCGACGGCGTACAGCACGGCCGAGCCGAGGTAGCCGAGGCCGACCGTGGCGGAGAGGTCACCGGCGGCGGTGCCGAGCGCGAAGGTGGCCAGCACGGTGGCCCAGTAGAAGAGCTCGCGGCGGCGGGTGTGGATGCTGTGGATGGAGAGGGTCTTCTCGCTGGCGTACCAGACGGCGAACACGGCTGCCAGCGCGACCATGAAGAAGGGGGTGGAGATCGTGTACGGGACGCCCAGGCCGACGTGCAGGACGTCGGCGGCCATGGTGCCGAACACGCTGACCATCACGATCGCCGTCCAGTAGATCCAGGCGACGTAGCGACGGGCCTTGAGCTGGACGCACAGCGCCACCACGAGGGCCAGGCCGCCGAGGCCGACGGCGGGGATCGGCCCGAGCTTCTTGGCGAGGAGGTCCGAGGCGGTCTCACCCATGCCGGTGGTCAGCACTTTGATCACCCAGAAGTAGAGGGTGACTTCCGGAACCTTGCTCGCCAGATGGGTGGGGCCGGCGGCGCGACGACGGCGGGTGAGGTGCTCTGTGCTCATGCTCGCACGATGACATGGAGAACAGCGCTGGCCACAGGGGTCTTTGCCATTGCTTTGGGGCTTCTGGTGCAGGAGTTGCCAGGGCCCGTGAGGGGCCTGAACACAACCTGAACACCCATGCCGTGACCCCCGGATCCGTTGGGAAACGGCACGCATCCGATGGTACGAAGAAAGGTCGTCGCCGGACCTCGCGACGGCCCCCGTCCTTCCATTGCGCTCTTCGACCGCACGTGAGAATATCGTTCTCATTTCGAAGAATGAAATTCTTTGCTGTGGTTGAACTCAACGACGAGGGAGACACGTTGGAAGCGACGGAGTACGGGCGGGCGGCCGTCGGCCGGGTGCTGAAGGCTCAGGATCAGTTCCATCTCGGTATCGTCGTCGAGGACTTCGAGACGACCCTGGCCGAGTTCTCTTCCCTGTTCGGGTACAAGTGGTGCGGCGAGATCAGCGGACCGGTCCCGGTCACGCTGCCGGACGCGGACGCCGTGGTCGAGCTCGGGTGCGTGTTCTCGACGACGACACCCCGTCTCGAGATCGTCCGGCGCGTCCCGGGGACCCTGTGGGAGCCGGCGGCCGGCGGCGCCGTCCATCACGTCGGCTACTGGTCCGACGACGTCGCCACGGACGCCGCCGAACTGGAACGCCACGGTTTCGTCCGGGAGGCGACACGCAAGGGTGCCGACGGCGCCCCGTTCGCGTTCCTGCGCAGCCCGGCCAGCGGCTACCGCGTCGAACTGGTGAGCCGGGTGGCGCAGCAGAGCCTGGAACGGTTCTGGGGGATGAGCGCATGACGACCGTCGGGATCGTCACCGGCGCCGGCCGCGGGATGGGGCTGGCCTGCGCGCGGCGGCTCGCCGACCAGGTGGACAGGCTGCTCCTCGTCGACCGGGACGAGGCGACCGTGACCGCGGCCGCCAAGGACCTGTCCGCCACCGGGCAGGGGGCCGTCGTCGAACCGTTCGTCCTCGACATCACCGATGCCGCGGGCCTGGCCGGGCTCGCCGCACGCGTCGGCGAACTGGGCACCCTGCGCGCCGTCGCCCACGCCGCGGGCATCTCGCCCACCATGGCCGACTGGCGTCGTATCTTCACCGTCGACCTCGTCGGGACCGCGCTGCTGGCGCAGACGCTCCGCCCGCTCGCCACCGAGGGCACGGCCCTGGTGTGCTTCGCGTCGATGGCCCCGCTGCTCGGCGGCACCGACCCCGACCCGGCCGTCGACGCGGTGCTGGACGACCCGCTCGACGAGCGGTTCCTCGACCGCGTCCACGAGGCCGTCGGGCCGGGCATCGAGGACACCGGCATCGCGTACGCGTGGGCCAAGCGCGGGGTGCACCGCTTCGTCCAGCGCGAGGCGGTGCGCATCGGGCCCCTCGGTGCCCGTGTCTGCTCGGTGTCCCCCGGGCTGATCGACACGCCTCAGGGGCGGCAGGAGTCCGCGAGCCATCCGGGGATGGAGCTGCTGCTGCGGCAGACCCCGCTCGGCCGGCTGGGGCGGTCCGAGGACGTCGCCGCGGCCGTCGCCTTCCTGTTGTCGTCCGAGGCCGGATTCCTCAGCGGGATCGACCTCCTCGTGGACGGCGGTGTGTGCGCCGCCGTCCGGACCCGAGCCGGTCGCACGTGAGTCCGTACGCGTGCACGTGAGGCCCGTACGCCCCGTGGTGCCCGTGAGTTCAGCGGTCCGCCGCCGGCCGCTGCCGGTGGGCGGTGGCGAAGGCGCGCAGCTCGCGGGCCACATCCGGGCCGCTCGGTGTGTAGACGACCTCGTGGAAGCCGAGGTCGGCGAGCCGCGTCAGGCTTCTGCCGACCCGGGCCGCGTCACCGACCATCGTCTTGAGGTCGATGTGATCGAGGAGTCGGCGGTCACGGTCGGGGAGGTGCGTGACATGGCCCTCGAAGGTGAGCAGATGGCGTTCGTCCTCGGGAGCGAGTTCCTCGAGAGCGGCCCGCCAGGCCCGGCCCCCGGGCAGGGCGTCGACCGCCTCGGCACCGCCCTTGGCGTACGCGTTGTGCCAGTCGACGACCCGCCACGGTCCGATCGCCTCCCGGACGCGGTCCGAGTCCCGGTCCTCGCCGGGGTCGAGCACGGTGCCGGAGATGATGGTCGCGGTCGGGAGCACGGGGTGCGGAGGTCCGACGACGCCGTCGGCCACCTTCTCGGCCAGCGCGGAGCCCCGGGGACCGAACACGCTGATCCAGAGCGGGACCTGGATCGGTCGCGAGGCGGTGAGGCCGCCCGCGTGCAGCATCCGCACCGGCTTGCCGTCCGCGATCGCCGTCTCCCCGGCGAGCAGCCGGCGCAGGGCCGTCATGTAGTCGGCGAGGGCGTCCAGCGTCATCGGGCGCCGGCCCACCGCGAGCCGGGCGGTGAACCCCGTACCGAAGCACGCCCGGAAGCGCCCGCCGGAGACGCGGGCGACGGTGGCGATGCCGGAGGCCATGGTCATCACCGATCGCTGGCCGGGGATGAGGACGGCCGTGCTGAGCCCGATGCGGGTCGTCCGCCGCGCGGCGAGGGCGAGATGGACGAAGGGGTCCTCCCACAGCGGCGCCGAGTCGTAGATCCACACCCTGGAGTAGCCGAGCTCCTCGGCCAGTACGGCGAGGTCCGCGAAGTCCGGGCCCGGCGGGAGCCCGCAGGACAGCTCGAGATCCCGCATGACTTATGGGCCTCCCATTCTCGACTGAACGTCATCAAATAGCGCTTATCGACATAAAGGGGAACCCGTGCCCAAGGGATATGTCATCCTCACCGAGGCCATCAAGGACGAGGCCGGAATGGAGGCCTACGGCCGGGCGTCCGCGGGATCGATCGCGCACGGCAGGGCCGCCGTCCTGGCGGTGGATACCGGGCCCCAGGTCCTGGAGGGCAGCTGGCACGGCAACCGTACGGTCGTCCTCGAATTCGAGTCCGTGGAAGCGGCGCGTGCCTGGTACGAGTCGGACGCGTACGCGGAGGCAAAGCCGCTGCGGCTGGCCGCGGCCGACTGCAACGTCGTGATCGTCTCCGGGTTCGAGATGCCGTCGCGATCCGTGTGAAGGAGTCTTGCCGGTCGCGGCCCGCGCGGTGTGCGCGGGCCGCGATCGTCAGTCCAGCGTGATGGCGCGCTCGGGGCAACTGCCCATCGCCGTACGCACGGTGTCCTCGAACTCGGCGGGTACTTCCGGTGTGAGCACCACCGCGTAGCCGTCGTCGGTCAGGTCGAACACCTCGGGGCGGAGCGACCAGCAGACCCCGTGTCCCCGGCAGCGGTCCTCGTCGACCTTCGCCTTCACCGCGCCGGCTCCTCGGCGAGGGTGAACTCGACGTTCAGGTGGGTCAGACCGCGCAGGATGTACGTCGGGATGTAGTGGTACCGGCGCTCGCCCGCGGGGCCGTGCACGCGCTCCGAGAGCCTGATGTCGGCCGTGCGGTCGAGGAGCCGCTCGATGGCCACCCGGCCCTCGGCCCGGGCCAGCGGCGCACCGGGGCAGGTGTGGATGCCCCGTCCGAACGCGATGTGGTGGCGGGCGTTGGCGCGGGAGGGGTCGAAGGTGTCCGGCTCCTCGAAGTGGCGGGGGTCGCGGTTCGCGGCCCCGTTCAGGACCATCACGGTGGTGCCGGCCGGTATGTCGACACCGCCCACCGTGGTCGGCACCCTGGACAGCCGGAAGTCGCCCTTGATCGGGCTCTCCATCCGCAGCGCCTCTTCGATGAAGTTGGGGATGAGGGCGCGCTCCTCGCGCAGTCGCCGCTGCAGCTCGGGGCGCTCGACGAGCAGCTTGAGGGCGGAGCTGAGCAGCCGGACCGTGGTCTCCTGGCCCGCCGCGAAGAGATTGGTCGCCACCCGGGCCACATCGGCGACGTCGGGCGTCGAGCCGTCCGGGAACGTCGCCGAGGCCAGACCGGAGAGCACGTCGTCGCGCGGCTCGCGGCGCCGCTCCTCCACATAGGACGCGAACCGCTCGTACAGATACTCCAGTGGCGTGTGCTCCATCTCCCGTTCCGTGCTGCCCACACCGCCGTCCGTCTGCGGCCGGTGCTCCAGCCCCCTGACGAACTCCTCGCGGTCCTCTTCGGGCACGCCGAGCAGGTCGGTGATGACCTGCAGGGTGAACGGGCCCGCGAACCCGCTGATGAAGTCGCCCTCGCCCGGGGCGAGGAACGTGTCCAGCCGGCGGTCGGCCAGCTGCCACATCGCCGCCTCGTTCTCCTTGAGGCGTCGCGGTGTGATCAGCCGCATCAGCAGCGCGCGGTGGTCCGTGTGCGTCGGCGGGTCGAGGGTCGGAAGCTGGTCGCTGAAGGGGAGTTCGGCGCGGTGCAGCTCGATGAGTTCGCTCACGTCGTCCCCCTCGAGCGGGACCGGGAACCCCGGGAAGGGGCCGGTCACCGAGAGGCACGACGAGAACGTCTCGCTGTCGTTGAACACGTGAACCGCTTCGTCGTACCCCGTCACCATCACCACGTCGTGGTGGCTCTCGCGCTGTACGGGACACTTCCCGCGCATCGCCTCGAAGTACGGGTAGGGGTCCGCGACGAGCCCGTCGTCCCGGAAGAAGTTCATCGCCTCGAAGTCGTTCACCGTGTGCAACGCTCCCTTCGGCACCGCAACGTGTGGGTCCCGGTGGTCGTGAATGGTGGGTCGGCTGGGCTCGGGCGGTCGCCGGGCCGGGTCAGGGCAGTGGTTCGGCGACGCGGTGGATCTCGGCGTTGGCGCCGTCGACGACCCTGGGCTGGTGCCAGATTTCGACGCACATCGACACCATGATGATTGAATGCACCAGTTCGAGGAGACGGCGTGCCTGCTCGGGCAGCGCGTCGAGCGGGAACTTGTCGCAGTACGCGAGCGCTTCCTCGATGCGGGGGAAGCCGACGTCGTAGAGCGCCTGAAGTTCGGTCATGTCGCTCGCCAGGCGGCGCTCGTAGCGCTCGGGCTCGGTGGCCAGGCACCAGGTCGCGGCGAAGGGTTCCAGCTCCGCGAACGCCTCGGGCAGGAGGGTGTCGGACACCGGTTCACACCCCCACGGTCTTGCGCTCGTAGTCTTCGACCCAGTCGGCGATCGACCTGTGGAAGTGCCGTACCAGCAACTCCTGGTCGTTGAGAGGGAAGTCGTCGCGGGCCGCCCGTGACTCCAGCGCCCGCTGGGTCCCGACGAGGGTGCCGGCGTCCTGGAGCGCGAACTCCTTGAACATGACGACCGCGCACTCCTGGGCGGCGCGCTCACTGGCGGTGGTGGCCTTCGGGAAGAACAGCGTGCCCTCGAAGAGGTGCGTGTGGTACGAGGTCGGCCAGTAGCGGTAGGTGAGGTACCAGCCGCTCGCCCAGATCAGGATCTCCATGTTCGGGAAGATCTGGAAGTTGTCCATGGCCCACTTCCTGACCTTGCCCGGGTTGGTCCCGCCCAGCTCGGTGCCCAGGTCCGGCTCGTCCCAGGGGCCGAACAGGCCGCTGCGCGTGGCGATCTCGATGGGGTACTGGTAGTCGGCGGGCCACAGCCGGCGAGGTGCGCCCGAGGTGGTGACCATGCGATGCGGGCCGTCGAGCTGGTAGTGCGGTGCCTCGAAGCCGTTCATCTTGGGCCGGGCCGCCGGGGTGGCCTCCTGGGAGTGCAGCACGGGCACGTGGTAGTACTCCTGGAAGGCGTCGAGGAAGACCTTCCAGTTGCAGTGGACGTCGGCGCGGAAGTCGTAGCGCTCGGTCAGCCGGTCGAACGGGTAACCGTCGAGCGGCGTGATCATCGGGCCGAGGAACTCCGGCAGGGTCTGCTCCGGTTCCTTCGCCAGATTGACGAAGACGAACCCCGCCCACACCTCGCAGTGCACCGGCAGCAGGCCGTAGTCGTCCTTGTCCAGGTCGAAGAACTCGCTCTCCTGCTGGACGAAGGTGAGCTTGCCGGTGAGGTCGTAACGCCATGCGTGGTACTTGCAGGTGAACGCCCGGCAGGACCCCCGGGTCTCCTCGTGCGGGAAGTCGTTCCAGATCAGCTTGTTGCCCCGGTGCCGGCAGATGTTGTGGAACGCCCGCACCCGGCCCCGCAGATCGCGCACGACGATGATCGAGGTGTCGGCGACCTCGATCTCCTTCGTGAAGTAACTCCCCTTGCGCGGCAGGTCCTCGACCCGGCCGACGTTCAGCCAGGCCCGCTTGAAGACCGCCTCGCGCTCGACTTCGTAGAACTCGGGTGAGACGCAGTCCTCGTAGGACACCACTCCCGTTCCCAGGTCCGGGTAGTGCTCGGTCCAGCTGCCCTCGGCCGGCTTCGGATAAAGGGCCATCGCGTCAGTCCTCCGATACGGGCGTCGCCTGAGCAGTTACGGTCACGCGGGCGAGAACTGCATTCTCTTCATTGAGCATTAGATTTCCACGGTGCGGCTGCCCCGTCAACGGTCGGCGGGGGTCCGGGTGAATCGGGGGGTCACGTGCGGGGCGGTACGGCCGTGGTGTTCCGTGTCGCGGTGGGGTGAGAGGCGCAGGTCGCCGGGGCGCCGGTGTCGCGTGGACGGCAACGCCTGGGCCGGTCATCCGGTTTGGGTATGTCGGCATCACGCCCCGCTATTCCGGCGTGTCCGGCCTGAAGCCCGTCTCGCAGGGTCGTCGACGTAGGCGCGGCGGATGTTCGAGGCGGCCACCGGGGTCGCGATGTCGCGGTGACCGGTTCGCGGGGGCCCTATGTCTTTGGTCAAGGTGGTGGGTCGGGGCGAGCCTGATGGCGCGGATCGGTCGCGGAGCTTGGCGTCGGCGTGCCCTGCCTCGGATCCGCATTGCGAATCCGGCGCCGAATCGCTCGTTCGCGCGGCGTATCGCGCGGTGAATTGTTTGGCGGCGGGTGCGGAGATCGCGCGGATATTGCGGAGTGAATTCACGGCGTACGGATATGGATTCGCGGACGACGCGTGACGCTCCAGAATCGTCCCCTCGCCCGGTGTCACTCCCCTTGGATGATTCTCCGGGATTGTTTCGCGCTTGTTTGGGTGACCGATATGGGGGAATTGTCCTAGCAGTGCTTCGGACAGGAGGCACGTCCGTGGGAGCTGGTCCGCCAGATCGCCGGATGTCTCCCGTCCGGTTTTTTGTGCGCGCCCTCCCATGGGGACTGCCCCGTCGGCAACCCCTGAGGGAGTTGTGAGCACTATGCGCATGACGTCCGGCACCAAAAGACACCCCCATGACGACGCCCCCGACACCGCCGCGGCCTTCGTCCGCCTCGCCGACCTGCCCGCCGGGTCCGAGCGGCAGGCGCTGCGCGAGGAGATAATCCGCTCCTGGCTGCCCATGTCGGAGCGTGTCGCGGGCCGCTACCGGGGCAAGGGTGAGTCGGTCGAGGACCTCAACCAGGTGGCCGCGCTCGGCCTGGTCAAGGCCGTCGACCGCTACGACCCCGAGCTCGGCAACGCCTTCGAGAGCTACGCCGTCCCGACCATCACCGGGGAGATCAAGCGCCACTTCCGCGACCACATGTGGACCCTGCACGTCCCGCGCCGCGTCCAGGACGTGCGCAACAGGGTGCGCGCGGCCCTCAAGGACCTGTCGCAGACGATGCAGGGCCGACGGCCCACCGTCGCGGAGATCGCCGCGTACGCGCACCTGAGCGAGGACGAGGTGCGTACCGGTCTCGAGGCCCTGGACAGCTTCTCCGCCCTCTCCCTGGACGCCGAACTGCCCGGCGGGGACGACGGCTACGCGCTCAACGACGCGCTGGGCGCGCGCGACGCCGGATTCGACCTGGTCATCGATCGCGAGTCGGTGAAACCGGCCCTGCACGAGCTCCCCGAGCGCGAACGGGCCATCCTCTACCTGCGCTTCTTCCAGGGCATGACGCAGAGCTGCATCGCCGATCAGCTCGGCATCTCACAGATGCACGTCTCGCGCCTCCTCAGCGACTGCTGCGCCACCCTGCGCGAACAGGTGCTCGCCGATGCGGCCTAGGCCCTGCCCGGGCGTGCGGGTGGTGGACAACACCCGGCCGCCCGGGGGGTTGCCCCGTCCGGGCGGTCGGAGGCGAGCTCACTGCCGAACCCTCCCGGGAGCGGTTGGCCAGCGGGCCACCTCTCTCTGAACTACCTGGGTGGATCAGATCCAAACAAATTCCGCGCCTACGGGGCGGGGTGACTGTCCGGGATTTGCGTGGGCCCGTACTTGTCGAGCGTGTCCTCCAGGGCCGCGCGAATATCGGGCGGCAGATCTCCCTGCCGCCCCCAGACGAGAATCATTTCCGCGACGGTGCGCAGTTTGATGTTCGTGTGCTGCGAGACTTCCCGGAGCACGGCCCGGCCCTGGTCGGGCGACACCCGGCCGAGGGCGACCACCATGCCGATGGCCTGGTCCACCGTGGCGTGCGAGGTGACGGCCTCCTTCAGCTGGTCGACCTCTTCCCGCAGTTCGACCATCCGGTCCGCCGTGTCGGAAGGGGAAGCCGACTCCTGCGGCGCGTCGAACGGTTCGGCGCCTCCCGAACGGGCGTCTGACGTCATCGTCCCCTCCGGGGCCTGGATCCTGGCGGCGGAAGCCGTCGTCCTTGGAGTTCATCGTGGCCACTCGGCCGGTCAGGTGCCAGTGCGGACCGCGCCCATATATCGCCCCCACGGTCCGCCGCCCGTTCACGCGACCAGGGTCACCGCCGCCACCGCCGGCGTCCGCAGGGTGCGGCGGGCCGTGAACAGGATGGTCCCCAGGGTCACCGCCGCCGCGACCGCGACGACGGCGAGCCAGATACCAGGCCCCTGGCCCGGCCACGGGGAGTCCGTGCGCACGGCGCTGAACGCGAGGACCCCGGCGAGCCCGGCAACCGTGCCGAGGAAGACGCCCGTCACCGTCAGGATCAGGCCCTCGGCGCCGACCACCCCGAGCACCTGCCTCGGCGTCGCACCCACCAGCCGCTGCTGCCCGAACTCCCGGCCGCGGTAAGTCGTCGCCGCGTACAGGGAGTTGATCAGCATGACGCAGCAGAAGACCACGATGACGCCGACGACCGTGAGGTTGAGCGTCTCGAGGTTCTTCGCGTCGACCGACTTCGGAACACCGGAGGCCTTGATCGCGTCGCTCTCGACCGCCTGCATGGTCAGCGTCGCCGACGCCATGCAGGTGAAGAGGATCAGCGGCATCAGGACACCGGACATCTCCGCGGCACGCCGACGCAGGTTCCGTACGGCCAGATACCCGCTCGGGCCCGTCAGGGGCAGCCGGTCCAGCAGGCCCTCCAGCAGCCGCGGCGCCAGCAGCGCGCACCCCACGGACAGCAGGATCGCCCCGTACGCGGGAGGCGCCATCAGCGCGGCGTCCTCGGCCGAGAACGCGAAGGTGGAACAGACCGCCGCACCACCGGCGAGCAGAGCCGCGTACGCGAGGAACGTCCGTGCCCGACCCCGGGGGCGACGGCGGAGCGTCACCCGCCGCACCGCGAGGAACGCCGCGCCCGCCGCGGCCGACACCGTGATGCCGATGCCCGACCCGAGGGCGACGGGACCGAAGGAGTGGTCGACGGACCGGGCGACCTGGCCGCTGTCCTGGAAGACGCCCAGCAGGGCGCGTCCGCCGAGCATCGCCGGACCGATCGCCAGTACCGCCCCCACCAGGGCGATCGCCACCGCCTCACCCACGACCATCCGCCTGATCTGCGCGGGCGTCGCCCCGGAGCACCTGAGCAGCTCCATCTCGGCGCCGCGCTGACGGACGTTCACCGTCAGGGTCGAGGCGATCGCGAAGAACACCAGCAGGGTGCCGTAGCCGCCCACGACGCCCGCCGCGGTGGACAGCGACTCCGCGCTCACGGAGTCCACGCCCGGCCGCGCGGCCGTGTCGTGCAGGGAGTTGAAGGTCATGACGACCGCCGCGCCGAGGAAGGCGGACAGCAGGGTCGCCGTGGCGCGCCCGGGGCGCTGCCGGAGGGAACACAGGGCCAGAGCGAACACGGCTCACACCCCCACCCTCGTGTCGTCGCCGAGGTGCGCCAGGCGCTCGGCCACGGCGTCCGCCGTCGGCGCGTGCAGTTGGCCGGCCATCCGCCCGTCCGCGAGGAACACGACCGCGTCGGCGTACGAGGCGGCGAGGGGGTCGTGCGTCACCATGACGACCGTCCTGCCGTGCACCCGCACCGCCTCCCGAAGCAGCCGCAGCACATCCCGTGCGCCGCGGCTGTCGAGGGCGCCGGTGGGCTCGTCCGCGAAGATCACCCGAGGCTCGACGACCAACGCCCGGGCGATCGCCACGCGCTGCTGCTGCCCGCCGGAAAGCTGGTCGGGCAGACTGCCGAGCCGGTCGCCCAGACCGACCGCCGTCAGGATCTCCCGCGCCCGGGCCCGGTCGACGCGCCGCCCGGCGAGCTTCAGCGGAAGGATCGTGTTCTGGGCGACGGTCAGCGTCGGCAGCAGGTTGTACTGCTGGAAGACGAAACCGATCCGGCCGCGCCGGAACCTCGTCAGCTCGGCCTCACCGCCGCCCGTCATCTCCACTCCGTCGACCCGCACGATGCCGCTGTCGGGCCGCTCCAGCCCCGCCGCGCACCGCAGCAACGTGGACTTGCCCGACCCCGAGGGCCCCATGACCGCGGTGAAGCTGCCGCGCGCCAGGCCGAGGCTCACCCCGTCCAGCGCGGTCACGGCGCTCTCCCCGGCGCCGTAGGTCTTGCCGACCTTGACCAGCCGCAGCGCCTCCTGGGCGGGTTCCGATTCGCTCGTACGTCGCGAGGTGCGGCGAAACATCGTCATCACTCTCCGTCCGGCACGCCCTGTGCCTCGCTCACGACGCTACGGAGCGAACGCTCGACCCACATGGGGCGCAGAACCCGTATCGCGGGGTGTACTCAGCGACACCCCGTACGGGTCACCAGAACGCGCCGACTCCCGCCCGCCCCCGGTGGAATGGACGCGTGACCGCGCCCCCGGACGACTGTCTCGCCCGCAACGAGTGGATCTGCGGTGAGTATCTGAGCACGCGCCGGCAGATCCTCCTGGACGCGGTCGTCCAGCACCTCCAGCTCACGGCGGTCTCCGTGCTCGTCGGACTCGTCATCGCGGTGCCGCTGGCCGTCCTGGCCCGGCGCTGGGGCTGGGCGGCCGGACCCGTCCTCGCGGTGACCACGATCCTCTACACCATCCCGTCCCTCGCGATGTTCTCGCTGCTCCTGCCCGTGTACGGGCTGTCGGCCACGCTGGTCGTCTCCGGACTCGTCCTCTACTCGCTGACCCTCCTCGTCCGCAACATCCTCGCGGGCCTGCGCGCCGTCCCCGAGGAGACCCGGCAGGCCGCCCGCGGCATGGGATACGGGCCCATCCGCCTCCTGCTCACCGTGGAACTGCCACTCGCGGTGCCCGCCTCGATGGCCGGACTGCGCATCGCCACCGTCTCGGCGGTCTCACTGGTGACGGTCGGCGCGATCGTCGGCTTCGGGGGACTCGGCAATCTCATCTACGCGGGCATGAACACCTACTTCAAGGCGCAGGTCCTCACCGCGTCCGTACTCTGCGTCGTCATCGCCGTCGCCACGGACCTCCTCCTGCTCGCGGTGCAGCGGCTCATCACCCCCTGGATCCGGGCGGCCCGCGGATGAACGCCCTGACCGGGGCCTGGGACTGGCTCAGCGACCCCGCGCACTGGTCCGGGGACGACGGCGTCTGGCACCGCCTCGCCCAGCACCTCGTCCTGACCGTCGTCTGTCTCGTCATCAGCTGCCTCATCGCGCTGCCCGTCGCCCTCGTCCTGGGCCACCTCGGCAAGGGCGGCGCGCTCGCCGTCAACATCTCCAACATCGGCCGCGCCGTCCCCACCTTCGCCGTACTGGTCCTCCTGCTGCTCACCCCGCTCGGCAAGTGGGGCGAGGGCCCGACCGTCGTCGCGCTGGTCCTCTTCGCCGTACCACCGCTGCTCACCAACGCCTACGTCGGGATGCGCGAGGTCGACCGGAGCGTGGTGCGCTCGGCGCGAGGCATGGGGATGACCGGCCGGCAGATGCTGTTTCACGTAGAACTGCCCCTTTCGCTCCCGATGGTCATGAACGGCGTACGGATCGCCGCGGTCCAACTCGTCGCGACCGCCACGATCGCCGCGCTCGCGGGCGGCGGCGGACTCGGCCGGATCATCACCGCGGGCTTCAACCTGGCGAGTACCCCGCAGGTCGTCGCCGGCGCGATCCTCGTCGCCGTGTTCGCCCTGATCGTCGAGGGGATCTTCGAGATCGCCGAACGGCTGGCACCGCGCTGGGCGAGGGGCATCCGATGAGGCGAGGCGGCGCCCTGCTGAGCCTGGTCCTGCTGACCGGCTGCGCCACCGGCCCGTCCCTGGAGAACCGCGGCGCGGTCACCGCGCCACCCGGCGACAGCAAGCACCTGACCATCGGCTCGGCAGGGTTCACCGAGAGCGACCTGCTGGCCCAGATGTACGCGCTGCTGCTCGACCAGGCCGGATACAAGACCTCCATGCTGACGGTCGCCAACCGCGAACTCTACGAACCCGCCCTGGAATCCGGCCAGATCGACGTCGTACCGGAGTACGCGGCCACCTTCGCGGACTGGCTGAACGCCAAGACCCACGGAGCGGACGCGCCGCCCGTGGGCTCACCCGATCTCGCCACCACGATGAAGGCGCTCCGGTCGCTCGCCACACCGCGCGGCCTCACCGTCCTCGACCCCGGCAGGGCCGTCGACCAGAACGCCTTCGCGGTGACGGCGGCGTATGCCGGGCAGCATCACCTGAAGACTCTCAGCGACCTCGGCGCGTCCCGTCTTCCGGTACGGCTCGCGGCGGGCGACGAGTGTGTCCAACGGCCCTACTGCGAGCCGGGGTTGAAGAAGACGTACGGCATCGACATCACCGGCGTCGACCCGAAGGGTGTGGGCACCACCCAGGCGAAGCGGGCCGTGCAGAGTGGTCAGGACCAGATGGTCCTGACCACGACGACGGACGCGACGCTCGACGAGTTCGGGCTCGTCCTCCTCGCCGACGACAAACATCTGCAGAACGCAGACTACATCGTGCCCGTCGTCAACCGCTCGCGCGCCGGCAGCGAGGGCGTCACCAAGGCACTCGGCAAGCTCAACGACGTACTCACCACCGCGGACCTGGCATCGATGAACCAGCAGGTGGACAGCTGGCGACGGCTGCCCGAGGACGTGGCGCGGGCCTATCTGAAGGGCAAGGGTCTGCTGAAGTGACGCCCTCAGATGCCCTCGGACGCCCTCAGACCCGGCGCCAGCGCGCCATCGCGAAGGAGAACAGACCGAACAGCACGAGTCCGGCGGCGACGCACACCAGCAGCCACGGTCCCGCCGGGGTGTGGGCGAACGAGCGGATCGTGTCGTCCAGTCCCTTCGCCCGGTCGGGTTCGTAGTCGATCGCCGCGCGCACGACGAAGCACCCCGCCGCGGCGAACACCAGCCCGCGCGCCGCGCCACCGCCCACGCCGGTCACATCCACCAGCCGCCGCGTGCGCGCCGACATCTGACCGAGCTTCAGCTTCTTGTGGTACTTGCGCAACACGGCCCGCCCACCGATCAGCAGACCCACTACGACGATGCCGACTCCGGCGGCTCCGACGATCCACCGTCCCGCCGGCAGATCCAGCACCTTGGCCGTCACATCCCGCGACTGCTGGTCGCTCGAACCCTTCCCGCCACTGCCCGAGCCCGCCGCGAACGACAGCACCGAGTAGGCGACGAACGCGTAGAACACGAAGCGCCCAGCCGACAGCAGTCGCTTCTTCGCCGCCCGACCGTCCGGCCCGGCGGAACCGAAGCACGCCTCGGACAGCCGCCACAACGCCATGCCGACGAGGCCGACGGCCAGCGCCCACAGCAGCACCGCGCCGAAGGGCTGCTGCGCGATCTCCGCGACGGCACCGTTGCGGTCCGCCTGCTTCTTCCCGTCCCCGAAGGCGATCCGCAGCGCCAGCACACCGACCAGCAGGTAGATCACGCCCCGCGCGGTCAGACCCGCCCGGGCGGCGTACTCCACCCCCGAGCCCTTCGCCGCGCGCCGGGCCTTGATGCGTCCGGTCCGTGCCGTCGCACTTGCGTTCATGTGGACCTCCCGCGGAACGGGTGCCCTCGCGTCGGAGAGACACACGTGTGCGGGAGTGGCCAGATTGCGGTGTTCCGATGCCGGATGAGGCCTTCCTCCCGGCCGTTGGCTCGCTACGCTTCAAGTAGGGGCGTTGCCACGGGGGGTTCACATGGTCAGTGGAGGATTCCGGTACGAGAACGAGCGCCGTCACTCCAGCGTTTGGTCCCAGCCCGCGAGGGAGACCCCGCCTGAGGTGGGGGAGTCGATCAGCGGGCGGGGGGTGCCTGACGCATCGCCAAGGACGCCGCACGCTGAACCGCCGACGACTGAGCCGGCACAGGCGCCGGTCGTGCCTCCTGAAGTGGGCTCCAGGTTCATCGAGCCCTTGGGCACTGCCGAGGGTCTGTATGAGGCGCTGCGCATCGCCGGGCCCCCGCTCGTCGACTACCGCGACTACGACTCCTTGCTGCGCCTGGCCCGTGAGCCGAGTCCCCAGCAGATCAGCCCCCTGCGTCCCGACGAGCCGACGACTCCGTTGGTCTATGTCTTCGGCCCGATCACCGACAGCCAGGTGGCGATCAACTCCCAAGGGAATGTGACCCAGAATCGGACCGACGTACCGCCCGAGCAGTTGTACCGGGCGCACTTCCAGCCGGCGCGGCGTGCCGACCCCGTACAGGTGGTGGAAGCTCTGCGGGTCGAGGTCGATCGGCTGGGGCTCGACCTCTACTCGCAGTACGTCATTCGGCAGGCCGCGGCGGTGATCAAGGTGGAGCTGGCCCGCCCCCCGATCGATGAGGATCGTGTCCGCAGGGCCGTCGAGCAGATCCTCGCCTGCCTGGCTCGGCAGCTCGGCGGCGCCCCACTCACCGCCCGTCTGTCGGCCCTGGCGGCTCGCCTGGAGGCTGTCTTCGGTAGCGCGACGGAAGAGAACTCCGCTTCAGGAGGCGTACGTTGACGAGTTCGGGCGGTGCCCAGTTCCATGGGCCCATTCACGGCAGCCAGATCGCGATCGGCGGTCACAACGTCACCCAGCATCAGTACGTGACGGCCGACGAGGGGGCGAGCGCCCGGCTCGCCGAGGCCGTGCGGTCGGTGCTCGCGGCGCTGGAGACCCTCGGCCTGGCCGCCGAGGACGAGACCGCCGTGCGCCAGGACGCCGAGGCCGCTCTGGCGGAGGCCGCCCGGTCGCAGCCGGACGTGGGACGCCTGCGCGGTCTGCTGGGCCGGATCAGGGCCGTACTCGCATCGGTGGCGGCCGGCGCGGCCACGGGGGCTGCCGCGGGCGCCGGCACCGGAGCGGCCGAGCTGTCACACGCCGTGCTCGTCGACCTGCAGAACGCCCTGCCCTGAGACGTGCCGGCGGCGCCCCAAAGAGGCGCCCCAAAGGGGCGCGGGGAACTGCGCGCCCAGCCACAACGAACCCGCACCACCGAACAACCCGCACCGCCGAACACCCGCGCCCCCCGCCCAACCCAGCGGAGCGCTCACGCATCGGAGATCGAGTCGAACGACACCTGCCCCCGCCGCACCCCCCGCGCATCCGCGTCCACCGACCGCCGCAGTGCCTCGTGCAGTTTCGCCGGGGTGAGTACGCCGAGGAAGCGGGAGCCGTCCAGCACCGCGACCCAGCCCGCGTCGTGCTGGAGCATCACACTGAAGGCCTGCTTCAGCGGGGCGCCCACCGGGACCCATGCCGGGGGCCCGAGGGTATCCCCCGGAGAGTGCAGCATTCGGTGGGCGCGGTCCCCGACGGACCCGCCCGCCGCCAACTCGTCGACGCCCACCCACCCGTGCAGCTCGTCCTCCGTATCCAGGACGACCGCCCATCGCGCGCCCCGCGCGTGCAGGCGGGCCACCGCCGTCTCGGCGGGCTCGTCCACGCGGGCGACGGGCGGCTGTTCCAGGTCGTCGGGCTCGATGTCGGTGACCGACAGCCGCTTCAGCCCGCGGTCGGCGCCGACGAACTCGGCGACATAGGGGGTGGCCGGGGTGCCGAGCACGGCCCCTGGCGTGTCGAACTGCTCGATGCGGCCCTGCCCGTACACCGCGATGCGGTCGCCGAGCCGTACCGCCTCCTCGATGTCGTGCGTGACCAGCAGCACCGTCTTGCGCACGGCCTCCTGCATGCGCAGGAACTCGTCCTGCAACTGTTCCCGGACCACCGGGTCGACGGCCCCGAAGGGCTCGTCCATCAGCAGTACGGGTGGATCGGCGGCGAGCGCCCGGGCCACCCCGACCCGCTGGCGCTGGCCGCCCGACAGCTGTTCCGGATAGCGCGAGCCGTACGTCTTCGGATCCAGGCCCACCAGATCGAGCAGCTCCGCGGCGCGCGTCCGCGCCTTCGCCTTCTTCCAGCCGATGAGCGTCGGCACGGTCGCCGTGTTGTCGAGGATCGTCCGGTGCGGGAACAGGCCCACCTGCTGGATGACGTACCCGATACGCCTCCGCAGCCGCACCGGGTCGACCGTCGCGATGTCCTGGCCGTTCACGAAGATCCGGCCCGAGGTCGGTTCGATCAGCCGGTTCACCATCATCATGGTCGTCGTCTTGCCGCAGCCCGACGGGCCGACGAGCGTGACGAGTTCGCCCTCCGCGACCTCGAACGAGAGGCCGTCCACGGCCGTCGTGCCGTCCGGATAGCGCTTGGTGACCTGTTCGAACCGGATCATCCCCTCACGCTAACCGCGCAGGTCACTCCCCGCTCACCAGCACCACTTCCAGGGTGCGCGGACCGTGCACCCCCTCGACCCGGTCGAGCTCGATGTCGCTGGTCGCCGACGGGCCGGAGATCCAGGTCAGCGGGCGGGTCGGAGCCAGGCGCTCCAGGGCCTGGGGCACGGAGGAGACGACCTGGTCGGGGACGCGGACGACACAGATGTGGTGATCGGGGACCAGCGTGATGCGACGGCGCCCCTGGTCCGGGCCGCCGTCCAGGACGAGGGTGCCGGTCTCGGCGATCGCGAGCGCGCAGCCCGTGACCACGCTCTCGACCTTGTCGAGTTCGTGCGGCGTGCTCACGGCGCGGTCGTGCACGCGGGTGGGATCGGCGGCCGACATCCACTCCGGCGGGAGCCCCGGGGGAACGAGCACATACTGGGGTCCGCGCTCGGCAAGCAGCCGCATGATGAGGTACGGCAGTTCCTCCGCGTCCGTACGGTGCACGATCGCGCGGTAGTCGGCGAGGTTCGCCGCCAGCAGATCCACCGTCTGCTCGACGCTCCGCCCCCCGTGCTCGCGCAGATACCCGCGCTCAATGGCCTGCTCGTACGGCGTGTCGTCGCGCGGTACGTCGGCGAGCGCGCGCCGCACCCGCCCCAGGATCAGATCCCTGCTGCTCACTTGTCCGTGTCCTTTCCGCCGTGCGTACGCTGCCACCAGTCGCGGAACGGCTCCGCGGGCACTGTCGGGAGATCCCGGGTGTCGCTCCATGCCTTGCCCGGACCGGGCAGCGTGCGTGGATGGAAGCGGCGTGTGCGGGAGGCGAGCCGCTGGCCGGTGCGCAGCGCGCCGGGGTGGATGAACGCCCAGCGTGCGGCCCGCATCGCCGCCCGCTCGGCGGCGTGCCCCTTGGCGGGCTTGAGGACGACCTTGTTGCCCTCCCGCGTCACCGGTCCGCCCTCGGCGATCCGTTCGCGCAGGTGGACGAGGACCTCCGGGATGTCGATGGCGACCGGGCAGACCTCGTAGCAGGCGCCGCAGAGCGAGGAGGCGTACGGGAGCGAGGCGTCGATCTCGCTGGCGGTGCCCCGGAGTTGGGGGCTGAGGATCGCGCCGATCGGGCCGGGGTAGACCGAGCCGTAGGCGTGGCCGCCCGCGCGCTCGTACACCGGGCAGACGTTGAGACAGGCCGAGCAGCGGATGCAGCGCAGGGCCTGGCGGCCGACCTCGTCGGCGAGGGTGTCGGTGCGGCCGTTGTCGATCAGGACCAGGTGGAAGGTCTGGGGGCCGTCCTCGTCCGTGGTGCCCGTCCACATCGAGGTGTACGGGTTCATGCGCTCGGCGGTCGAGGAGCGGGGGAGGGTCTGGAGGAAGACCTCCAGGTCCTGCCAGGTCGGCACGATCTTCTCGATGCCGACGACCGAGATCAGCGTCTCGGGGAGGGTCAGACACATCCGGCCGTTGCCCTCGGACTCCACGACCATCAGGGTGCCGGTCTCGGCGACCATGAAGTTGGCGCCGGAGATGCCGACCTTGGCGCGCAGGAACTTCTCGCGCAGGTGCAGTCGGGCGGCTTCGGCCAGTTCGGCGGGCGTGTCGGTGAGGCCTTCCGGCGCCGGGCGGCCCCACTCGCTCATCTCGCGCGCGAAGATGTCGCGGATCTCGCCGCGGTTGCGGTGGATGGCCGGGACCAGGATGTGGGAGGGCCGGTCCTTGCCCAGCTGCACGATGAGTTCGGCGAGGTCGGTCTCGTAGGCGTGGATGCCCTCGGCCTCCAGGGCTTCGTTGAGGCCGATCTCCTGCGTGGCCATCGACTTGACCTTGACGACCTCGCTCTCCCCGGTCATCTTCACCAGGTCGGCGACGATCCGGTTGGCCTCGTCGGCGTCGGCGGCCCAGTGCACGATGCCCCCGGCCGCGGTGACCGATTCCTCCAACTGCACGAGGTAGCGGTCGAGATGGCGGAGCGTGTGGTCCTTGATCTGCTTGCCGGCCTCGCGCAGCGCGGCCCAGTCGTCGAGTTCGGCGACGGCGACCGCCCGCTTGGCGCGGATCGTGTGGGTGGCGTGGCGCAGATTGCCGCGCAGGGTCGGGTTGTTGACGGCCTCGTGCGCCGCCTTGGGGAAGGCGGGCATGCCGACGAAAGTGCCACTCATGCGCTCGGCTCCTCTTCCGTACTGGCCAGGATCTCCGCGATGTGCACGGGCCGCATCCGCGTCTCCAGTCGGGCCATCGTGCCGCCGATGTGCATCAGACAGGAGTTGTCGGCGGCGCACAGCACCTCCGCGCCCGTCGACTCGGCGTTGCGCACCTTGTCGGCGCCCATCGCGGCCGAGACGTCGGGGTTCTTGACGGCGAACGTGCCGCCGAAGCCGCAGCACTCGTCCGCGCCCGGCAACTCGCGCAGTTCGAGCCCCTTGACGGCCTGGAGGAGTCGGCGTGGCCGGTCGCCGAGCCCGAGACTGCGCAGCCCGTGACAGGTGGGGTGGTAGGTGACGGTGTGCGGGTAGTACGCGCCGACGTCCGTCACGCCGAGCACGTCCACCAGGAACTCGGTGAGCTCGTACGTCTTCGGCACGACCGGGGCGAGGGTGGCCGCGAGGGTGTCCCCGCGGCCCTCCGCCCGCGCCCGCTCGCCCATCCGCGGATACAGCTCCCGCACCATCGCGCCGCACGACCCGGAGGGCGTCACGATCGCCTCGTACTCACCGAAGACATCGGAGAAATGCCGGGCCAGTGGCTCGGCCTCGTGCCGGTACCCGGTGTTGTAGTGGGCCTGCCCGCAGCAGGTCTGCGCCATCGGGAAGTCGACCTCGACGCCCAGCCTGGTCAGCAGTTTCACCACGGCGCGGCCGGTGTCCGGATAGAGCGTGTCGTTGACACAGGTCAGGAACAGGGCGACACGCATCGCAGCTCCTTGGGATCGATCATCGGATGAGTGCAGGGTACGCGGAGGGCGAGCGGCAGGGGAGTCCCCGCTCATAGACACGGGTGAGTCCCTCTCGCGGACGGGTGAAAGGCCCCCGTCACGGCGGGCGGGAGTTCCCGTTCACCCGCGGGTGAGCCGGTCCTGGGCGGCGCGCCAGGCCGCCGCGTCGCCCCGGGGCCCGTACCGCCGCAACGGCTGCGTACGGGCGAGGAGTCGCCGCATCGACGTACGGTCGCCGACCAGTCCGTGGGTCCGGGCCTGGACGAGGACGTTGCCGAGCGCGGCGGCCTCCGCCGGGCCGGCCACGACCGGCAGTCCGCAGGCGTCGGCCGTCAGTTGGCACAGGAGCTCGTTGCGGGTGCCGCCGCCGACGATGTGGACGACATCGACCGGGTGGTCGGCGAGAGCCTCGGCCTCGCGGATCGCCCTGCGGTGGGCGAGCGCGAGGGAGTCGAGAATGCAACGGGTGATCTCGGCGCGCGACTCGGGCACGGGCTGTCCCGACTCCCGGCAGGCGTCGGTGATCCGGTCCGGCATCCGGCCGGGGGCCAGGAAGGCGGCGTCGCCCGCGTCCACCACGGACCGCAGCGCGGGCACCTCCGCGGCGGCCCGTAGCAGCTCACCCAGATCGGGCTGCCCCCATTCCCGTACACACTCCTGGAGCAGCCACAGCCCCATGATGTTCCGCAGATAGCGGACCGTGCCGTCCAGGCCCAGTTCATTGGTGAAGTTGGCCGCGCGGCTCGCCTCGGTGAGGACCGGCCGCTCCAGCTCCAGGCCCGCGAGGGACCAGGTGCCGGTGCAGATGTACGCGAACCGCTCGCCCGCCGCCGGGACGGCGGCGACCGCGGACGCGGTGTCGTGCGAGCCGACGGTCGTCACCGGGACCGAGCCCCTCAGCCCGGTCTCCTCCAGGACCCGCGGGAGCAGCAGACCGGCCGGGTCGCCCGGCTGCCGCAGCGGCGCGAACAGCTTGAGGTCGATACCGAGCCGGTCCGCGAGGTCGTGGGACCAGTCACGGGTGCGCGGGTCGATCAGCTGGGTGGTCGAGGCGTTGGTGATCTCCGTGCCCGCCTCGCCCGTGAGCCAGTACGCCAGCAGGTCGGGAACGAGCAACAGCCGTTCGGCGGCGGCGAGTTGTGCCGTCGAGCGGGCCGCCGTGAGCTGGTACAGGGTGTTGAAGGGTGCGTACTGGAGGCCGGTCGCCGCGTACAGCTCGGCGGCGGGCACGGTGGCCCACACCTTCTCCGCGACCCCCTCGGTGCGGGCGTCGCGGTAGTGCACCGGGTTGCCGAGCAGCGCGCCGTCGGCGTCCAGCAGCCCGTAGTCCACGGCCCAGCTGTCGATGCCGACGGAGTCGACCTGCCCGGCCGCCCGCAGTCCGTCGAGCACCCCCGCGTACAGCGAGAGGATGTCCCACCGCAGCCCCTCGGGGACCCGCACCGGCCGGTTCGGGAATCGGTGCGCCTCCGTCAGCTCCAGGGACTCGGGGCCGACGCGGCCGACCATGACGCGTCCGCTGGACGCGCCGAGGTCGACCGCGGCGAAGCTCTTCACGTGCTCGCTCATCGCAGGAAGGCCGCCGCGACACCCGCGTCGACCGGGACGTGCAGACCGGTGGTGTGGGTCAGATCCCCGCCCGTCAGGGCGAACACGGCGTTCGCCACGTGCTCGGGCAGCACCTCGCGCTTGAGGATGGTCCGCTGGGCGTAGAACTCGCCGAGCTTCTCCTCCTCGATGCCGTACGTCGCCGCGCGCTGCGCGCCCCAGCCGCCCGCGAAGATGCCCGAGCCGCGCACGACCCCGTCGGGGTTGACGCCGTTCACCCGGATGCCGTGTTCGCCCAACTCGGCGGCGAGGAGCCGTACTTGATGCGCCTGGTCGGCCTTGGTGGCGGAGTACGCGATGTTGTTCGGACCGGCGAAGACCGAGTTCTTGGACGCGATGTAGACGATGTCCCCGCCCAGCCTCTGCAGGATCATCACCCGCGCCGCCTCCCTCGACACGAGGAAGGAGCCACGGGCCATGATGTCGTGCTGGAGGTCCCAGTCCTTCGCGGTGGTCTCGAGCAGCGGCTTGGAGATGGAGATACCGGCGTTGTTCACCACCAGGTCGACGCCGCCGAAGGCGAGCACCGCCGCCCTGAAGGCTTCGGCGATCTGCTCCTCGGAGGTCACGTCGACGGTGACGGCGACGGCCTTGTCGGGCCCGCCCAGCGAGGCGGCGACCTCGACGGCGTTCTCCGCGTCGAGATCGGCGATCACCACGCACGCGCCCTCGGCGACGAGCCGCTCGGCGATCGCCTTGCCGATCCCGCTGCCCGCCCCCGTCACCAGCGCCACCCGGGTGGCGAGCGGCTTCGGCTTCGGCATCCGCTGGAGCTTGGCCTCCTCCAGCGCCCAGTACTCGATGCGGAACTTCTCCGACTCCTCGATCGGCGCGTACGCCGAGACCGCCTCGGCGCCCCGCATCACGTTGATCGCGTTGACGTAGAACTCGCCGGCCACACGCGCGGTCTGCTTGTCCTTGCCGAAGGAGAACATGCCGACACCGGGGATCAGCACGATCGCCGGATCCGCCCCGCGCATCGCGGGGGAGTCGGCGTCGGCGTGCCGCTGGTAGTAGCCCGCGTACTCCTCGCGGTACTCGCCGTGCAGCTCCTTCAGCCGCGCGATCGCCGCGTCCAGTTCCACGGTCGGCGGCAGATCGAGGACGAGCGGCCGGACCTTGGTCCGCAGGAAGTGGTCGGGGCATGAGGTGCCGAGCGCGGCGAGGCGCGGGTGCTCGGCGCTCGCGAGGAAGTCGAGGACGACGTCGGAGTCGGTGAAGTGGCCGACCTGCGGCTTGTCCTGCGAGGCGAGGGCCCGGACGTACGGCGCCAGCGCCGCGGCCCGCTCCCGGCGCTGGGCGGCCTCCAGGGCCGTGTACCCCTCGACGACGGGCCCGAAGGGCTCCGCCTTGCCACGCTCGACGAGGAACGCCTCGGCGGTGCGGATGATGTGCAGCGAGTTCCGCTCGCACTCCTGAGCCGTGTCGCCCCACGCCGTGATGCCGTGCCCGCCCAGGACGCAGCCGATCGCCCGCGGGTTGGCCTCCTTGACCGCCGCGATGTCCAGACCCAGCTGGAAGCCGGGCCGGCGCCACGGCACCCACACCACACTGTCGCCGAAACACTCGGCGGTCAGCTTCTCGCCGTCCGCCGCGCAGGCCAGCGCGATCCCGGAGTCGGGGTGCAGATGGTCGACGTGGGCCGCGTCCACCAGCCCGTGCATCGCCGTGTCGATGGACGGGGCCGCGCCGCCCTTGCCGTGCAGGCAGTAGTCGAAAGCGGCGACCATCTCGTCCTCGCGCTCCACCCCCGGGTAGACCTCCGTCATCGCCCGCAGCCGGTCCAGCCGCAGCACGGCGAGCCCCGACTCGGTCAGGGTGCCGAGATCCCCACCCGACCCCTTCACCCACATCAGCTCGACATCACCGCCGGTCACAGGGTCGGTATCGGTGCCCTTAGCGGAGGCATTGCCGCCCGCGTAGTTGGTATTACGAGGATCAGCACCGAGCCGGTGCGACCGGGCCAGCAGAGCGGCGGCTTCGGGATGGGATGCCATGTTCCTAGTCCTTAGAGAAAAGAAAGAAGGGTGAGATGTGATGTACCTGCGGTGAAGCGCCCCGAAGGGGCGCGGGGAACTGCGCGACCAGCCACATACGGCCCGCAGCCTGCGACGAGCCGAACCAGGCAGACGAGATTCAGCCGCTCAGGCCCCCCACCCCGCCTGCTGCCCACCCACCCGCTCCGCCGCGATCTTCTCCCCCCACCCGGATCGGCGGTACGCCGAGACGGGATCCGCATCCAGCCCCAGCTCCTCGCGCACCTCACCCAGCAACGGCCGCACATCGGTGTTGTACGCGTCCATGATCACCGCGTTGGCCGCGAGTACATCCCCGGTACGCTGCGCGTCGGCCAGCGCCGCACCGTCCACGAGCAGCGCCTTCGCCGTCGCCTCCTGCACGTTCATCACGGAACGGATGATCGCCGGGATCTTCGCCTCGATGTTGTGGCACTGGTCGAGCATGAAGGCGACATCCGGCGTGAAGCCACCGCCGCGGATCACCTCGTACATGATCCGGAACAGCTGGAAGGGATCGGCCGCGCCGACCATCAGGTCGTCGTCCGCGTAGAACCGCGAGTTGAAGTCGAACGCGCCGAGCTTCCCCTCGCGCAGCAGCGTCGCGACGATGAACTCGATGTTGGTGCCGGGCGCGTGGTGCCCGGTGTCGACGACGACCTGCGCCTTCGGGCCGAGCTTGAGGCAGTGCGCGTACGCGGTGCCCCAGTCCGGGACGTCCGTCATGTAGAAGGCGGGCTCGAAGAACTTGTACTCCAGCAGCATCCGCTGGTCGTCCCCGAGTCGCTCGTAGACCTGGGCCAGGCCCTCGGCCAGCCGGCCCTGGCGCTCACGGATGTCGTCCTGACCGGGATAGTTCGTACCGTCGGCGAACCAGAGCTTCAGGTCCTTCGAACCCGTCGCGTCCATGATGTCCACGCACTCGAGCAGGTGATCGACAGCCTTCCGGCGGACGGCGGCGTCCGGGTGACAGATGGAGCCGAGCTTGTAGTCGTCGTCCTGGAAGGTGTTGGAGTTGATCGCGCCCAGCTTCAGGCCGCGCTCCTGCGCGTACTTCGCCAGCGCCCCGTAATCGTCGACCTTGTCCCAGGGGATGTGCAGCGCGACGGTCGGCGCGGCCCCCGTGAAGGCGTGCACCTGGGCGGCGTCGTCCAGTTTCTCGCGCGGATTGCGCGGGACTCCGGGCTGCGCGAACACCTTGAAGCGGGTTCCCGAGTTCCCGTACGCCCACGAGGGCGTCTCTACTGCCTGGGTCTTGAGGGCGGTCTTCACCGCGGCAAGCTCGGTCACTTCGGGGCTCCTGTGACTTCGGGTGTGGCTTCGGTTTCGAACGACTTGTGGAGTCGGGTCCGAACTGCACTTCTGCCTGATCGGAACTGCTCTTCCGCTTGAAACGATCTGAAACGATTCAGAACGCCGAAGCTATGAGCCCTCCGGAGGCGTGTCAAGCCCCTGGGTGAAGGCCGCCCTCCGTGACTCGGTTGTGACCATCGGCTATCGAAAATTTCGACCCGAACCCATTGACGTGACCTGGGCTACCTGCCTAACGTCCCGGCAACCTAGTTGAAACCTTTCACGACGTCGTGAGGCCTCGCCGCCCGCGTCGTTGAGGAGCTCACATGACCCACCGGTCCGACGCGGGTCCGGCCCCCGTACTGGCGCTGGAGGACATTTCCAAGTCCTTCGGCGCGGTACGCGCCCTGCGGGACGTGTCCCTGGAACTGTTCCCCGGCGAGGTGCACGCTCTCGCCGGTGAGAACGGCGCGGGCAAGTCGACCCTCATCAAGACGCTCGCCGGCGTGCACCGACCGGACGCCGGTCGGGTGCTGCTGGACGGTGAGCCCACCGTCTTCCACGGTCCCGCCGACGCCCGCGACGCGGGCATCGCGGTGATCTACCAGGAGCCCACCCTCTTCCCCGACCTGTCGATCGCGGAGAACATCTTCATGGGCCGCCAGCCCCGGCGCGCCCTCGGCCGTATCGACCACAAGGCCACCCACGAGGCGACCGCCGCCCTGATGAAGCGACTCGGTGTCGAACTCGACCCCGACCGCCCGGCGCGCGGACTGTCCATCGCCGACCAGCAGATCGTCGAGATCGCCAAGGCGCTCTCCTTCGACGCCCGCGTCCTGATCATGGACGAGCCGACCGCCGCCCTGACCGGCAGCGAGGTGGCCCGCCTCTTCGGTGTCGTGCGCACCCTGCGCGAGCAGGGTTCGGCGGTGCTGTTCATCTCGCACCGCCTGGAGGAGATCTTCCAGATCTGCCAACGGGTCACGACCCTGCGCGACGGCGCCCGGATCTCCAGCGAGCTCCTCGACGGCATGACCGAGGACGACCTCGTACGCCGGATGGTCGGCCGCGACCTCGGCGAGCTCTACCCCAAGCAGGACGTCGAGGCGGGCGAAGTCGCCCTGAGCGTGCGTCGGCTGACCCGTGAGGGCGTCTTCACCGACGTCTCCTTCGACGTACGGCGCGGCGAGATCGTCGGTCTCGCCGGACTCGTCGGTGCCGGGCGTACGGAGGTCGCCCGGGCCGTCTTCGGCGTCGACCGCTGGGACGCCGGAGAGGTCGAGGTCGACGGGAAGTCGCTGACGAACGGAGCGCCCTCCACGGCCATGGCCGCGGGGCTCGCCCTCGTCCCCGAGGACCGGCGCGCCCAGGGCCTGGTGATGGACATGTCCATCGAGCGCAACATCGGGCTCACCGGGCTGCGTACGACGGTGAAGGCGGGGCTGGTGGACCGCGGCGCCGAGCGCAGCCGCTCCCTCGACTGGGCGGTCAAGCTCCAGGTGAAGTACGCCCGGATCGCCGACACCGTCAACACGCTCTCGGGCGGCAACCAGCAGAAGGTCGTCCTCGCCAAGTGGCTCGCCACCGGCCCCAAGGTGCTGATCGTCGACGAGCCCACCCGGGGCATCGACGTGGGCACGAAGGCCGAAGTGCACCGGCTGCTCTCCGAGTTGGCCGCCGACGGGGTGGCCGTCCTGATGATCTCCTCCGACCTGCCCGAGATCCTCGGCATGGCCGACCGGGTGCTGGTGATGCACGAGGGCCGGCTCACCGCCGAGATACCCCGCTCCGAAGCCACCGAGGAGACCGTGATGGCCGCCGCGACGGGGAGGGCTGCCGCGTGACAGCCACCAGGCGCGCCACCCTCGACGCAGCACCGGCAGCACCGGCAGCACCGGCAGCACCGGCAGCACCGGCAGCACCGGCAGCGGTCGGTGCGGGCGGTCGGTTCGCCCCCGAGAACGTTGAGCGGGCCGCCGGTGGGGAGTTGGGAGCCGCCGGTTCGGCCGCCCGCGCCACACCCGCTTCTTCCCAGGGGGCCGTTCCCCTCACTTCGACGGTCGTCCGCCAGACCCTGAACATCCCCCGGAGGGCCGCCGTATGACGGTGACCGCACCCAATCCCGCGCCCGCCGCCGAGGTGCCCAAGTCGAGTGGTACCCGGCTGGTGGACCGTGTCTTCAAGATGCGTGAACTCGCCATCCTGGTCGTCTTCCTGGTGATGATCGCCATCACCCAGATGGGCAACAGCGAGTTCCTGTCCGAACAGGGCATCAAGGACCTGCTGTTGAACGCGACGATCCTGGTGCTGGTCGCCACCGGTCAGTCGCTGGTCGTGATCACCCGGAACGTCGACCTGTCGGTCGGCTCCACCCTCGGCATCAGCGCCTTCGCGGCCGGCACTTATCTGCACGGCGGCGGAAACCCCGTCGTCGCGGTCTTCCTGGCCGTCCTGCTCGGCATCGGCTGCGGACTGGTCAACGGCCTGCTGGTCAGCCTCGGCCAGGTGCCCGCGCTGGTCGTCACCCTCGGCACGCTGTACATCATCCGCGGCGTCGACTCCATCTGGGTCGGCTCCCGCCAGATCACCGCGGCCGACCTCCCCGGCGGCTTCGTCGACTTCGGCTCCGGCGGCATCTCCGCGGTCCCGTACCTGGCCCTGATCGCGCTGGCGGTCCTGCTGGTCACCGCGTACTACCTCAAGCACTTCGGCAGCGGCCGCGAACTGTACGCGCTGGGCTCCAACCCGGAGGCCGCCCGGCTCGCCGGCATCCCCGTCCGCAAGCGGATCCTCACCGCGTACGTCGTGTGCGGCGGCCTCGCCGGACTCGCGGGCGCCCTCTACCTCGCCCGGTTCGGCAACGTCGACTCGGGTACCAGCACCGGCTACGAACTCACCGTCGTCAGCGCGGTCGTGGTTGGCGGTGTCGTCTTCACCGGCGGCTCCGGCAGCGTCTACGGCGCCGCGCTCGGCGCGCTGCTGCTGACCTCCATCAACAGTGTGCTGCCCGCCCTCGGCGTCAGCTCCGTCTGGGTGCTCGCCATCAACGGCATCCTGCTCATCCTCGCCATCGCGGTCGACCGGATCGTCGCGCTGCGCGTGGCCTCCGCACTGAAGAAGAGGAACGCCCGCCATGGCTGACTCGTCCCTCGCGCGTGCCGTCCGCTGGGACACGGTCGTCGGCGCCCTCCTCATCGTCCTGCTGCTGTTCTCCTTCGGCTTCGTCGACGGCTTCGGCAACTCGCTCAACCTGTCGTTCCTGATCGGCAACACCCTGCCGATCGCGCTGATCGCGCTGCCGATGACCCTGCTCGTGGTGGCCGGGGAGATCGATCTCTCCGTCGCCTCCACGGCCGGTCTGTCCGGCTCGGTGATGGGCGCCCTGTGGAACCAGGGCATGGCGATCGAGACGATCATCCCGATCTGCCTGCTCCTCGGAGTGGTGTGCGGACTGGTCAACGGTCTGCTGGTGACCCGGCTCGGGCTGCCGTCCCTCGCCGTCACCATCGGTACCCTCGCCGCCTACCGGGGCATCGCACAGATCGTGCTCGGCTCGGACGCGGTCACCGACTTCCCCACCCAGTACCAGGACTTCGCGGCCGGACGCATCGGGAACACCTTCATCCCGCAGGCCTTCCTGCCCTTCCTCGTACTCCTCGCGATCGCGGTGGTGGTACTGCACGCCACCCCGTTCGGTCGCTCGGCCTTCGCGGTCGGCGCCAACGAGGAGGCCGCCCGGTTCGCCGGCATCCGCGTCAAGCGGCAGAAGCTGATCCTCTTCGTCGCCACCGGCTTCATGGCCTCGCTCACCGGCATCTTCTGGGCCCTGCACTACGCCAGCGCCCGTTACGACAACGCCAACGGCCTCGAACTCTCCGTCGTCGCCGCCGTCCTGCTCGGCGGCATCGACTTCGACGGCGGCAAGGGCACGCTCGGCGGCGCGATCGCGGGAGTCTTCCTGCTCGGCGCGCTGCAGAACGTGATGAGTCTCCTGAACGTCTCCGCGCAGTCGCAGATCGTCGTCACCGGGGTTCTGCTCGTCATCTCCGTGCTCGGCCCCCGGGTCGCACGGCAGATCTCCGTAGCGAGGGCGGCACGCTCCGCTGGATAGACCGCTCGAGAACCGCGGGCCGTCCGTGGTCGCTCGCGTCCACGCGGCGGAGCCGCATGTCCGATACAGCCCTGTGCCCTTTCAGGGGCGCGCCGCACTCACCTCCGTCAAAAGGAACCCGCCATGCGCAAGTCATCCCTCCGCCGTACCGGCGCGGCGCTCGCCGCCGTCACCTCGCTCGCCCTGGCCGTCACCGCCTGCGGCGGCACCACCAAGAACGACGTGAAGAGTGGGGGCGGCTCGGCCGCCGCGACCGGCAAGGCCGACCCGAACGCGGCCATCAAGAAGGGTCTCACGGTCGGCTTCCTGCCCAAGGCGGTCAACAACCCGTACTTCACCTCGGCGGACAAGGGCGGCGAGAAGGCGCTGACGGAGCTGGGCTCCAAGTACAAGGAGGTCGGCCCCAGCAGCGCCACCGACACCTCCGGCCAGGTGAGCTATGTCAACACGCTCACCCAGCAGCAGGTCAACGCGATGGCCGTGTCCGCGCAGGACCCGGGCGCCCTGTGCACCGCGCTCAAGCAGGCCATGAGCAACAAGATCAAGGTCGTCACCTACGACTCCGACACCAACCCCGAGTGCCGCAACGCCTTCGTCTCGCAGGCCAGCGCCGAGGACCTGGGCCGTACCGAGGTGCAGCTGCTCGCTGAGCAGATCGGCTACAAGGGCGAGATCGCGATCCTGTCCGCCGCGCAGACCGCGACGAACCAGAACACCTGGATCGACTTCATGAAGGAGGAGCTGAAGGACCCCAAGTACAAGGACATCAAGCTGGTCAAGGTCGCCTACGGCAACGACGACGCCCAGCAGTCCTTCCAGCAGACCCAGGGTCTCCTCCAGGAGCACCCGAACCTCAAGGGGATCATCTCCCCGACCACCGTCGGCATCAAGGCCGCGGCCCAGTACCTCTCCGGCTCCAAGTACAAGGGCAAGGTCAAGCTGACCGGCCTCGGCACCCCCAACGACATGCGCAAGTACGTCAAGAACGGCACCGTCGACGCCTTCGAGCTGTGGGACCCGGCGAAGCTCGGCGAACTCGCCGCGCGTACGGCCGTGGCGCTGTCCTCGGGGCAGATCACCGGAGCCGAGGGTGAGACCTTCAAGGCCGGTGACATGGGCTCGTTCACCATCGGCAAGGACGGCGTGATCAACCTGGGCAAGCCGACCGTCTTCAACGCCAAGAACATCGACCAGTTCAACTTCTAGGATCCGGGGGTCCCTTGATGCGGCGTGTGTGCTTTCTGCTGAAGGTCCGTGCGGACCGCCTCGACGAGTACCGCGAGCGGCATGCCGCCGTGTGGCCCGAGATGCTCGACGCGCTCTCGGCCACCGGCTGGCACAACTACTCGCTCTTCCTGCGCGAGGACGGTCTGCTGGTCGGCTACTTGGAGACCGAGGACTTCGCGGCCGCGCAGGCCGGCATGGAAGCCACCGACATCAATGCCCGTTGGCAGGCGGAGATGGCGCCGTTCTTCGAATCGCTGGACGGCGCCAGACCCGACGAGGCCATGAAGCCTCTCACCGAGGTCTTCCACCTCGCCTGACACCTTCCTGGCACCCCCGTCACCCGCCGGCATCCGCCGGCACCCGCGCGAAGCCCTACCCAGGAGTCCGGACATGAAGAGACGCACCCTGCTGGCCACGGCCCTGCTGACCGGTGTGGCAGGCCCCGGAATCGGCGCCGGTACGGCTCGCGCGGCCGACCCCGGCCCCTCGGTCTCCCTCACCGGCAGCACCCAACTCGACGCCCAGGCCCTGTTCTTCGTGTCGTACGACGGCCTGGTCAACAACAACTCGTTCCAGAAGAACGGTCTGTTGACCTACAAGGGCTACCAGTACGCCGTCTGGTACACCACCGACCGCAGCGCGGTCGTCGCCCGCCGGGCGCTCGGCGCGTCCGGTTGGTCGACGGTCACCCTCGCCCATCGGCTCAAGAGCTCCGACTCGCACAACGTGATCTCCATGGGCGTGTCGAGGACCGACGGCCGGCTGCACCTCAACATGGACTCCCACAGCGACGGCTTCTTCTACGTGAAGTCGGTGGCCGGGCTGCTCGACAACCCCGCCTCCACCGCCTGGACCTCCGCCGTCTTCGGAGCCGTACAGACCTCGCTGGACGGCCTCGCGCTCACCACGCAGTTCACCTACCCCCAGTTCGTCTCCACGCCCGACGGCAAGCTCCAGCTGAGCTACCGGGTGGGCATCTCCGGAAACGGGCGCAACGCCCTCGCGGAGTACGACGGCGCGTCCTGGACCGCTCTCGGGGAGTGGTCCGGCTCGACCGGCACGTACACCAGCGAGCACGGCTCTAGCACCGCCCGCAACATGTACCTGCACGGCATCGACTACGACGTCAACGGACGCCTGCACTCCTTCTTCACCTGGCGCGAGCAGAACGGCGCCGTGATGTGCAACAGCGGCGGCATCACCAACCACGACACCGGCTACGTCTACTCGACCGACCGCGGCCGCACCTGGCGCAACAACGCGGGCACCCTCGTCGGCACCACGGGCGGCTCCGACACGGTGGGTGTCACCGACGCCGGACTCGTCGTCGACGCGCTCAACCCCGACCACTCCCTGATGAACCAGGAGAGCCAGGCCACCGACTCCACCGGCCTGCCGCACGCGATCATCAGCTATGTGCCCGGGCGCTTCGGCCAGTGCACCACGAACTACGTCACCGACCGGACGAACAACGGCCGCGCCTTCCACCTCCGCAAGAACGCCTCGGGCAGCTGGACCAAGACCGAGATCCCGATCGCCCTCGGCTCGAGCCAGCGCACGAAGCTGATCCTGGACAAGTACGACAACGCCTACGCGATCATGCCCTTCGGCCGGATCGCGGGCGCCTCGAAGTCCTCCGGGTACACGGACTGGACACTCCTGTACGACGGCAGCGGCCTCAACGCCTTCGGTGAGGTGGTGATCGACGAGACGCGCGTCTCACAGGACGGGACACTGTCGGTCATGTACCAGGAGAAGTCCAGCGGGACCACGCCCTCGGCGCTCCACGTCGTCGACTTCCGGCTGCCCGCATGACCAGCGAAGTCGGCGGACTCGCGGGTAATGTGAAGGCCCGCCCGCCGCTTCTCGTCCCCCTGGAGGTTCCTGCCTGATGGCACAGTCGGTGGGTATCAAGGACGTCGCCCGCGCCGCCGGAGTCTCCGTGGGCACGGTCTCGAACGTCATCAACCGCCCGGACAGCGTCGCCTCCGAGACCCGGGCCCGTGTCCAGTCGGCGATAGACCGGCTCGGCTATGTCCGCAGCGAGTCCGCGCGCCAGCTGCGGGCCGGACGCAGCCGGATCATGGGCCTGCTCGTCCTCGACATGGGCAACCCCTTCTTCGTGGACGTCGCCCGTGGCGCCGAGCGCGCCGCGCGGGACGCCGGGCTCGGCGTGATGGTCTGCAACAGCGCGCAGAGCGCCAGCGAGGAGGCCGACTACCTGTCGCTCTTCGCCGAGCAGCGGGTACGCGGCGTGCTGCTGACGCCCGCCGACGCGACCGGGCGCAACATCGCGACGTTCCGCCGCAACGGCATCCCCTTCGTGCTGGTCGACCGGGTCGCCGAGGGCACCACCGAGTGCTCGGTCTCGGTCGACGACGTGGCGGGCGGCGCGCTGGCCGTACGGCATCTGGTCGACGCGGGCCATCGGTCGATCGCGTACGTCAGTGGGCCGCCCGGCCTCAACCAGGTCAGGGACCGCCGCGTGGGCGCCCTGAACGCGCTGGCCGAGGCGGGCCTGGCGCCCACCGCGATGCGGGAGCTGCCCACCCAGCGCCTCGACGTGGCCGCGGGCCGCGACGCGGGCGCCCGCCTCCTGGGCCTCGCCGACCGCCCGACCGCCGTCTTCTGCGCCAACGACCTGCTCGCGCTCGGCGTCCTGCAGGCCATGTACGCGGCGGGCGTCGGCGTCCCCGACGACCTCGCGATCGTCGGCTACGACGACATCGAGTTCGCCGCCGCGGCGGCCGTCCCACTCACCTCCGTACGGCAGCCAGCCATGACCATGGGCGCCCTCGCCGCGGAACTGCTGCTGGAGGAGACGGAGGCCGAGACGGCACCCACACCGCACGAACACCGGCGCGTGGTGCTCCAGCCGGAGCTGGTCGTGCGCCGCTCCAGCCTGTCGGCGCGCTGACGCGCGGCACGGTCCGCGCGCCTGGACTGCTGAGCGACCATTCAGTACGACTTTCTTGATCCCCGGTCTCGGCCGGTCGGCGATCATGTGCTCAACTGGGACGCAGCCTGGATCCGTACGTCTCGGGAGCCCTGTTGACCTTCAGCTACCGCCAGCCCGGTGTCGTCCTCACCGACCACCGTTTCACCGTGCCCCTCGACCACGACGACCCGGCGGGGGAGAGCATCGAACTGTTCGCCCGCGAGGTCGTCGCGAGCGACAAGGCGCACCAGGACCTCCCCTGGATGGTCTACCTCCAAGGCGGCCCCGGCTTCGGCGCCAACCGCTTCGTCGGCAAGCAGGCCTGGCTCGGCCGCGCGCTGAAGGAGTTCCGGGTGCTGCTGCTCGACCAGCGCGGCACCGGCCACTCCACGCCCGCCAATCGCCAGACGCTGCCGCTGCGCGGCGGCCCCGGCGCGCAGGCCGACTACCTCGCGCGCTTCCGCGCCGACTCCATCGTCCGCGACTGCGAGGCCATCCGCCCCCGGCTCACCGGCGGCGACCCCTGGACCGTACTCGGCCAGAGCTTCGGCGGCTTCTGCCTCGTGCACTACCTCTCGACCGCCCCCGAAGGACTGCGCGCGGCCCTCATCACCGGCGGTCTGCCCTCCCTCGACGCGCACGCGGACGACGTCTACCGGGCCGCGTATCCCCGTATCGAACGCAAGGTCGCGGCACACTACGCGCGTTACCCCCAGGACGTCGAGCGGGCCCGGCAGATCGCCGACCATCTCCTCCGCCACGAGACCGTCCTGAGCAACGGCTACCGCCTGACCGTCGAGGCCTTCCAGTCCCTCGGCATCCTCCTCGGCAGTGGCGAGGGCAGCCACCGTCTGCACTACCTCCTGGAGGAGGCCTTCGTCCGCACCCCGCAGGGCCCGGCCCTCTCCGACGCCTTCAAGGAGGAGGCACAGGGCCTCCTCTCGTACGCCGGCCACCCCCTGTACGCGCTCGTCCACGAGGCCTGCTACGCCCAGGACGACCGGCCGACCGCCTGGTCCGCCGAGCGGGTGCGCGCCGAGTTCCCCCAGTTCGACGCGGCGAAGGCCCTCGCGGACGACGGACCGCTGCTGTTCACCGGCGAGTCCGTGCACCCCTGGGTGTTCGACACCGACCCCGCGCTGCGTCCCCTCCGCGAGACCGCCGAGGAACTCGCCGCGCGCACCGACTGGCGGCCGCTGTACGACCCCGCCCGCCTCGCCGCCAACGAGGTGCCGGTGGCCGCCGCGGTCTACCACGACGACATGTACGTCGACCCGGAGCACTCCCTGCGCACGGCCCGTGCCATCGGTGGTCTGCGGACCTGGGTGACCGACGAGTTCGAGCACGACGGTGTACGGGCCGGGGGGTCGCGCGTCCTGGACCGGTTGCTGGCGCTGTCGCGCGACGAGATCTGACCGGGCGCCGTTGGGGGGAGAGGGCAACGCGATGGACGACGACGAACTCCTCGAACACCTCGCGGATCGGTTCCAGGAGCACCGCGGTCGCCTGAGGGCGGTGGCGTACCGGATGCTCGGCTCGCTGAGCGAGGCGGACGACGCGGTCCAGGAGGTGTGGCTGAAGCTCGGCCGCACGGACGTCGATGAGATCAGGAACCTCGCGGGCTGGCTGACCACGGTGGTCGGCCGGGTCTGTCTGGACCTGCTGCGTACGCGTGCCGCGCGCCGCGAGGAGCCGCTGGACACCTATGTCCCTGACCCGCTGGTCAGCCCCCTGGAGCGGATCGACCCCGAGCAGGAGGTGCTGCTCGCCGACTCGGTGGGGCTGGCCCTGCTGGTGGTCCTGGAGACACTGGAACCCGCCGAGCGCCTTGCCTTCGTCCTGCACGACATGTTCGCGATGCCCTTCGACGACATCGCGCCCGTCGTGGGCCGCTCGTCGGCCGCGACGCGGCAGCTGGCGAGTCGGGCGCGGCGGCGGGTACGGGGCGCTGCCGCGCCGGAGCCCGAGCTCGATCCCGCCCGGCAGAAACTGGTCCTCGACGCGTTCCTCGCGGCCTCGCGCGCCGGGGACTTCGAGGCGCTGGTGTCCGTCCTCCATCCCGATGTCGTGCTCCGTGTCGACTCCGGTGTGCTCGTCGGCGGGGCGGCGGCGTCCAAGGTGGTCCACGGTGCGACCGGCGTCGCCCAACAGGCGCTCATGTTCCGCCAGTTCGCGGAGTTCTCCCGGCTCGTGCTGGTCAACGGGGCGGTCGGCGTCGTCACGGCCCCCGAAGGCCGCCCCCTGTCCGTCATGGGCGTCACCATCACCGACGGCCGCATCGTCGAGATGTACATCCTCGCCGACCCCGAACGCCTATCCGGCCTGGAGGGCTGAGCCCCGGTCCCTCGCCCCCGCCGCCCCTACCCGTCCCATCCCTGGGGGCTCCGCCCCCAGACCCCCCGGGTGTGTTCTTCGGCTGCGGGCCGGTGGGGGCTGGGCGCGCAGTTCCCCGCGCCCCTTGAGAGCGCCGGCGCGCATCTTTCAGCCCGTCCGGCGTTTGAGGACGAGGCCGTTCAGGCCGAAGCGGGGGTCTGGGGGCGGCAGCCCCCAGGGATGGGACGGGTAGGGGCGGCGGGGGCGAGAGAACCCCTCACGGAGGGCGCCTGCCGCCTCAGTACGCTGGTGACATGCGAGAAGACAGCGTGACGGCAGTCGATGACCGGCTCCTTGAGTTGCGGGCCGACTGCGGTCGGTGTTTCGGGTTGTGCTGTGTCGCCCTGCCCTTCACCCGCTCGGCGGACTTCGCGATCGACAAGGACGCGGGAAAGCCCTGCCAGAACCTGCGGACGGACTCCCGGTGCGGAATCCACACGCAGCTGAGGGAGAAGGGGTTCAACGGGTGCACGGTGTACGACTGTTTCGGCGCCGGCCAGCAGGTCTCCCAGGTCACCTTCGCCGGCCAGGACTGGCGCACAGGCCCGCGGGAACGAGCCCGGCAGATGTTCGACGTGTTCCCGGTCGTCCGCCAGCTCCACGAACTGCTCTGGTACCTGAACGAGGCCCTGACCCTCGCCCCGGCCCGGCCGATCCACGCCGACCTCCGCCGAGCCCTCGCCGAGACGGAGCGCCTGACGAACCGATCCGCGGAGGAACTCGGGGCGTTGGACGTGAACGCGCACCGGCAGCAGGTCAACACCCTCCTGCTGCGGACCAGCGAACTCGTGCGCGCGGGAGTCGGCCGCGGCAAGAAGAAGGAGCGGCGCGGCGCCGACCTCATGGGCGCCCGCCTCAAGGGCGCCGACCTGCGGGGCGCCAACCTGCGCGGCGCCTACCTCATCGCCGCCGACCTCACCGGCGCCGATCTGCGCGGCGCGGACCTGATCGGCGCCGACTTCCGCGACACGGATCTCACGGACGCGGATCTGACCGACGCGTTCTTCCTGACCCAGCCCCAGCTGAACGCGGCCAGGGGCAGCGCCGGGACCAGGCTGCCGCGGTCAGTCACCCGCCCGGGCCACTGGACGGCCGGCGAGTGAATCGGCAGCGGGCACACGGCTGTTGAGATGCAGCCGCAGCCCCTCCGGCATCAGCGTCAGCCGCTCGGCGATCCGCAGCCGGTAGTCCGGCTCGGGCCGCAGCTCATAGCGGCGCAGCAGCAGGCCCAGGACGAGCGTCGCCTCGTGCAGCGCGAACTGCCGGCCGATGCAGGCCCGCGCCCCGGTGCCGAACGGCTTGAAGGTGTGGGCGGGCCGGGACCGTACGGCCCCCGGGTCGAAGCGGTCCGGGTCGAAGTCCTCGGCGTTCGCGCCCCACACCTCCGGGTTGCGCTGCAGCAGCGTCGTCAGGACCAGGGTCCAGGCACCCGTCCGCATCGGGTGGACCCCGCCCAGCACGGTGTCCTCGCGGGCCTCGCGCGCGAAGCCGGGCGCGGTCGGCCACAGTCGTAGCGACTCGTCGAGGACCCGGCGGACGTACCGCAACTTGGCGACCTGGTCGTAGGCGGGCAGGGGAGTGTCGCCCCAGACCCGGTCCACCTCGGCCCGTGCGCGGGCGGCGACGTCCGGGTGCTGGGCGAGGTAGTGCAGGGCGAAGGAGAGCGCGCCCGAGGTCGTCTCGTGGCCGGCGATCAGGAAGGTGATCACCTGGCGGCGAATGTTCTCGGGCGTCAGCCGTTCCCCCGTCTCCGGGTGGGCGGTCTCCAGCATCCGGTCGAGCAGGTCCCCCTCGCCGGAGGAGTGCTGACGGGCGGCCACGACCGTGTCGACCGTCTGGTTCAGATACGCCATGTGCGCCTCGTTGCGGCGGGTGGCCCCGCGCAGCAGGACCGGGGCCAGCGGCGCGGGGAGCACGTTGAGGCGCTGCGCGTAGGTCAGGGTGCCGACCATCGCGGTGACGAAGGGGTGCGGCCTGGAGCGCTCGAAGGAGCCGAAGTCGTGGCCGAAGCCGGTGCGGGCGATCGTCTCCAGCGTCAGTTTCGTCATGTCGCCGGGTACGTCCACCGCCCGGCCCGCCGCGCGCTCCCCGTCCCAGCGGTCCATCAGCCGCTCGGTCACGGCGAGCATCATCGGGTGGTAGCCCTCCATCGCCTCACGGCTGAAGCCCGGGGCGAGGACGTCGTGGGCCAGCTGCCAGTTCGGCTCGTGGTTGTACGCCGTGAACAGACCGTCCCCGGCGACCGGCCGGAGGTTGGCGACCCCGAGGCCGACGTGCTTGGCGAACCGGGTCTCGTCCGCCAGCTCGGCCGCGAGCTCGGCGCCCCACACGAAGACGATCTCCTTGCCGAAGCCCTTGCGCCGGAAGATCGGCCCGAGCCTGCGCCCGAACCGCATCGAGTCCTGCACCGGAGAGCGGACGTTCGCGCCGATCACATCCCCGACGGCGGGGAGCCGGTAGGGCGGGCGGGGGATGCGGTGCAGCTCGGGCCAGCCCAGCTCCGCGCTCCGGAACCCCTTGGGCAGCACGGCCCCTGTCGTCTCCGCCATGACGCGATCTCCCTTGTGCCTGTGGCACGTCGACGCTGCTGTCCTGACCATGTTGTACGCGGGTTCAATAGCGGTTTTCAGTGTGATCCCGTTGTTGAACCGACGTCAAGTAAGGTGCGGCCATGATGGGCAAACAAGGGGAGCGAGGAGAGCGGACACGCCGTCGGCTCAGTACCGAGGAGCGCAGGGAGCAGCTGCTGTCCGTCGGGGCGCGGCTGTTCTCGGAGAGCCCGTACGACGAGGTGTGGATCGAGCAGGTCGCCGAGATCGCCGGGGTCTCGCGCGGGCTCCTGTACCACTACTTCCCGACCAAGCGGGACTTCTTCGCGGCCGTCGTGGAGCGCGAGAGCGAGCGGATGCTGCGGCTGACGGCCGCGGTGCCCGGCATTCCCGTCCGCGAGCAGCTGAGCGCCGGACTCGACACCTTCCTGGCGTACGTCGAGGCCCACGCGCACGGCTTCCGCGCCTTCCATCGCGCCGACGCGGCCGGTGACCAGGCCGTGCGCAGGGTCTATCAGCGGGCGCTGGCCGCGCAGGAGCAGCAGATCCTGGCGGCGCTCGACGCGGACCCCGACGTTCCCGGGGGGATCGAGGACCGGCCCGAGCTGCGGATCGCCGTCCGTGGCTGGCTCGCCTTCACCACGGCCGTGTGCCTGGAGTGGCTCAGAGGGGCGGAGCTGACCCGGGAGCAGCTGCGGGATCTGTGCGCGCGGGCGCTTCTGGGCGCCATCGCGCCGTAACTCGTGCGAGGGACGCAGGTGTGGCGTGGTTGGCGTGCACCCGGATCTCCGATAGGTTAGGCAAGGCTTACCTAAGGGAGGTTGGGATGGGTGACCGCATGGGTGACCGTCATACCTGGACGGCCGCGCCCGCCGCGGCCGAGCGCGCCCGCTCGGTGCTTGCCGCGGCATGGTCCTGCGCGGTGACCGCGGAGGGCGGCAGGGAGGAACTCGTCGGTGCGCACACCGTCACCGCGGACGGCCGTGTTCTCCTGCACGTGCCGGACGACAGCGCGCTGACGGCCGCGGCGGTCTGTGCGCCGCGCGGAGAGCCCTCCGCCGTCCTGGAGTTCGCGGACGTCGCGCCCGTGCCGGTGCGCAACCGGATCCGCGCCCGGCTCTGGATGGCCGGCCGGTTCGTCCTGGCGGACGGTCACCTGGAGTTCCGGCCCTCGCGCGTGGTGCTGCGCGAGGTGTCCGGCGCGCTCGTGGTGGACCTCGACGAGTTCGCGGACGCCGTCCCCGACCCGCTCGCGACGGCCGAGGCGAGCCTGCTCACCCATCTGGCCGACGCGCACCCGGACGCCGTCGAGCGGCTGACCCGCCTCGTCGAGCCCGAGGGCCTGCACGGCGCGGTCCGCGTCCAGCCGCTCGCCGTCGACCGGCACGGACTGACGCTGCGGATCGAACGGGTGCGCGGCAACGGCGACGTACGCCTGTCCTTCCACTCGCCCGCCGACGACGTCTCGCAGCTCACCGAGCGGATGCATGTGCTGCTCACGCAGGCGAGCTCCGCGAACTGCCCCCGCGCGCTACAGCGGCAGCGCACAGACGGCGACGGGTGAGGCGAACGGCTTGCCCGCGAGCCGGAGTTCACCGCTCGCGCCCTCGACGTGGAAGACGCTGACCGTGCTCGAGCGCTGGTTCGCCGTGAACAGCAGCCGTTCGTCCGGTGAGAAGGCGAGGTGGCGCGGGAAGTCGCCGCCGACCGGCACGGTGTCCAGGAGCCTCAACCGGGCACCGGCCGCCTCGACCCCGTACCGCGTCAGGCTGTTGTGGCCGCGGTTGGCGAGATAGGCGTACGACCCGTTCGACGTCACCAGGATCTGCGCCGGGTAGTTCGTGCCCGCGCCCGTGCCGGTGGACTGCGGGTCGCCCGGGGTGAGCCGTCCGCTCGCCGGGTCGTACGCGCAGACCACGACCGTGTTGTCGACCTCGTTGGCGAGATAGGCGAAACGGCCGTCGGGGTGGAAGGTGAGATGGCGTGGTCCCGCGCCCGGCCGGGTGTGCGCCTGGGAGACCTCGGTGAGCGTTCCCTTCGACTGGTCCAGGCGGTAGGTGTAGACCGTGTCGGTGCCCAGGTCGACGGCGAGGACGTGCCCGCCGTCCGGGCTGGTCACGAACTGGTGCGCGTGCGGGCCGTCCTGGCCGGGGCCCGGTGCCGGACTGGAGTGGGTGACCAGGTCAGTGCGCTCGCCGAGTGCGCCCGAGGCGTCGACGGGGTGCACGGCCACGCTGCCCGAGGTGTAGTTGGCGCTCAGCAGCCACCGTCCGCTCGGATGCACGGAGAGGTGGCAGGGGCCCGCGCCGCCGGTGCTCCGGGTGCCCAGTACCCGGTTGTCGGCGAGCCGTACGGCCGTCACGGCGCCCTCCGGCCGCTCGTCGACGGCGTACAGCGTGTGGCCCTTCGGATGCGTGGCGAGGTACGACGGGTCGCCGATACCGGTGAGTGTGCCGGTGGCCGTGACGGCGCCCGTCGACGGGTCGTACGTGGCCAGGCCGATCCCCTTTCCACCGCCCTCGACCGAGGTGTACGTGCCGAGGAACAGCCGGCGGACGGTGGGGGAGGAAGAGGTCGGCCCGGGAGCCGAGGTGGCGGGGGAGCCCTCGGCGGGTGGGGTCGTGGTGGCAGCGGGGCGGGTGCGCGGCGCGGCCGGTGCCGGAACCGTCGTCACGGCGGTGATCCCCGCCAGCGCTCCGATGAACCGGCGCCTGCCCCAGCCGCCGCCCGCGTCCCGCGCCGGATCTGCGCCACTGTTCATACCTGCACCTCGGGTGTCGGTCGCCTCGGCCGTCACAGCCACCTTGACGTGCGACACCCGAGAAGTGCAAGAACGGCAACGCGTGTTGCACCTTGTGCAACGGTGGGCGGGGTTGCCCGACGACCGGGTGGGGCCGCCTACCAGTCACCGTCCTCGACCGGCTCGCCCGGCGCGTCGCCCAGCTGTTTCACCTGGTGGGGCGAGGGCTCCTGCCAGGGCTCGTGGTCGTCGCCGAGCCACTCGCCGACCGGCCGCACCGAGCCCAGGGTGTCGGTGGGGGCGACGTCCTGGGCCGCGTCGTCGTAGTACTCGAACCAGGGCAGTCCGGCCCGTGTGTACGCCGCGCGGTCGACGGGGGACGGCGGGGGAGCCTCGCCCGTGATGCGGCGCCACTCGGGAGGCGTCACGAGATGCACGAACACCCGGCCGGCGGGCTCCCTGGCCCAGGCGCCGCGCGATCGCTCGTCCACGTAGACCTCCTGGCGCATGGAGCCTCCCACGCCGAGTCCCATGGCCGGGGCGCTCCTCGCGCGGGCCGCCGAGGCGGGCGCGGCGGCCATGGCGGCGCCGGGAGCCGGCGGGGCGGCGCCATAGGCGGACACGCTCTTCACCGACCTGGTGCTCACGGACCGGCGGCGCTCCCACTCACGCCACTTCGCGAGCTCCGCGTCATTCAGCCGGAAGGACTGCAGCTGCAGGCCGCCCCACACCTCCTCGCCGGTGACCTGGCCCTCGACCGTGGCGCCGAGCCCCAGCGGCACGGCCACGAACTGGCGGACCGTGCCCTTCCCGGCGTTGATGCCGTCGAGCCAGGGCTGGCGGGGGAGCACGACGTAGTTCTGCGGGTCCCGGGCGAGCAGGGAGCTCCACGGTTTGCCCGAGACCGCGCACACCTTGCCCACGCCGACCTGGAGCGCGGCCGGCTCCGTCGAGCCCGCGAAGCTCAGCCACATGGCCTCGCGCAGATACACCGGCAGCATCACACCGCCGCGCGCACGCCACTCGGCGGGCACGGTGTCCGCGTGGTCCTCGACGCGGCGCACGGGGAACTCGCCGAGCCCGGGCGGCAGTTCGTGCGTGCCCGTCTCGGGCAGGCGCAGCGTCCGCATGAACCGGACCCGCACCCCGCCCGGCAGGCGCAGTGTGTTCCCGTCGATCCGCACAGCGTCGTCGGCCATCCGTCCGCTCCCCCCGTCGTCGCCCCCGTCCCCGAAAACGGAACGGCTGTCCTCAGAGAGAACGACCGGAGACGGGGGGACGGTTCCGGTCCGAGCGCGACTGTCGCGGCCCGCGGGGCATCCGAAGGCGCTGCCGCAGTCGGACGAGGTGGTCACGGCGCTCGCGCTCTTCGCGGGTGCCGCGGTCGAGCTCCTCCATGAGCCGCCGTGAGCGGTGCTCCGTGTCCAGCTCGTCCAGGATGCGGTTGATCTCGGTGAGGACGGCGCCGTGCAGCTGCCACTGCCGGGCGTCCCGCTGCACCTCTTCGAGCAGCAGCTGGGCCAGCTTGTCGCGGGTCGCCGAGGCTGTGGACAGCTCCGCGGCGAGCCGAGCCTCGGCCGACTCGGCGTTCTGACTGATGTCCGTGGTCACCAGGACCGCGAAACTCACCACGGCGTCGCCCACTTCGGACAACAGCTGCTCCAGCGTCGCCCCCACCTGGGGCTCGAACAGCGGCTCGGGATCGCGCTCCTTGGCGAGGTCGGTGAGGGTGCGGGCGAGCACCCGCAGCACCACCGTGCAGATCTCCAGCGTGTCGAGGCCGGTGCGCAGCACGATCCGGTGCAGCAGGCCCTCCCGTACGCGCGGATTGAGCTTGAGGCTGTCCTCGGCCTGCCGGAGCGCCGCGTCCACCTGGACGATGTCGTGGTCCAGGCGGCGCGCCTCGTGCAGCCGGGCGGTGGCGTGCTCGACGGGGGTGCGGCCGGCCGCCTCCTCGCCCATGCGCAGCATCAACTGGCGTACCCGCCGTGCCAGATCCTCGATGGACTCGCCGGCCGCGCCCACCCACACCGGCGGAGCGAAGAGCAGATTGCAGCCGAGTCCGACCACCGCGCCGATCAGTGTCTCCAGCACTCTGGCCCAGGCCGTGTCCCCGACCCTGGTCACGCCGAGCACGAGCATGGCGCTGATCGCCACCTCGGGCACGAACTCGCTGACCCGGACGAGATGGCCGACGGCCAGCGAGGCGAGGATGAGCAGGGCCAGACTCCACCATGTCAGACCCACGAGAACGCTGAAGGCGATGGCGACGACGACACCCGCCACCACGGAGTTCACCCGGCGGATGCCGGTGGTGAGGGTGGCGTAGAGCGTGACCTGAACGACCAGGAGCGCGGTGAGCGGGGCGGTGAGCGGCGCGGGCTCCGGACTGAGCCGCAGCGCGATCACGTACGCGACGGTCGCGGCCCCCGCCGACCGCACCGACTGGACGACCACGGGTTCCTCGTGCCACTTCCGGAGCTGTGCGCCTGCCACGGCCCACGCACCACGTACGTCTCGCATCCTTGGCCTTTTCCCTTTTCGCAGGCGTACCGAACGTGCTGATAGAGGACCGTAACTGTCCGCAAGGGTGAGTGAGGTGGCCGCCCCCGTACCGGAGTCGGCGCCGGTGATCGCGGCGCCGTACGCGCCGAGGCGCAGACGGTGCTGGAGAAGGCGCTGCGGGGTGTGGCGGACGCCTACGCGCAGTTGCGCGCGACTCGTGCGGGGTGTTCGCCGCTGCCCGCGAGGTGCCGGCGGCCGCCGGCCGGGCGGAGGTGCTGCTCGCCTTCCTCGGCCGGGACCCGCACCGGACGCCCGCCGTGTCCTGGCGCGCGGACCGCGAGGCGGGGACCACCGCGGCGTTCTCAACCGGTGGCCGCCGTCACCGGCCGGAGTCGGTGCGGCTGCGGGACCGGTAGCCGGCCACCTTCGCGAGGTTGCCGCAGCGGTCCATGGAGCACCAGCGGCGCCGACGGGCCTGGGAGTCGTCCAGGAAGAGCAGCGAGCACTCGGGGTTCTCGCACTCCTTGACCTTGGCAAGGAGCGGGCCGCCGACGAGCAGGACGGCGTCCCGGGCCACGGTCGCGAGGGCCGCGGGTCCGGGACGCTCGGCCGTCCAGCGCAGGGGCTGCCGGGGGCCCGCGCCCTCGTCCTGCGGCTCGGCGAGCTGGGGGGCGAGGTCGGGGCGGGCCGCCGCCTCGTTGGCCCGCGTGACATCGGCCGGGTCGGGTGCCTCCCCGGCCATCGCGGCGCGTACGAGCCGGTAGAGGGCCTCGCGCAGGGTGCGGGCGTGGGTGAGATCGCCCTCGGTGACGCGCACCGGGGTGTCGTCGGCCCCGGCGCTCAGGCCCGCCTCGGCGATCCAGCGGGCGAGGGCGTCGGGGTCCGGGAGCCGCTCCAGGGGGGTGGCGTGCCGCTTGCCGAGCGTGGCCACGAAGTTCAGGCAGGGGCGTCCGCCGATGAAGGGGAACGGCGAGGCGGGCTCGGGGACGGCGGCGGGAGCGGAGGGCATGGCCGGAGTGTAGCGCCTTGACACCGGTTGAAGTGGTGTCGCATGGTGACACCACTTCAACCGGTGTCACTGTTCTCGTGGGTCTCCTCGGGTTCCGTGGTGCTCCGGTGCGTCCACCAGGAAGCAGGTGCGGTATGCGTGCGGTGCGGATCGACGAGTTCGGCGGGCCCGAGGTGTTGGTGCCGACGGAGGTCCCCGACCCGGTCGCGGGCCCGGGCCAGGTGCTGCTGAGGGTCGTGGCGGCGGGGGTGAACCGGGCGGACGCGCTGGTCCGTGCCGGGCGGTACCACCGGGCCGGACGGCCACCGCTGATCCCGGGCGTGGAGGCGGCCGGTGTCGTCGCCGCGGTGGGGGAGGGGGTGACCGGCATCGAGGTCGGACAGCGGGTCATGGCCCTGGACGGGGTGAACGCACCCGGTTTCTACGCCGAGTTGGCCGTCGTGCCCGCCCGGCAGGTCACGGTCGTGCCGGACGGTCTGGAGCTGACCGAGGCCGCTGCCCTGCCCGTGGCCTGGCTCTCCGCCTGGTACTGCCTGCGCCATCTGGCGAAGGTGACCAAGGACGACACCGTGGTGGTGAAGGCCGCCGCGAGCGGGGTGGGCAGCGCGGCCGTCCAGATCGCCGCCGGGGCCGGTGCCCGTGTCGTCGCGCTTGCGGGTTCACCGGACAAGACCGCCTGGGCCGCCGGATTCGGCGCCCACGACACCCTTGACACCTCCGCGCACCCGGGCGACGCGGAGGTCGAGGAGGTGCTGCGGCTGACCGGCGGGCGCGGTGCGGACGTCGTCCTCGACACCGTCGGCGGCCCCGCCTTCGCACGGAGTCTGCGCGAGGTCGGGCACGGCGGGCGGGTGGTCGCCCTCGCCAACGTCGCCCTGGAGCCGAGCACGATCGACACCCGCGACTTCTATCCGAAGAACGCCGCCGTCCTCGGCTTCCAGCTCACCAATCTGCAGATCCACGGCTACGACCCCCGCGAGGACCTGCGCGAGCTGGCCCGGCGGGTCGCGGCGGGCACGTACCGCGTGCCGGTCGAGACGGTGGTCCCGCTGGACCAGGCGCGTGCGGCCCACGAACGTCTGGAGCGGCGCGACAACCGGGGCAAGATCGTGCTGGCCGTTCAGGAGAAATGAGTTGCGGAAGTCCCGCCCGACGAGTGATCTCTAAAGGTCCCGGAGTGGGGCGAAGGCGTGCGGAAACAGCGCGGGGGAGGGGTCACGTGGACTTCGGGGGCGGGCGCACACCCCAGGAGCGGGCGCTGCGCCATGTGGCGGCTCTCTCCCGGGGCGCGGCGGTGGACCCGGCGCTGCGCATCACCCTGAACTTCCACCCCGACCGGCTGGTGGGCGGGCTTCCGATCCTGGAGGTACTGGCCCGGGACGGCGCGTATGTCTCGCAGTTCGTCACGGGCACGAGCAACGGCGGGCTCACCGCACACCCTGGCGGCGACCGTTGGCGCTGGGAGAGCCGGATCTTCGGCGCGGCGTACGACGCCGAACCCGCCCACGAGCGACCCGTGTACGGCGGACTGAACTTCCGGCGCCAACTCGTCGGCGCGGCGCCCCGCTTCGGCTCCTCGCACTTCCGGCTGACCGGTGCGGCCCTGCCGCGGGCCACCTTCTGCTATCCCGACAGCGCGGCGGAGCCGTCCGCGTTCGGGGTCGCCGCCGGGATGTCCCTGATCGAGCTGGCCGAGGCGGACGAGCGGGACGCGCTCAACGACTACATCGAGGCGCAGGTGCACGGCCCCGTCGACCTGGCGAGGGACATGGAGGCCCTGGTCCTGGACGCGAGCTACCGCGGCACGGCCGTCGAGGCGGCGGCACGGCGGCTCCCGTGCCCCGTGGAGTGGCACCCCGGCTACCGGCTCCCGGTCGAGGAACTGCGGCGCCACCCGGACTTCCGTGGCCCGGAGTTCGTCGCGCTCGGCGCCCGGATCGCCGAGGACGGCCTGCTCGACTCCCGGATCATCGGGGACGCCGCCCGCACCGGCCGCCATGAACTCCAGGACCTGAAGATGGTGTGGCACTGCCTCGCGCGCTTCGGCGCCCCTCAGGGGGCGGGCACGGCCGCGGGCGGCCACACTCCGGGAGTCAGTACGCCCAGCGCGTAGGCGCGCGCGACCAGTTCCGTACGGTTGGCAGCGCCCCAGCGCTCGGACAGGCGCCGCAGGTGGTAGTTGACGCCGTCCACGGTCAGGCCCGTCTCCCGGGCGGCCCGTGCGGTGGTCGCGCCCTCGGCGAGCAGCGCCAGAATGCGGATCTCGGCCGTGCCGGCCGCCGGCTCGGGCGGCTGCTCCACGACCGGGCACTCGCCGAGCACGCGGACCATGACCAGCAGTGCGGTGCTCGCCTCGACGGAGTCACTGACCGGGTCCGCGGTCAGCTCGCCCTCGCGCCGCACCCCGTCGGCCGCGTCCCAGCGCACCGAGACCGGATAGCGCGAGCGACGGCGCAGCCGCAACGCCTGGGCGATCCGCTCGATCTGCCAGGGCTCCTGCGGCCGGAACAGGTCCAGGACCTCGCGCCCCCGCAGCCCGCTCGACGTGGCGCCCCACTCCGCCGCCATCGCCGGATTGGCCAGGATGATCGCCCCGTACACATCACAGACCGCGACCGGCATGGGGATGCGGTCGAACAACGTCATGGCCCGGTTGCGCCACACCACCGCGTCCATCGCCACCTCCCGGCCTCCTGTCATCCCGCCGCGGCCGTGGCAAGCGCGACCCGGCCCCGGTGACTACAGAATCATGTAGTGAGGCGGTGCGGGCACGCCGGGTCCGACGATCAAGCTGGGAGGGCAGGACTTCCGTACCGCGAAAGGCAGTTGTCGCGCCATGTCCCCCACCGCGCCGCACCCGCAACCCACACACTCCCTCCGCGACATACCGGTCGTCGACATATCCGACACCGGACCCGGCCGAACCCCGCTCCAGCAGGTGATGGAGCTGATGCGCGCGCACGGCCCCGTGCTCGTACGACGGCTGCACGGCCGGGACACCCTCTTCGTCGGCGATCTCGACCTGGTCACCGACCTGGCCGACGAGACCCGGTTCGCCAAGGCCGTCGGACCCGCCCTGGAGAACGTCCGCGCGTTCGCCGCCGACGGACTGTTCACCGCCTACAACGACGAGCCGAACTGGGCCAAGGCGCACGACATCCTCATGCCCGCCTTCGCGCTGGGCTCCATGCGCACCTACCACCCCGTGATGCTGCGCGTCGCACGCCGGCTGATCGACTCCTGGGATCGCGGCGCCCGCGCCGGACAGCCCGTGAACATCCCGGACGACATGACCCGCATGACCCTCGACACCATCGGGCTCGCCGGATTCGGCTACGACTTCGGCTCCTTCGAACGCGACGAACCCCACCCCTTCGTCGAGTCCATGGTCCGCTGTCTGGAGTGGAGCATGACCCGGCTCAGCCGCACGCCGGGCAGCGACCACTCGGCGGCGGACGCGGCCTTCCGCGCGGACGCCGACCACCTCGCACAGGTCGTGGACGAGGTGATCGCCGCCCGCGTGGACGCCGGACCGAACGCGGCCGACGCCGGGGACCTCCTCGGACTGATGCTCACCGCCGAGCACCCCGCCGACGGCACCACGCTCGACACCGCCAACATCCGCAACCAGGTGATCACCTTCCTGATCGCGGGCCACGAGACCACCTCCGGCGCGATGTCGTTCGCGCTCTACTACCTGGCCAAGCACCCCGCCGTGCTCCAGCTCGTGCAACGCGAGGCCGACGCGCTGTGGGGCGGCGCCGCGGACCCCGAGCCGACGTTCGAGGAGATCGGGCGGCTCACCTACACCCGGCAGGTGCTCAACGAGGCGCTGCGACTGTGGCCGACCGCCGCCGCGTTCAGCCGGCACGCCCGGGAGGACACCCTGCTCGGCGGCCGGATCCCGCTGCGCGCCGGACAGGCGGTCACCGTGCTCGGCCCGATGCTGCACCGGCAGCCGGTGTGGGGCGACAACCCCGAGCTGTTCGACCCCGCGCGCTTCACGGCGGAGGCGGAGGCCGCGCGCTCCCCGCACGCGTTCAAGCCCTTCGGTACCGGTGAACGCGCCTGCATCGGGCGGCAGTTCGCCCTGCACGAGGCCACCATGCTGCTCGCCATGCTCGTCCACCGCTACCGGCTGCACGACCACGCCGACTACGCGCTGACGGTCAAGGAGACGCTCACCCTCAAGCCCGAGGGGTTCACCCTCACGCTCACCCCGCGCACGACCGCCGACCGCGTCCGGGCGCCCCTGCCCGGCGCCGCCGCCCAGCACCCGGCGCGGGCTTCGGCCGACGCGTCCACCCTGCCCACCCGGGTGCGTCCCGGCACCCGCGCCCTCTTCCTGCACGGCAGCAACTACGGCACCTGCCGCGAGTTCACCGCCTCGCTCGCCGACGAGGCCGCCGGGATCGGCTGCGACACGGAGGTGGCGCCGCTGGACGCGTACACCGACGGGCTGCCCACCGACCGCCCCGTCGTCATCGCCGCCGCCTCCTACAACGGGCAGCCCACCGACGACGCCACCGCCTTCGCGGCCTGGCTCGACACCGCCCCGCGGGCCACCGGTGTGACGTACGGCGTCCTGGGCGTCGGCGACCGCAACTGGGCCGCCACCTACCAGCACGTTCCGGCCCGCATCGACGAGCGCCTCGCGGAAGGGGGCGGCACCCGGCTCCTGGAGCGCGCCGCGGCCGACGCCTCGGGCGACCTGGCCGGCACCGTCCGCACCTTCACGGCCCGGCTGCGCACCGTGCTGCTGGAGCGGTACGGCGACCCGGACGCCACCGACGCGGTGGAGCCCACGGCGGCGTACGAGGTCCGGGCGCTGACCGGCGGCCCCCTGGACGCCCTCGCCGAGCGGCACGGGCTGCTCCCCATGACCGTCACCGAGGCGTACGACCTCACCGCGCCGACGCACCCGCGCACGAAGCGTTTCGTCCGGCTGGCCCTGCCCGACGGCACGACCTACCGCACCGGTGACCACCTCACGGTGCTTCCCGTCAACGACCCGGCCCTCGTCGAGCGGACCGCCACCGCGCTCGGCCTCGACCTGGACACGGTCCTGGACATCCGGGCCACCCGCCCGCGCCGCGACGGCATCGCGGTCGACCGACCCCTGACGGTACGCCAACTCCTCTCATACCACGTCGAGTTGCAGGAGCGACCGACTCCCGAACAGCTCACCGTGCTCGCCGCGGCCAACCCGTGCCCGCCGGAACGAACGGCCCTCTCGGCCCTCGTGGACGACCCGCGCACCCTGGTCGAGGTGTTCGAGGCCCACCCCGCCCTGCGCGGCGTGCTGGACTGGCCGGTCCTGCTCGACCTCCTCACCCCGCTGCGGCCCCGCCACTACTCGGTGTCGTCCTCACCCGCGACCGACCCCGGCCACGCCGACCTGATGGTCTCCCTGCTGGAGGCCCCGGCCCGCTCCGGCCTGGGCACGTACACGGGAGTCGGCTCCGGCCATCTGCACACGGTCAAGCCCGGCGACACCGTCCTCGCCCGCGTCCAGCCCTGCCGGGAGGCCTTCCGGATCGACGACTCGGCGCCGGTCGTGATGGTCGCGGCGGGCACCGGACTCGCCCCGTTCCGCGGCGCCATCGCCGACCGCCGCGCCCGGCTGACCTCGGGAGCCGAACTACCGCCCGCCATCTGCTACTTCGGCTGCGACGCCCCGGACGCGGACTACCTCCACGCGGAGGAACTCCACGCAGCCGAGGCCGCCGGGGCGGTCTCCCTGTGCCCGGCCTTCAGCGCGGCGCCCGTCGACGGTGTGACCTTCGTGCAGCACCGGATCGCCGCCGAGGCGGACGAGGTCTGGGAGCTGCTGCGGGCCGGAGCCCGGGTGTACGTCTGCGGCGACGGCTCGCGCATGGCACCCGGGGTCCGCGAGGCCTTCCGTACGCTGTACCGGGACCGTACGCCGGACGCGGACGAGGCGACCGCCGAGAGGTGGCTGAACGAGCTGATCGCGAACGGGCGTTACGTGGAGGACGTGTACGCGGCCGGGTGATCGAAGGGGCGGGTGGGGCGCATGACGGAGGACTCCTGGGAGCGGGCGCGGCGGATCCTCGCGGCGGCCGGAGTGCCGCCGGAGCGCCTCGCCCGCTGCCGCCCGCTCGACGGCGGCACCTACAACACCGTCGAGGAGCTCCTCCTCACCGACGGCACCCGCCATGTGCTGAAGGTCCCGCCCCCGCAGACCGCCCCGGGCATGCGCCATGAGCGCGAACTCCTGGTGTCCGAGGCGGAGTTCTACCGTTCGGCGGCCACCGTCGACGTACCGGCGCCGCGCGTCGTGGCCACCGGGGACCGTCACCTCCTCATGACGGCCTGCCCGGGCCAGTCGTGGAACGGCACGCTCACTCCTGTCGAACACACCGCCCTGCGTGCGGAGTTGGGCGGCCTGGTGGCCCGGCTCCACCAGGTCACCGGACCCGGGTTCGGCTACCCGTCCGGGGCCCTCGGTCCGCTCGCCCCCGACTGGCGCACCGCCTTCACCACCATGTACGACGCCGTCCTGGACGACGCCCGCCGCTATCGGGCCTGGCTGCCCCGGCCCGTGGACGAGGTCGCCCGCACCGCGAGGGCCGCCTACGACGCCCTGGAGGAGGTCACCACCCCGCGCCTGGTCCACTTCGACCTGTGGCCGGGCAACATCCTCGTGGACCGGCCGGAAGGAACACCCCGGATCGGCGGCCTGATCGACGGCGAGCGCATGTTCTGGGGCGACCCCCTGGCGGACTTCGTCTCCCTCGCCCTCCTCGGCGACATCGAGGACGACACGGCCTTCCTGACCGGCTATCGGAAGGCGGGAGGCCGCGCGGACTTCGATACCGCGGTCCGCCGACGCCTCGCCCTCTACCGCAGCTACCTCTACCTGATCATGCTCATCGAGACCGTGCCCCGCGCCGTGGGTGACGACGATGCCGTCTGGACCCGGAAGGTGGTGGCTCCGCAGCTCGTGGCGGCCCTGGACGACATCGGCCGGCATGGAGCCGGCAGGTCGAAGGGGTGACCTCGTCCCTCGCCTTCGGCTGGACGCGAGCTCCGTTCGAGAGAACACGCGCGTCCAGCGCGAAGGCCGGGACATACGTCAGGCCGCGCTGCGCCTGCGCTCCCCGTGGGCCCGGATGATGTCCGCGTACCGGTGCCCGGTCCCCTTCACCGTGCGCCGCTGGGTCTCGTAGTCGACGTGCACGAGGCCGAAGCGCTTGTCGTAGCCGTAGGCCCACTCGAAGTTGTCGAGCAGCGACCAGGCGAAGTATCCGGCGAGGGGGACGCCCTTGCCGGCCGCCGCGGCACAGGCGGCGAGGTGCTGCTCCAGGTACCGCGTGCGCTCGGGGTCGTCGACGGTGCCGTCGGGGCGGACGACGTCGGGATAGGCGGAGCCGTTCTCGGTGACGTACAGCTTGCGGGCGCCGTAGTCGTCGGTGAGGCGCAGCAGCAGGCGCTCGATGCCGGAGGCGTCGACCTCCCAGTCCATGCCGGTGCGGGGAACGCCCAGGCGGCGCACCGTGCGCACGCGCGGCGCGGGTCCTGAGGGGTCGTCGGCGACGGTGGACGGGAAGTAGTAGTTGAGGCCCAGCCAGTCCAGGGGCTGTGCGATGGTCTCCAAGTCGCCCGGCAGCTCCGGGAGTTCGACGCCGTAGACCTCACGCATGTCCGCAGGGAACCCGCGGCCGTGTACCGGGTCCAGCCACCAGCGGTTGGTGTGTCCGTCCAGTCGGTGGGCCGCCGCGACGTCCTCGGGGCGGTCGGTGGCGGCCTCGACGCTGGAGAGGTTGTTGACGATGCCCACCTGGGCGCCCGGTGCCGCGGCGCGGATGGCCTGCACGGCCAGGCCGTGGCCCAGGAGCAGGTGGTACGAGGCGGGCACCGCGGCCGCCAGATCCGCGAGGCCGGGAGCCATCCGGCCCTCCAGGTGGCCGATCCAGGCCGAGCACAGCGGCTCGTTCAGCGTCGTCCAGTGCTGGACACGGTCGCCCAGACGCTCCGCGACGACCGCCGCGTACGAGGCGAAGTGGTGTGCCGTGTCGCGTGCGGGCCACCCGCCGCGGTCCTGGAGCACCTGCGGCAGGTCCCAGTGGTAGAGGGTGACGGAGGGGGTGATGCCCGCCTCCAGCAGGGCGTCGATCAACTGGTCGTAGAAGTCGAGCCCCTTCGCGTTGACCGGGCCGTCGCCGCCCGGCACCACCCGGGGCCAGGCGATGGACAACCGGTAGGCATTGGTGCCCAGTTGACGCATGAGCGCGATGTCCTCGCGCCAGCGGTGGTAGTGGTCGCAGGCGATGTCCCCGTGGTCGCCGTTGTCGATCTTGCCCGGGGTGTGCGAGAACGTGTCCCAGATGGACGGCGAGCGGCCGTCCTCGGCGACGGCTCCCTCGATCTGGTAGGCCGACGTGGCCGTGCCCCACAGGAAGTCCTCGGGGAGTGCGGCAAGGTCGATGGTCACGGAAGTCCCTTCAGGGGATGAGGAGTCGGTCACTTGACGGCTCCGGCCGTCAGGCCGGCGACGAGGTAGCGCTGGAGCAGCAGGAACCCGGCGACCACCGGGACGCTCACCACGAGCGAGGCGGCCATGATCTGGTTCCAGTACACGTTGTTGAGCGTGGAGTAGCCCTGGAGCCCGACGGCGAGCGTGCGCGTGGCGTCGTTGGTCATCACCGACGCGAACAGCACCTCGCCCCAGGCGGTCATGAAGGCGTAGACGGCGACGGCGACGATGCCGGGGATCGCGGCGGGCACGACCACCCGCAGCAGCGCGCCGAGCGGCCCGCAGCCGTCCACCAGCGCCGCCTCGTCCAGATCGCGCGGCACCGAGTCGAAGTACCCGATCAGCATCCAGATCGAGAACGGCAGGGAGAAAGTGAGATACGTGAGGATCAGGCCGCCGCGCGAGCCGAACAGCGCGATGCCCGTGGCGTTGCCGATGTTGACGTAGAGAAGGAAGAGCGGGAGGAGGAAGAGGATGCCGGGGAACATCTGCGTCGAGAGCACGGTCACCGTGAAGACGCGCTTGCCGCGGAAGCTGTAGCGGCTCACCGCGTACGCCGCGAAGACCGCGATCACCACCGAGCAGACCGTCGCCGCGCCCGCCACGATCAGCGAGTTCACGAAGTACCTCGCCAGCGGGACCGTCGACCAGATGTCGATGTACGGGCGGATCGTCAGCCCGCTCGGCAGCCAGCGGAACTTCCCCGAGACGTCCGCGAGCGGCTTCAGCGAGCTGGAGACCATGACGTAGACCGGTACCAGGACGAAGCCGGTGAGCAGGGTGAGGAAGATCCTGCGGGACCAGAGGAAGGACCGCGGGGGAGCCATCGGCGAGCGGGGCGCCTTCGAGGCGCGGGACGCCGTCTGCGCGGTGCTAGACATCGGCCGTCTTCCTTCCTCGGGAGGTCAGCAGCAGGTAGACGCCCGTCACGACGAGCAGGAAGAGCAGCAGCAGGACCGACATGGCGGATCCGGTGCCGAAGTTCCAGGTGACGAATGACGCCTGGTAGATGTGCACCGAGATGAGGTCCGCGGCCTCCGGAGCGGTCCTGCCGAACAGGACGAACGGCGTGTTGAAGTCGTTGAACGTCCACAGGAAAAGGACCAGCACCAGCACCTGGTTGACCGGGCGCAGTGACGGCAGGGTGATGCGGCGCAGCTGCTGCCACAGACCGGCGCCATCGAGGGCGGCGGCCTCGTACAGCTCCCCGGGGATGTTCTGGAGGCCTGCCATGACGATGAGGAACGCGAACGGCCAGCCCTTCCACACCGAGACGGTGAGCAGGGCGTAGAAGCTGTTGTCGCCGATGAGCCAGAAGGACGGCTTGTCGGTGAGGTGCAGCTGGTCGTGCAGGACGTGGTTCACCAGGCCGTTGTCGTGCTGGAACATGAACACCCAGGTGATGACCGCCGCGTACACGGGCAGCGCGTACGGAACGAGGAAGAGCGCCCGCAGCAGACCGCGGCCGCGGAAGGTGTCCTGCATGTAGATCGCGGCCGCCGTGCCGATCAGCCAGCACAGGCCCACCGACAGCAGGGTGAAGCCGACGGTGACGAGGAACGAGTGCAGCAGCGCCTTGCCGACGGGCGCGCTGAAGTCCACCGACACCTTGTAGTTGTCGAAGCCGGACCAGGGCGCGGTGCCCCAGTCGCGGATGTAGAACTGGGTGAGCTCCTTGAAGCTCATGAAGATGCCGATCACCATCGGCACCAGGTGGACCAGGAGTTCGAGGATCAGGGCGGGCAGGAGCAGCAGATAGGGCAGTGCGATGCGCCGGATCCGCCCGGGGCGGCGCGGCCCGCGCGCCGCCCCGGGGGAGTCCTTGGGCACCGCCCGTTCGCCGGAATCGGCGGAGGCGGCGGTCGTGGTGGTCATGAGGGAGTCAGCGCTCACTTCGCAGGCATCTGCTGCTGGGCCTTCTCGAGCTCCGCCTTCACCGACTCCGTGGTCACCGCACGTCCGGCGGCCGCGTCCGCGAACAGCGCCTTGACTGCCGTACCGACCGTCGTCTCGAACTGGGACTCGTCGGCGACCTGCGGAAGCGCGGCGGCGCTCTTGGCCAGGGTGTCCTTGAGGACCGCGTTCGCCGGGGTGTTGAAGGTGGCGTCCGTCTGGGCCGTCTTCACCGGCGGGATCGAGCTGTACGCCGTGTTGAGGATCTTCTGCTCGGCGTCGCTGGTCATGAACTTCACGAACTTCGTGGCGCCGTCGAGGTTGTGGCTGTTCTTGAAGACGGCCAGGTTGATGCCCGCGACCATCGAGTTGACGTTGGTGCCGGTTCCCGGGGTGCCGGACTGCACGGGGACCGGGGCGATGCCGTACGCGTCGTCACTCATGCCCTGTGACTTGAGATTGGCGGACGCCGACTGCCACAGCAGCATCGCGTTCTTGCCCTTGGCGAAGTCGCTCACGGACTGGTTCTGCGCGTACTCGGCGTTGCCGGGCGCGATGATCTTGTCCTTCGCCATCAGGTCGATGTACTGCTTGACCGCCGCGACCGTGCCGTCCGAGGTGAAGTCCGGCTTGCCGTCGGCGGTGAAGAAGTCGGCGCCGTGCTGCTTGGCGAAGACGAAGACGTGGTGGATGTTCTCCGAGGGGTTCGAACCCTCGGCCCCCAGGCCCCACTTGTCGCCCTTGGACAGCTTCTTGCCGTCGGCGATCAGCTCGTCCCAGGTGGCCGGCGGCTTCGCTATGCCCGCGTCGGCGAACAGCTTCTTGTTGTAGTAGAGCGCGTACGCCATCGAGTACAGCGGGACCGCGGCCGGGTCCTTGCCCTGCGCGCCCGTCGAGCCGAGCGCCGAGTCGACGAAGCGGTCCTTGCCGCCGATCTTGGCGAAGTTGCTCGCGTCCCACGGCAGCAGCGCACCGGTGGCCTGCAACGAGGCGCTCCAGGTGTTGCCGATGTTCAGGACGTCGGGACCCTGACCCGACGTGGTCGCCGTGAGAATCCGGTTCAGCAGGTCCGACCAGGGGACGACCTCCACCTTCACCTTGATCCCGGACTGCTTCTCGAACTTGTCGAGTTCCGGCTGGAGGACCTTCTTGTCGACCTCGATGCTGGCGCCCTGGTTCGAGGCCCAGTAGGTGAGCGTCTTGGGCGAGTCGTTGGACCCACCGCCCGTCGACGAGCCGCCACCACAGGCGGTCACGGCGGTCAGCAGGGAGACGGTGACCGCACCGGCGGCCGCGGCTCGGATTCTGCGCATGGCTGCGTATGTCCCTTTCCCGGAGGAAGAGCCACGAGGGGCGCCCGCGTTCACTTCTCGAACGACCCTCATGTCTTAATTTAGGACGTGAGTTAAGACCCGGAAGAAAGTCGCGTCAAGGGATCGCGCAGGGGTATCTTGCAGGTCGGGCGGGCCGGAAGGGATTCTCATGGCGGTGCGGAACGGGCGAACAGTGCGTGACCTGCGGCGCGGCAATCGCACCGCCGTCCTGCAACGGTTGTATTTCGACGGCCCCATGAGCCGCTTCGAGTTGGGCCCGGCCACCGGCCTGAGTTCCGGTTCCATCAGCAACGTGGTCGCGGAACTCGTCGCGGACGGTCTGGTCGAGGAGGCCGGAAGCGTCGACTCCGACGGCGGCCGCCCGCGCACGTTGCTGCGGGTCGTACCCGGCAGCGGCCACATGATCGGCGTCGACGTCGGCGAAACCCGCGTCCGTGTCGAGCTCTTCGACCTGACCCTCACCGAACTCGCCCGCACGGAGAGGCCGTTGGAGCGGCAGAGGTACGGGGGTGAATGGGCGTCGGAGGGCGATGAGGCGGCCCAGGGGGAGGGGCCGTCTCTGGGCGGCGGACCGTCGTCGAAGCGTCGGGAGTACGACGTCGATGTCATCGTCGGGCACATCCGGGACGGCGTCGCCGAGGTGCTGGACGAGGCGGGCATCGCTCCCGAGCGGCTGCTCGGGGTCGGTATCGGCGTCCCGGGAATCGTCGCCCGTACGCCCGAGGAGGGCGCGGTGGTGCACGGTCAGACGATCGGCTGGGACGCCGTCCCGCTGGAGTCCCTGCTCCGCTCGGCCTGCCAACTCCCCGACACCGTCCCGTACTTCGCGGACAACGGCGCCCGGACCCTGGGCCAGGCCGAGATGTGGTTCGGCGCCGGACGCGGCGCGCGCAACGCGGTCGTCGTCCTCTTCGGCTCGGGCGTCGGCGCCTGTCTGGTCACCGAGGACGTGGAGCACGGCCGCTCGGTGGAGTGGGGCCACCTGACGGTACGGGTCAGGGGGCGCCGCTGCCGGTGCGGTGCCCTGGGCTGCCTGGAGGCGTACGCGGGCGCGGAGGCGCTCCTCGACCGCTGGCGCGAGGAGGGCGGCCGCCCACCCGAGGGAACCGACGAGGAGACCGCGCTCACCGCGATGCTCACCGCGGCCTACCCGGCCGAGGAGGGCGTCGAGCCCGACCCCGTCGCGCTCGCCGTCCTGGAGGAGACCGCCGAGTACCTGGGCGCGGGCCTGTCCGACCTGATCAACCTCTTCCAGCCCGAGCGGATCCTGATCGGCGGCTGGGCGGGCCTCCAGCTCGGCACCCGCTTTCTGCCCGCCGTCCGCCGGTACGCGGCCTCGTACGCCCTGCGCTACCCGGCCGAGCGCGTCTCCATCGACCTCGGCCGGCTCGGCCCGGACGCGGTCACGGTCGGCGCCGCGATCCTGCCGCTCGCCGACTTCTTCGCGCGGGGCGGCCGACGCGCCGAGCCGGTGAGCGAGGGCCCCTCCCCGGCCTGGCGCACCGCCCTGGAGGAGCGCGCCCCGCACTGACCCACGGCCGGGGGTTCACGACATCCGTCTGGTGATCGCGTCCGGAACAACAGCCGCCCTGCCGGCCCGCAGCAGGGCAGGGGCCCCTTGAGATCGTCCGGAGGGCCCCTGCCGTCGCTCCTTACCGCATCACTTGGCGGGCTTGTAGAAGGCGTAGGTGGCGGAGTAACGGACGCTGATCTGGTCGGTACCGGTGCAGGCGGTGGTGGGTGCGACGCCGCCGTGGGTGTCGAGGCGCTGGACGTAGGAGACGCCGGCGAAGACCCCGGTGCCGCGAGTGGCGGTGGACTGCAGGAGAAGCTCGGGGATGGTGCCGGTCTTGGGGGAGTTGGCGATGGCGGCGGCGTTGACCGCGCTGCCGTCCACCGTGGACACCCAGACGGGGCCGCGGGAGTGGAGGGCGACGGGGCGGTGGGAGCGGTCGTTCTTGGCCCACAGGGTGGCGGCGGGTTCCAGCAGCTTCCAGGCGCCGTCGGCGCAGGTGTAGGTCTGGACGCCCGCGGCGGAGAAGACGCCGGTGAGCCGGTTGCCGTCGGGGACCTTCAGCGCGGCGGGAGCTTCGACGCCGGTGCGGGCGGGCTGCGAGGTGGCGGCCTGGCCGACCGTCGCGCTGAACAGCGTGCCGGCGGTCACGGCGACGACAGCTGTCGTGGTGAGGATGAGACGCTTGGCGAGCTTCATCGGGTTTGTCTCCAGAACGTTTTCTGAACGAGGTCGAGTGGCACCGCGGCGGCTGGGCGGGCTGTCGTCGGTGCGCACACGGCTACGCCCTGTTCTTCGGCGTTCTTCGGCCGTGATGGACCGGGCGACAGCCACGGGGTCCTTGGCGGGATCACCGAGGGTCGTTCCCGCCAATACCGGGATCGTCGACGCGATGTCGAGTAGGGAGTATCGCCGTACGGGGTTCGGCTCGACGAGGGTCTATGGGGCACGCGGCCGGGCACACCGCCGCGTACTCGGGGCGTCGGTGCATGTGCCTCAAGACGGGTGTCACTGGCCCTCTGCTGGGAGTGGATGCCCAACGGCCGGGCCGGCTTCGGTGCTCAACAGGTTCGTGTTCCGAGTTCGCCACCACGGCACCAGCTGGACGAGGCCGAACATCACCTCGACGCCGAAGAACAGCCAAAGCAGCCGCATGGCGCCGTGGGCCAGCGCGTACGCCTGCCACGCCGCGAACAGCGTGCGCGCGACGCCGTCGAGCAGTCCGTGCACCGGCAGCGGCCGGACGATGCGCAGGACGGCCCAGACCACCACGACCGAGCCCATCAGATTCGCGTACAGGGTCTGCACCGGGTCGAGTTCGGGCAGGACACCCAGCCCGAGCGCGTTGCCCGACGACGACAGCGCATCGTGCACCAGCGCGTACGTCCAGGGCGTCGCGAAGCCCGCGGTGACGACGAGGTCGTACCAGGCGCTTGCCCGTACGGCGCGGAGATAGGCGGGGCGTTCGGGGACGAGGGTCCGGATCACGATGAGGCTCCAACTGGTCTCGGGGCAGCGACGCCTCACGCTAAACAGTGGAGTACGGTCCAAGGTCAAGCCCGCCGTCCGATGGAGGGACATGCGTATCGGAGAGCTCGCCGCGCAGGCGGGCATGAGCAGAGACACCATTCGGTTCTACGAGAAGGTCGGCCTCGTCACGGGTCGGCGGCTGGCCAACGGTTATCGCGACTTCCCGCCCGAGGCGGTGCCCTGGTTGCAGTACGTCCGCACTGCGCAGACGCTGGGATTCTCGCTCGCGGAGATCGCGCGGCACGGCGAGGAGTTGCGGGAGGCGCCGGACTCCGCGGAGGCGCTGTCCGTGCTGTTCGAGCAGAAGATCCAGGTCATCGACGCCCGCATGGCCGAACTCGCCACCCTGCGGGCCGAACTCGCCACGCGCGTCGACACCGGGTGCCCGTTGCGGGCCATCGGCCGACCGAGCTGACCACGAGGCGGGAGGGCGCACACGCGCAGGCATGACCTCGGGGGTAATCGACCCCGCCCCGGCCCTCCGGAACCATGAAGGACGTACCCACTCGTCCCGCCACCGGATTCCGGGAGGTTTCCCATGCCGTACTTCGAGAGCCCCGTCGATGGCACCCGACTGCACTTCGTCGACTACGGTCCCGCCACCGGGCAGGTCATCGTGTTCGTCAACAGCGCCTACTTCGGCACGGAGATGTGGGAGTACCAGATGCTGCCGCTCGCCGCGGAGGGCTATCGGTGCGTCGGCCTCGACCGGCGCGGCCACGGCCGGTCCGACGACGTGTGGGGCGGGTTCGACCTCGACACTCTGGCTGACGACGTCGACGGGCTGCTGCGCCACCTCGACCTGTCCGGGGTGACACTGGTCGGGCACTCCATCGGGACCGCGGAAGTCGTACGTTGCCTGACCCGGCACGGCGTCGAGCGGGTGGCGAGGGTGGCACTCGTCGCGGGCATGGCGCCCGGGGCCGTACGGTCCGCGGACCATCCGGAGGGCATCGACCCGGGCGTCGTCGAGGCCGGCAACGAGGTCTTCCGCCGCGACCGGGCCGCCTTCTTCGTGGACGGGGCCCGCTCGTTCTTCGCCCTCGACCTCCCCGGGAACGAACTCTCCCCGGCCTATGTGCAGTCCATGATCAACCGCTGTCACGGCGCCACCGCGCGCGGCGGGGCGGCGTTGGGAGACCTCGCGGCCACCCTGAACGTCGCCCCCGAACTGGCCAAGCTCGACCTGCCCGCACTGGTCGTCCACGGCACCCACGACACGTCGGCGCCGCTGGACCTGACCGGCCGCCGGGCGGCCGCACTGCTCCCCAACGGCACTCTCAAGGTCTACGAGAACGCGGGCCACGGCCTCTTCGCCACGCACGCGGAACAACTCGTCGCGGATCTGCGGGAGTTCACGGCCCGCGACTGATGCCCCGGGCGCGTCACGCGAACGCGTTCACCCCGGTCAGCTCCGCCGACAGCGTCCACAGCCGCGCGGCCTGCTCGGGGTCGATCGCGTAGTCGCGTACGCCGGTCCGCTCGCCGTCCGCCGGAGCGACCTCGGCGATGTCGCAGTCCTCGCAGTACACCCCGCCCAGGCCGGCCAACTGGGGTGAGGTCGCGGCCCACACCTGGGTCGCCGCACCCTCCTGGGGCGACTTGAAGCCGGACGGGTTCAGCGGGTTGCCGTCCTCGTCGATCCAGCCGCGCTCCACCATCTCCTCCTTGGCGAGGTGGCGCTGCAGCGGGGTGAGGATGCCGCCGGGGTGGAGGGCGAAGGCCCGTACGCCGGACTCCCGGCCGAGCCGGTCGAGGTGGACGGCGAACAGGACGTTCGCGGTCTTCGCCTGCCCGTACGCCTCCCACTTGTCGTAGCCGGTGCGCCAGTGCACGTCGTCCCAGCGGATCCCCGAGTTGTGGTGAGCGCCCGAGGAGACGGAGACGACCCGCGCGCCGCCCGGCTCGATCGCGGGCCACAGACGGTTAACGAGCGCGAAGTGGCCGAGGTGGTTGGTCGCGAACTGGGCCTCCCAGCCGGGACCGACGCGGGTCTCCGGGCAGGCCATGATTCCGGCGTTGTCGATGACGATGTCGATGGTGCGGCCGGAGGCGAGGAAGCGTTCGGCGAAGGCGCGGACGCTGTCGAGGTCGCCGAGGTCGAGCTCGTCCACCTCAACCCCCTCGATGCCCTCCACCGCCTCCCGGGCCACGTCCGGGCGGCGTGCCGGAACGACGACGTGGGCGCCCGCCTTGGTGAGCGCGCGGGTGGTCTCCAGGCCGAGCCCCGAGTACCCGCCGGTGACGATCGCGAGCTTCCCGGTCAGGTCGACGCCCTGGAGGACGTCGTCGGCGGTGCTGTGGGCGCCGAACCCCGAGCCGATCTTGTGCTGTGCAGTGGTCATGTTCCGACGCTACGGATTAAAGAGCACTCGAAGTCAAGCGGAGGCAGCCGTCCACGGCGGGGGGCAGCAGCGCAGGGCGGGGCCGGGCGGGGCGCCAGACATGAAAAGGCCCCGACCGGACGGGGGAATCTCGGTCGGGGCCGTCTGTGGTGGGCACGGATGGCGGTCACCTCTCGGCGAGAGGCTCCACAGGGCTTCAGCCGAACGATCATCCCTATGGGCAAAAGGTGAGGCCCGGGGACACTGTCCCATCCGCACCCACGGTTGGTTTAACGGGGAACTACCAATGGGTGTTCCCGCGTGACCAGGGCGGGCGCGGTGATCTGCGTCACCCGGAGGGGGCAAGAGGAGCGGACGGTTCTCGGGTCGCCGTACGACTCACGTCTCGGCTCGCCGTACGGCTTCATGCGTCCGGGGGGCTCGGGCGCGGATTTGCTCTCGCTGCCCAGCGTACGCCCGTCAGGTGCTGGTGACACGGGTCGGCGCCGTCCGCGACCGGGTCCAGGCCAGCAGCTCGTCCTCGCTCCAGGTGGTGATCACGCGCTCGGCGGGCACCCCGCACTCCTCGGCCCGCGCGCAGCCGTGGATCTGCCAGTCCAGCTGGCCGGGGGCGTGCGCGTCGGTGTCGATCGAGAAGAGCACGCCCGCGTCGAGCGCCCGGCGCAGAAGCGGGCGCGGTGGGTCGAGCCGTTCCGGGCGGCAGTTGATCTCCACGGCGGTACCGGACTCCGCGCAGGCGGCGAAGACCGCGTCCGCGTCGAACTCCGACTCGGGCCGCCGCCGCTCGGTGAGCAGCCGGCCCGTGCAGTGCCCGAGCACGTCCGCGAGCGGATTGCGTACGGCGGTGACCATACGGCGGGTCATCGACCTGGCGTCCATGCGCAGCTTGGAGTGCACCGACACCACCACGACGTCCAGCGACTCCAGCAACTCCGGCTCCTGGTCGAGCGATCCGTCGTCGAGGATGTCGCACTCGATGCCGGTGAGCAGCCGGAAGGGGGCCCACCGGCGGTTGAGCTCCGCCACCACCGCCAACTGCTCGCGCAGCCGCTCGGGGGACAGGCCCCGCGCCACGGTCAGCCGCGGCGAGTGGTCCGTGAGCACCGCCCACTCGTGCCCGAGGCGCGCGGCGGTCCTGCCCATCTTCTCGATCGGGCTGCCGCCGTCCGACCAGTCGGAGTGCAGATGGCAGTCGCCGCGCAGCAGCGCCCGCAGGTGTTCGCCGCCCTCGGCGAGGGGGCCCGCGGCCTGCTGTTCCAGCGTCTCGAGATAGCCGGGCAGCTGACCGGCCACCGCCTCGCGCACGACCTGCGCCGTCTTCGGTCCGATGCCCTTCAGCGACTCCAGGGTTCCGGCGGCGACGCGCCTGTCGACCTCCCCGGCGGGCAGCGCGGCCAGCACGGCCTCCGCGGTGCGGAAGGCCCGTACGCGATAGGTGGGGGCCTGGGTGCGCTCCAGCAGGAACGCGATCCGGTCCAGGGCCTCGACGGGATCCATCGGCACCACCTTCCGTGAGCTCCCCACCCGTTTCAAGCCCTTCAAGCCTTGCCCAGCCGCCGTCGGCCCGCACGGCGGAGTGTCACTCACCTCGGCCCACTCGCGGGAATCGATCTACGCTCTAGGCATGACCGAAATCTCGAGCCCCCACATCTCCTACCCGCGGGTCATGGTGCTCGGGGTGCAGCCGTGCGACCCGCCGTTTCGGATCGTGGAGATCGACGGGGAAATGGTCGGCGAGGCGAAGTCGATCACCGATGTCCTGACGTTCGCCGGCTCCCAAGGGATCCACATCCACGATCTCGACGACCCGGACGTGGTGCGCTGGGTGGGCGGCGACAAGTTCACCTGGGCGCCGCGCCAGGGCCGGTCCGGCGGATCAGGGCGCTAGGCCCTGTCGTCACATTCCCGTCTGCCCCGCGACGCCATGCACGTACTCTCGCCGCACCGGGCACAGACCCAAGTACATCCAGTACGAGGG